>CAZBXV010000037.1:0-22168 GCA_964496205.1 uncultured Acidimicrobiia bacterium
TCCGGAGCCACAGGCACGGGCGATACGACCTCGACCACCAGCGGCGGCTAGGTGTTCTGCTTCGGCAGGTTGTTGACAGTGTGATGGGGTGAGCCTCCCTGGTTGAGTGGTGTTTGCACGCACCCGGCAACCAAAGGAGGCTCGTCGTGCACGCTAACGCCTCTAACTCAAGACTCAAGACTGGGCGCTGGGGGAGGAGTCCCGCAGAGACAGAAGGGGTCAGATCTCCTGCCCTGCGGAGTTGAATCCCGAGGGGACGGAGGGAGCGGCACCCACCAACGAAGCCCACAACTCACAGCAGTGGGCCGAGCGATCGCTCGGCCCACTGGGAATCAAGGGTGGAGTCGCCCCTAGATGTCGTAGTAGAGGTAGAACTCGTACGGGTGCGGGCGGAGCCGGACCGCATCGATCTCCCTCGTGCGTTTGTATGAGATCCACGCGTTCACGAGGTCCTCGCTGAACACGCCCCCCTTGAGCAGGAAGTCGTGGTCTTCTTGGAGGGCATCCAGCGCCTCTTCGAGACTGCCGGGAACCGATGGGAGGTTGGTCAACTCCTCTGGTGGCAAGTCGTAGATGTCTTTGTCGACGGGCGTGGGCGGCTCGATTCGGTTCTGGATCCCATCGAGGCCGGCCATCAACATCGCCGAGAAGGCCAGATACGGGTTTGCAGTGTTGTCGGGGCACCGGAACTCGAGACGTTTGGCTGCCGGCTTCTGCGAGTAGAGCGGAATCCGAATGGCCGCCGACCGGTTCCGCTGGCTGTACACCAAATTCACCGGCGCTTCATACCCGGGAACCAGACGACGGTAGGAGTTCGTGGTGGGTGCAGCGAACGCCAATACCGCATGGGCGTGCTTCAGCAGGCCGCCGATGTACCAGCGGGCCACGTCGGAAAGCCCCGCATAGCCTGTCTCATCGAAGAACAGAGGCTTGCCTGCGCTCCACAGCGACTGATGCGTGTGCATGCCGGATCCGTTGTCTTCGAAGATCGGCTTTGGCATGAACGTGACGGTCTTCCCTGCCTCCCACGCCGTGTTCTTGACCAGATACTTGAAGAGCGTGACGTGGTCGGCCTGCTTCAGCAGCGTTTCATACTTGATATCGATTTCGGCCTGACCGGCAGTGCCGACCTCGTGGTGGTGTACCTCGACTTCGATGCCGGCTACGTCGAGCACGGCAGCCATCTCCGATCGCAGATCCTGATAGTGGTCGGTGGGAGGAACGGGGAAGTACCCCTCCTTGTACCTCGGCTTGTAGGCAAGGTTGCCGCCGGGTTCGTCTGTCCCGCTGTTCCACGCGCCCTCGTCCGAGTCGACTTCGTAGAAGGCAGAGAATTGGGTCTGGTCGAAGCGGGCGGAATCGAAGATGTAGAACTCGGCTTCCGGACCCCAGTACGACGTCTCCGCGATGCCGGTGCCTTTCAGATAGATCTCCGCCTTCTTGGCCACGTAGCGAGGGTCGCGGTCGTAGGGCTCACCAGTCGTCGGATCGTGAACAAAGCAGTAGACGAGCATGGTCTTGCGCAGCATGAACGGGTCGAGCGTCGCGGTCTCCGGATCGGGGATCAGGATCATGTCCGACTCCTGAATCTCCTGGAAACCCCTGATCGAGGACCCGTCGAACCCGAAACCCTCCTCGAAGCTCTCCTCTGTGAGCGCCGATGCAGGGACCGTGAAGTGCTGCACCTGACCGGGCAGGTCGCAGAATCGGAGGTCGACGAACTCGAACCCCTCATCCTCGATATGGCGAACGAGATCTGCAGGTGACAATGCGTTCCTCCTAGACGACCAACGGCCATTCTGGTCCCGGACGGTTTCCTAGTAGTTGCAAAACTGTGAACGCAGTGTTTCGTCCGTCGAGATCGGCTACCTTCATCCCCGAAAGGAGCCCGAATGGACAGACAAGCCGAGTACGTGCTCCGCACCGTCGAGGAACGAGGGATCCGCTTCATTCGCCTCTGGTTCACCGACGTGCAGGGGTTCCTCAAGTCGGTCGCGATCAATCCGGCGGAACTCGAGGTGGCATTTTCCGAAGGAATGACCTTCGATGGATCCGCCATCGACGGCTACGCCCGAGTGCAGGAAGCCGATATGGTGGCACGTCCCGACCCTTCGTCGTTTCAAATCATCCCGTGGCGCCCCCAGCAGCAGGTCGCCCGCATGTTCTGCGACATCCTCACCCCCGACGGAGAACCATTCGAAGGGGACCCCCGATGGGTCCTCAAGCGAAACCTGCGGCGGGCCGCCGACCTGGGCTACACGTTCTACGTGGGTCCCGAACTCGAGTGGTTCTACTTCGAGGATGCGGGACCCGAGCCACGGCTCCTCGATCGTGGCGGCTACTTCGATCTGACGCCCCTGGACATCGCTCAGGAGTACCGGCGCACGACCATCAACGTGCTCGAGCAGCTCGGCATCCCCGTCGAGTCATCCCACCACGAAGTCTCCCCCAGTCAGCACGAGATCGATCTGCGCTACACGGACGCGCTCACCATGTCCGACAACGTGATGACCTACCGGATCGCGGTCAAGGAAGTCGCGATGGAGCACGGCATCTACGCAACCTTCATGCCCAAACCTTTGGAACGTCATGACGGCAACGGCATGCATGTCCACCTGTCGCTGTTCGAGGGCGATCGCAACGCGTTCTACGAGCCGGGCACCGATCTTGGACTGTCCACGGTTGCCCAGAACTTCATTGCCGGACTGATCCGTCACGCCCCAGAAATCACTGCAGTCACGAACCAGTGGGTCAATTCGTACAAGCGACTGGTATCCGGTTTCGATGCCCCCATCTATCTGATGTGGGCACGCAACAACCAGTCGGCACTCGTTCGGGTCCCGACGGTCAAGATCGGCAAGCCGGCGTCAACACGTGTCGAGTACAGGGCACCGGATGCGGCCTGCAACCCCTACATGGCCTTCTCCGTGCTGCTGGCAGCGGGCCTCGCCGGCATTGAGAACGGGTACGAACTTCCGCCTGAAATGCCCCGCAACGTGTTCGATCTCACTTCGGCGGAGCGCGCGGCCGCCGGCATCGGCAAGCTGCCATCGAATCTGTCGGAGGCGCTCGATCTCATGGAACGATCAGAACTGGTTGCCGAAGCGCTCGGAGAGCACATGTTCTCTTGGTTTCTCAAGAACAAGCGCAAGGAGTGGGACCGCTACCAGCGGCATGTTTCCCGCTTCGAACTCGAGGAGTACCTACCGATTCTCTGATGCGTGTCTTCGTCACCCCCGCCGAGCCGTCGAATCGCCTCACAGAGGCCTTGCTCGTCGCTGGGATCACCACCCTCGAGCAACCCGACGACGCTGACGTTCTGATCGTCGAGCTGGGTGCTGATCCCGACGAGAACCTCTCATCGGTTCGTCGAACGTACGAGCAGTCGGGAGTTCCGACGGTAGCGGTGGCAGATCGATCCCAAGTGGCTCATCTCGAAGGCGCAGGGTTCCTTTCGGACTTTCTGTTCGGTCCGCCCGATCCAGTCGAGCTGCGAGTCCGTCTCCATCGGCTCGCGGACGATCACGATGGAGAGGAACACATTCGTTTCAAGGATCTCGAGATGAATACGGCTACCTACCAGGCCCGCCTCAGTGGCGTGCCCTTGGATCTCGCGTACATGGAATATGAGCTGCTGCGCTTCTTCGTTCAGCATCCCCGCCGGGTATGGAGTCGCGAGCAGCTTCTCTCCAAGGTGTGGGGCTACGACTACTTCGGGGGAGCTCGAACGGTCGATGTCCACGTTCGCCGTCTGCGAGCAAAACTCGGTGAAGAGCGCTCACGATGGATTTCGACCGTTCGCTCCGTCGGGTATCGCTTCGGTTGAGGCCCATAGACGGATCGAAGGGAATAGTGTGATCCAAAACGGGAGGTACACATGGGAGACAATGAAGCACGCGACGCACTGGCGAACGCTCCGGTATTCGCAGGGCTCGATGATGCTCGACTGAACACCCTCGCGAAGGCAGCCCACGAGCGGTCATTCGCCGCCGGATCGAAGATCGTCACCCAGGGAGAGGAGCGGGGCCTCGGCTTCTACGTCCTCCTGGAAGGCACGGTTGAAGTCAAAAGGGGCGGCGTCACCGTCAATACGCTCGGCCCGGGCGAACACTTCGGTGAGATGGCGCTCCTGTCGAGCCTCAGCACGCCCCGGTCGGCAGATGTCGTGGCGAACGAAGACGTCAGGGTCCTCCAACTCACGCGGTGGGATCTCAAGGGTCTCATCGAGAGCGAACCGGACATCGCGCTGGCGATGATGGATGCAATGATGAAACGCCTCCGCGAGACCGGCGGCGATTGATCGAGGCTCGCATCGCGAGCTGTACCCGGTACCTGGTACGCAACCTCAGCCGTTTCAGCACGGCGGGGCGACCCTACAGCGATACCGGTTTCTACGTTCACTTGCAGTCCGGCGGATTCTCACACCCGATCGCGACAATCGTCCCACTTAAGTCTCCAACGACCACCGCCCCGTTCATGACGGCGGGCCGGCTGACGACACGTCCATCAAGGTGGTATCTCCACAGCAATTCGTGGGTCTCGATATCCACCGCATAGACGTACGACTCATCGGTCGTGAAGTAGAGAACACCACCTGCGACCACCGGCCACCCGGCCCTGCCACCCAGGTGAGACCCGGAGTCCAGGCTCGGGTACTGCCACACCATGTCGCGGCTCTGGAGGTCATACGCCTGAACCAGACTGCCGTTCGCGGCGTAGAGCACGCCGTCGGCGTAGGCAGGAGAGGATGTCACCTTCTGGTACAGGAAGATCCCCTCCACCAGGTTGCACGACCCGACCTGCACTGCGTAGAGGTTCTGGGAGTCTCGGGCCGGAATCAAGACGATGTCGCCGGCGATCACGGGAGGGCTCACGATCGTGTCTTTCGTGTCGTAGCACTCGGTTGCGGCACCGGTCTTCTCGTCGACCGACCACAGCACTCCACCCTCTGTCCCTACGTAGAGCGTTCCGCCTGCGGCTGCGGGAGTTGCGAGGATCGGACTCCCCAGGTCGACCGACCAGAGTTCGGGGAAAGGGTCGGACGTAGACACGGCGTAGAGGGTCCCGGCGGCGGTTCCGAGATAGACGGTATCGCCGACGACGACCGGGGAACTGACGATCTCGCCGTCAAACCCACCCTCTTCGGGAACGTGCAGGACCTGTGCAGTCGGATTCCCTGCGTCGCGGATTCGAAGCAGGCCGTCCGTGCTCCCGTAGTAGACACGCATCGCGCTCTGGAAGAGACTGTTGCCACTCGCGAAGAATGCCAGGGAAGGCGAGGCAACGAGCGCGCCGTTCGACGAGTCTTCGGTCCACAGCGGCGGAGCGCCGGATGCCATCGCGAAGCCGTACAGACTGCCGTCCTCGCTGGCAACGATGACATTCTCCCCAAAGACCACCGGCGACGACTCGAGGCGGCCCCCTGTCGCGTACTTCCAGTAGTAACCATCGGCTTTGCGGACACCCGTTCTACCCGACGAGCCGGTGTTGAGATTCAGTTCGGACTGATCGTCGGTGTCCCCACCGAAGCTCCACTGTCCGGTGACAACGTCCTTCGGAGGAGGCCCCAGCTCCCGGTCCCATATCTCGGGTAGCGTTGTCGTCGTCGGAATCGTTGAAGGGTTCGACATGACGATGGTGGTAGCGGGCGAAGCAGGAGTGAGCGCCTTGGCGAGAAAGCCCCCTCCCAGACCGAGGGCAGCGACCACGACGACGGCGGCGGCGACCCGGACCGGCGTCCATCTGAACGGCCTGCGCCGGCGTTTGAGTCCCCGCGCCCGCCGCTGGGCAGGGCTGATGAAGCGACCTTCCGCGCCCAGGCCTGCTTCCTCCAGCGCCTGATCGAGCTGCTGTGTAAGACGCTCCGCGGCGCTCTGGTATGTCTCTTCGTCAATGTCGGGTTGATCGAGTGCGCTCTTGATGAAGGGGCTCGACTCCCATCCGGAGCGCCACGAATCCGGAACGTGAGCCGCCATCGTCTTGACCGAGGCTGAAACGGCCGCCGCCTCCGGCCTGTTCCACAGCCCGCCGATCTCGGCAGCTTCCGCGGCGACGTCTGCAACCCCAAGCTCCATCGCGAGCGCCATCGCTTCTGTGGCAAGCGAGGGGTCACGTTCGACCTTCGCTCGCAGAACCTGCAGCCGGGCAGCAGTCAGGTACCACTCGGATTGAAGGATCTCGTCCGTCAGATCGAACGCTTCGTCAGATGGCCACGCATCACCCTTCGCGACCGCTATCTCGAGCTGGAGCACCCTGATTCGAAGCCACCATCTGCGCCCATCGACCCCAGGAGGGCAGCTTTCGCTCGCTGCATCGGCTTCCGCGTCCGCCTCATCGATTCGCCCGGCACCGAGCAGCGCCCTAGCTCGGAGATACCGGGCGCTGTTCTCCCACGCCGGGAGCTGCTGAAGAACCAGCGCGAGCGTTTCTTCGGCCGCTTCGAGCGCCTCGTCCCAGACACGGAATCGAATCGCCCCTTCGGCCAGCGCCATGTGAGCGAGGAACACGGGGCCGGCATCCAGATCTGCGTGCTGAATCGACTTCGTTCTTGTCTCGAGCGCCTGGTCGGGTCGGCCGGACATGAACAACGCTCGAGACCACCACGCCAGCCTGTCGGCAAGTACGACTCCGGAATCTCCGGCCTCATCGACAAGGCGAGCGAAGCCGGGTTCCGCCTTGCGGGCCCACCCTCTGTCGAAGGCCACCCAGGCCTCGTTGTATCTGCCGCGCTGCTGCTGTTCGCTCGTACCGGATGATGCGAGAACTGCCAGTGCCTTCGCCATCTCGGCATCGGCTTCTCTCGCGAACCCGAGCCTCGCGAGCGTTCTCGCATGGAGAGTCATGAGCGAGCCCAGCATTCCGAGTTCGTTGGCCGCAATCGCCTCGAGAAGCCCCTCTGCAAGGAAACGTTCCGCGTGCTGTGGTCTCTGACGATCGTCCGCTACCTGGCCCGCGTATCCCAGGGCGTGAATGCGGTCAACGCCGGACAGCTTCGCGATGGCCACATCGAGGTCCTCGGCTGCGGCGTTGGAAAGGCCCGCGAGTCGATAGCCCGACGCCCTGGCAAGCCGAAGCCGGCCTTCCAACACCGGGTCTTCGTGGCCGGATCTCTCGAGAGCGGTAAGCGCTCCATCGACCAAGGGATAGGCCTCAACGTGGTGGCCGAGGGCCGAATGGTCGAGGCCGGCCTGGGCGAGAAGCGGAAGCGCATCACCCCACCGCGTCGCCTCGAGGTAGTAGCCACCCACCAGCCCCGGGTTTCGGTCGGCCATTCCCATGCCGGCCAGTGCATCGCCCAGGTTCCCCGCGAGTGAAGCTCGCCGCACCTGGCCAAGATGCCGAGCGAGCCTCTTCTCTCCGATGAACCCTTCGGCAGACTGGTGGAGCAGTCCCTGTGCAGCGAGACGCTCTCCAATCTCGAGCGCCGAATCCTCCGTGATGCCAAGCACAGCTGCCGAAATGGAAAGCGGCAACGGCTGCCGGGAGATCGCCGCTACCTCGACGAATTTCCGCTCCTCCCGCCCGAGGCGGTCGACACGCTCGGCAAGTGTCACCGCTTGCGGAAGGCGGGCTCCGGTGGCAATCAGTCGCCGACCTTCTCTGCGGATCGCGCCGGCCGTCATCCAAGCGTCGAGGGTGGCGGCGACATCCGCCGCGAGGCCTCCCGACATTTCCACGACGTCGCGAGCAAGGTCCTCATTGACGACCTCTGTGAGATCCTGTACGTCCAGTAGGCCCAGCGTCAGAAGCCATGCTCGGCCATGCCGATTGACAGTCTCTACCAGACTCTCGTGGGCGAATCGGAGATAGCCCGGGATCGGGGCGTGAGCCAGCACGACGATGAGCCCTCTCTCGGACTTGGCGATTCTGCTACGCAACAACGCGAGAGATGTTGCATCGACCCACTGCGCATCGTCGATGAGAAGCGCCCCGCGTTCAGGAAGCTTGGAGGCGACGTAACCAGGCTCCGTTTCGGTCGCCTCGAAGGCCGCGACCCGAGCCGTCTCAAAACCGTCCCTCGTCAGAATCGACTCGAACTCCTCGAGAAGCCGCGTTCGACCGCTGCCTGAACGGCCGATGAGCGAGATCAGTGCCGTGCCGCCGCCGCGCGCGAGTTCCTCGGCCTCTTCAAGCGCGTGAAGGCACGCCTTCCTTCCCAGGAGCAAGTCCATATGCTCACCCTAAACCCCGGCATCTGTTTCGATGCCCGGTTTCTGGCCCACAATCCGCCGTGACCACAGAGGAGCCACGTTGGTAGGCACTACCGGGCGTCAAGCATCAACCCGGTCCACACAAGGTCGCTGCGCTCCTGTGGGAGGGAACACGCTCGACACTGCGGCCTCGCTGGGGAGAGAACGACTGTGAGCTTCGCTCGCCTATCCGAACTCGATACCTTGGGCCAGCGGCAACTCGCCGCTCCAGTTGATGGTTGTCGTTTGGCGTCGCATATACGCCTTCCATGCGTCAGATCCGGCCTCGCGACCTCCGCCCGTTTCCTTCTCGCCACCGAAAGCTCCGCCGATTTCCGCGCCAGAGGTACCGATGTTCACATTGGCGATGCCGCAGTCGGACCCTTCGTGAGAGAGAAACGTCTCCGCACTAGAGACAGAGTCGGTGAAGATCGCTGACGAAAGACCTTGACGGACTCCGTTCTGCACCTCGATGGCCTCCTTCACGGACGTAACCGGAATCACATACAGCAACGGCGCAAAGGTCTCCTCCTGGAGAATCTCTGCGTCCTTGGTCATCTTCATGATCGTTGGCTCGACGTAGTTCGTGCCGAGATCTTGGCGGCGGTCACCACCGAACACCAGCTCTCCGCCTTGAGACTTCGCAAGGTCGATCGCCGTGAGCATGTTGTGGACGGCAGGCTCGTCGACGAGTGGCCCCATGAGCACGCCCTGGTCGAGCGGGTCGCCGATCTTCACCTGCCGGTAGGCGCCCGTCAGTCGTCTGACGACCTCGTCGACAACGTCTTCGTGAACGATCAATCGGCGCAACGACGTGCATCGCTGACCTGCTGTTCCGACTGCCGCAAACAACGCGGCTCTGGTGACCAGATCGAGATTGGCGTCGTCCATCACGATCATCGCGTTGTTGCCGCCAAGCTCCAACAGCGACCGGCCGAGTCGCTTGGCAACACCGACCCCCACCTTGTATCCCATGTCGCAAGAGCCGGTGGCCGAAACGAGCGGCACTCGACGATCGTTCACCATCAGATCGCCGACGTCTGCGCCGCTGCCGAACGCAAGGTTGAACACGCCTTCGAAACCCGAACCATCCATCACCGAATTTGCGATATTGGTGACGGCGACAGCGGTCAGCGGTGTCGACGATGACGGCTTCCAGATGTTCGTGTCGCCGCATACGGCGGCGATCATCGCGTTCCACGACCAGACGGCCGTCGGGAAGTTGAAGGACGTGATGATCCCGACCGGTCCGAGCGGGTGCCACTGCTCATACATGCGATGACGCGGACGCTCCGAGGCCATCGTGACCCCATATAGCTGGCGGGACAGACCCACGGCGAAGTCGGCGATATCGATCATCTCCTGGACTTCGCCCTCGCCTTCGGGAAGGATCTTGCCCATCTCCATCGTCACGAGTGCGCCAAGCGCAGCCTTCTTCTCTCGTAGAGCTTCACCTATCGCCCTCACGTAGGAGCCGCGCTCGGGGGCAGGAAGCATCCGCCAGCGTTTGAACGTTTCGACAGAGTCCGTCACGACTGTCTCGTAGTCCTCGGCTGAGGCCCTGACAACCTTGGCGATCACCTCGCCTGTCGCCGGGTTCACCGAATCGATGACCCGGCCGTCCGCCTCGCGCCAGCCGCTCGCGTAGACACCCGAGTTCACCTCTGAGATGCCAAGTGGTTCGAGGATCTCATTCACCGTGTTCACCCCCGGCTCGCAATCGTTTCGATCTCCACGAGGAATCCTCCCGGCAGCGCCCCGACTTCGACGGTCGATCTCGCCGGTGGCTGGGACTCGAATCTCGATCCGTAGACGTCGTTGACGATCGGGAAGTCGCTCATGTCCTGAAGGAAGATGGTCGTCTTGACGATGTCTTCGTATCCCAAGCCAACGTCGCCGAGAATGGATCCGATGTTGGCCATGATCCGCTCGGCTTCGGCTACCACACCGGCCGTTTCTCGTTCCCCTGTCGCCGGGTCGATGGCGACTTGTCCGGAGATGAATACCAGGTTCCCGGCTTCGACGGCCACCGAGTAGGGGCCGAGCGCCTTGGGCGCGTGCGGCGTGCTGAGCACTCGCTTCGACATCGCTGCTCCTCGTTTCGTTGTCGACTCAGGCTACATGCCCGGAGGGTCATGCCCGCCGGGTCATGCCCGGAGAGCATGGGTAGTGGAGCCGTTCAGCAGACAGCAAGAACGCGACCTGGAACACCGCCAGGTCGCAGGGCGATCGCCCCCTCCCTTCGCGAGGGAGAGCCCGAATCGTTCCCCCAGGAGCGCAGCGACCTTGGGGGAGGTGCCCCGAAGGGACGGTGTGGGTTCTGGGCGCAGCCCAAGGGAAAAGGCGCAAGGCCGATGCTCGACGCTGGACGACCGACAAGAGGCTGTCCGCTATTCGCTGTTCGCTGGAGCGCAGCGAACTTCAGGACAGGTGTTCCGATAGGAACCCGACAACGTCGCCGGCGAGTGCCTCGAACCCGTCACTGTGTCCTGCACCTTGCACGACGATCGCCTGTGCGGACGGCTTTGAGTTCGTGAGTTCATGGAGATTCGAGATCGGCACCGTACGGTCTTCATCGCCGTGGATCAGCAACAGCGGTGCTGTCACGCGTCCAATACGGTTTCTCGGCGCGATGTCATCGAATCCGAACCCGATCACGCGCTCGATCGTCTTCAGAGTGACGGCCGCCAACGGCCTTGGCAGCAGCACGATCGGCTTCGCCGATTCCATGAACTCACCCGGATGGGCAAACGATGCCACCGCGACGACCGCCCCGACGTCGCTCCTCCTCGATGTCGCCAGGATCGACGCAGCAGCACCAACCGAGTGGCCCACAACCCCCACACTTCGAACATCGGTCCGTGCCCTCAGCCAGTCGACTGCGACATCCAGGTCCTCGGCAAACCTGGGCATCGAGGAGAAGTCGTCCCGCTCACTCATGCCATGACCGCGGGCGTCGACGAACAACACGTGGAAACCCGCCTGTCGCAGCGGTACCGCAAAAGGAAGCATGAAACCCGAGTTGCCGCCCCACCCGTGGAGCACCACGACCGCCGGAGCGAGCCCGCTCACCGGAATGAACCACGTGTGGAGCTTCTTGCCGTTCGGCCCATCCAGCCACACGTCGTCCCCAGGGAGATCGAGATCGGCCGGAGTGGTGGGGATCTCCCGCCGGGGAGGACGAAAGGCGACCTTCAGGGCGGCAGGAAAGGCCCACACGACACCGGCACCGGCGAGAAGAGCGAGCGGCAGTCTTCGCTTCATGGGGAGGATGGTACGACGGTTCCTACTCAGCCATTCAGCAGTTCAGCTATCCAGCGGCCGGAGGCCAGTCGGCAGCAGGAACGCGGCCGCAGCCGCCGCGAGACCTCGGGGCGACCGTTTCCTCCCCTCGCGAGCGAAGCGAGTATTGGGAAAGATGGCGTCGAGCTGACGCTCGACGTCGGAGGGGGCGGTACCCACCAATGACGCCCCAGCGCGCCCCCCTACCCCGGCGGCTCCGGCACCGGCGGTGCTTTCCCCCAACGTCACCCTGCGGTCTCGCGGCGCTTCAGGTCAGGTTCTTGCTGACAGCTGATTGCTGACTGCGATAGCTGCGAGCGAAGCGAGCTAGCTGAAACTGTTGCCGCAGCCGCAGCTTGAGGTGATGTTCGGGTTGTTGATAGCGAACCCGGCACTCATCAGATCGCTCTTGTAGTCGATGGTCGAACCTCTGACCATCCGAAGCGACTCGGAGTCGATCACGACCCTCACGTCGTCATCGAATGTTTCGACGATGTCACCGTCGTCGATCTGTGTGTCGAAGTACATCTCGTAGGAGAATCCCGAGCAGCCGCCTGGACGGACGCCAAACCGAAGCACGAGCGATGGATCGCCTTCGGCCTGTACCAGTTCGCGCACCTTGCTGACTGCTGTGTCGGTCAGCGTGACGGCCCGCATGGCGGACTTGATCTCGAGTAACTGCATACGGCGCTCCTTTCAACGTGAGACACCCTACCGGGATCCCAACAATAAACACCGTCGAGGTAGTGCTAATTCGCATCTACGCTCACTGTTGTGAATCAAGAACAGGTCATGTCCGCCTTGCGAGGCGTGCTGGATCCCGAATTGGGGAGCGACATCGTCGATCTCGGGATGGTCCAGTCCGTGTCGGTATCGCCCGAAGGGGCTGTCACGGTTGGCGTGGCACTCACCATCGCGGCATGCCCCATGCGCAACCGGATCGAGGAGGATGTCGTCCGCAAGGTGTCAGCCCTTCAGGACGTGACCTCGGTCGAGGTCGAGACAACTGCGATGGACGCCGAGCAACGGTCTGCGCTGATGGGCGTCGCGAGACGGCGCGCGCGGGAGAATGCAGAACCCACGTCCGTGAGCCCTCTCACCAGAGTTGTGGCCGTCGGCAGCGGCAAGGGCGGTGTTGGCAAGTCATCGGTAAGTGTCAATCTTGCACTCGCCCTGTCTGATCTCGGTCGCCGAGTCGGGCTCCTCGATGCCGACATCTGGGGGTTCTCGATCCCGCGGCTCGTAGGCGCCGAAGACCACCTCACCGCCGGCGACGACAAAATGATCGTTCCAACGGAGGTCGCCGGAATCCAGGTGGTGTCGACTGGGCTCATCGTCGAGTCCGAGGACAGCGCGCTCATGTGGCGAGGCCTCATGCTCTCGAAGGCACTGGAGCAATTCCTCCGCCAAGTCGCGTGGAGTCCCGATCTGGAGTACCTGATCGTCGATCTTCCGCCGGGAACCGGCGATGTACAGATGGCGCTGTCACGGATGGCACCTCAAGCCGAACTCATGGTTGTCACAACTCCACAGAAGGCGGCCCAGAAAGTCGCCGCGAGAGTCGCCGACATGGCGCGGCGCTCGTTTCTTCCTGTGCTCGGCGTGATCGAGAACATGGCCGGATTCACCTGCGAACACGGAGAGACCTACCACCTCTTCGGTGAAGGTGGTGGGGCTCGGCTGGCAGACGAGATCGGCGTACCGCTGTTGGGGCGGATCCCACTCGACCCACACGTCGTGAGCGACGGAGACGCCGGCTCGCCGATCGTTCGGTCCCACCCGGAGACGGAAACGGCGGAAGCCTTCAGAGATCTGGCCAAGCAGGTCGTTGACGCACTTCCGCCGGCAGGCGATGAGGTGTGCACGGGCAGAATCGCCCGCATCCTTGACGACCTGACCTCGAACCAAGCGTCCTAGCCGTCAACGTTCGCTGCGTTCATCACCACCGTCGCCGGACGGAGCACTAGTCACTCGGGGTCAACTCAGAACGGGTCGATACTTCCGGGTCCTTCTCGTCGATACTTGCGTCATCGAACGTGCCTGTCGCTGGGGGGCAGACCGAATAGCTGGGAGCATCGAGGGCCGGAGAGCATCCGGCCCTCGGCCTTACCCGCAGAGACTCTTGACGAGCGGATAAGGGTCGACTGCATCACCGTGGCCGGGGTGGTACTCGAAGTGCAGGTGCGGCAGGTAGTCGGGAGCGTTCCCTGAGGTTCCCACATACCCGATCAGCTGGCCCGCTTCGACACGTTGGCCCTTATACAGCCCTTCGGCCCAGTCCTGAAGGTGGGCGTAGTAGTACGAATCCTCCGAGTCAGAGTGCAGCCACACGGTGATACCACCCAGGCCGCCTTCCTTCAGCTGATAGATGGTTCCGGACTCGATCGCGACGACATGCGTCCAGCGTTCGGCCATCATGTCGACACCCTCGTGCGTCCGCCCGCCGGAACGTGGTGCGCCGAAGGTATCCGAGAAGGCGGTGAATCCGTCGATCGGGCATACCTGGCTGCCTGCCGGCAACGGCGTTACTGGCGCGGTCGTCGTGGTCGTCGTCTCCGTGGTAGTCGTGGATTCCGTTGTGGTGGTCGTCGTCGGAGCCGTCGTCGTGGTCGTGGTTTCCGAGGTCGTCGTCGCTGGGGCGGTGGTCGAGGTCGGCGCGGTCGTCGTAGCAGCCCTCGTTGTGGTGGTCGAGGGGACAACGGTCGAGGTGGTCGTCGTGCTGCTGCGCGCCTGCTCCTCCGCGACCCGCCTCCGTTCCTCCTCAGCGAGCTGCTCAGCTCGCTGGGCCTTCAGTGTCTCGTACGTCGTCTGCGCTGCCGAAATCTCGGTGAGGACCTGGGTGGCAAGCGCCTTCATGCTGCCGGTCACCGTGTCTTGTTCCTGTTGCGCGGATTCGAGGTCTTCCACCTGGCGCTGGTACGCCTCCCTGAGCGTCACCAGGTTGTTGATCACCATCTGGTCGGACTGTGCCGTCTCTTCCAAGTATCCGATGCCGGCGTTCACTCCCCCGCCCAGCAGAAACGCCGTGAACAGCTCCGACCCCGTCCCACTCATGTACATCTCGACCGCTCGATCCTGGACTTCGCGTTCGGCGATGCCGATGTTGACTTGAGAGTCCGCGACGAGGCCGGTCAACGATTCGATCTGGTCGGCGAGTTGCTCGGACTGAGCCCAGGCATCCTCGTACCGAGCTACCAGCGCGTCAGCCCTCTCCCTCAGTTGCTGCAACCGAGACGCAGCGCCGTCGACGTCCTCTTGGGAAACGTCCGCGAATGCAGGCAACGCGAACGACAAGACCAACACGATGATCGCGCCGACTCGCAGGGGCAGTCTCATGGAACGGTCACCTGCTCTCCATCCACGATGACCTTGCCCTCCGACATGAGCTTGCTCAGGTGGGCGCGTGTCGCGATGGCTGCAAGCGGCCTGAGGTCGGGTGCTACCTGGTCGTACACGCGGTCCACGATACCGTCGATGCGCGATACACCGGCTCGAACGGCATCGAGGATCTGCTGCTCACGTTCGAGCCGATGCTCGATGTACCCGGCGATGACCGATTGGGGATCATCCATGGCTGGACCATGTCCTGGATAAAGCGTGTCGAGGGCAAGTCGCTGAATTCGCCGCAGCGACGCCATGTAGGACGTCATGTCTTCAACGAACACCGACGACTCACCCATGATGTGATCGCCGGTGAACAGGGCCGTACCGATCTGATAGCAGAGGTGATCCGCGCTGTGTCCCGGTGTTGCAACCACGTGTACCTCGCATGCCCCGAATCTGACAACCTCGTTGTCGGCCAGAATCCTGTCCGGCTTGAATTCGGGGCCGGGGCCGAACCCTGCGGTCGCTGCGCCCATCCGTTCCGACAGCGGGTTGGCACCCGGCGCGTGATCCTCGTGGGTGTGCGTGACCAGGATGAAGTCCACGGTGAACGGTTTGGCGGCGTCGACGATCGCGGCGAGGTGGCCGTCATCGTTGGGACCAGGATCGATGACCACGGCGTGCCCATCCGAGTCGACCAGGTACGTGTTCGTGCCGTTCCCGGTGAAAGGGCCCGGGTTCGGGGCGAGGATGCGCGAGACGCGGATCACTCGGCGTCCTCGTAGCCGGCATCGCCTGGCATCAGCACCTCGAGTGTCCCCCCTCTACGGACCAGTCGGGGTTCGATTCGTGGAACGGATTTCTGACCCCTGGCGAAGGCGAGTACGGCCGCCGGGCAGTCGAATGCGTCGAGGAGCTGAAGTGTCGCAACGGTGGGTGGCACCAGCGTCCACTGCCCGGTTCGACCCCAGTCCAGTGCCGCTCGAGGACTGACCCATGTCGCCTCGGTGACCTCTTCGGTGTCAGGGAATGCCTCCGTCGTGGGCGGTGCGTCGGTCACGAAGAACCTCGTGTCGAAGCGCCTAGGCGGACCCTTGGGTGTCAGCCAGTTCGACAAATACGCGAATCGGTCTGCATCGAACCGATACCCTGCGTTTGCGAGCGCTTCGAGCAGGGTCCCTCCGCGAAGGGTTCGGGGTACATCGACGCTGCCGGTCGGAACGGCAACCCCGGCCTCCTCGGCCGTCTCCCTGACTCCCGCAGAAATCCAGGGTGAATCCTCACCGGCCCCGAAGAGCCGCCTGGCCGTCTCACTGCGATCGACCGCGTCGAGCGCTCCGCCCGGAAACACATACGCACCACCAACAAACACCGACGCTCCTGCTCGCCGCACCATCAGTACCTCGATACCGTCGGACCCTGGTCGGACGACACAGACGGTAGACGCATCGCGGATCGGAACATCACCCATGCGACAAGGGTACGCGAGCTTTTCGGCAGCACCGCTACCGGTGCGCCTGCGTCCTGCGTCCTTGCCATCGGCGCCCCTGCCTCGCCCTGCACATCACCACCGCTACTGGACAGAGCCTGGTGCACCGCCCACCAACGTTCACCGCGTCCACGACGGCCAGACGACACCACTTGCTGCGTCCTCGCCCTTGACGCACCTACCGGTGCGCCTGCGTCCTGCGTCCTTGCCATCGGCGCCCCTGCCTCGCCCTGCACATCACCACCGCTACTGGACAGAGCCTGGTGCACCGCCCACCAACGTTCACCGCGTCCACGACGGCCAGACGACACCACTTGCTGCGTCCTCGCCCTTGACGCACCTACCGGTGCGCCTGCGTCCTGCGTCCTTGCCATCGGCGCCCCTGCCTCGCCCTGCACATCACCACCGCTACTGGACAGAGCACCAGCGAAAACTACGCTTCTGCCATGACCCTTCGTGACCTCCCTTCAGTCGACGCACTCGTGAGGTCGTTCGCTCACATCGACCTGCCCCGCCTCCTCATCGTCGACACTGCCCGCGCAGCCATCGAGAGCGTCCGCAACAGCGGCAGCGGCGACCCAGGCGAGATCGCAACCGGCGAGCTGGGCCGTCTGCAGTCGCTCCGGACACGGTCCGTCATCAACGCGACCGGCGTCCTTCTGCACACGAACTTGGGAAGGGCACCACTCGCCCCAGCAGCCGCCGACGCTCTGCGCGCCGCTGCACAAACCTACGGCAATCTGGAATTCGATCTGATCGAAGGGCGTCGAGGCGGGAGAGGCGCGTACCTCCACCGCCTGATCGCGAACGTGACCGGGGCCGAAGCGGCGTTGGTCGTCAATAACAATGCCGGTGCGCTCCTGCTGGCACTCGCCGCACTCGGCCGAGACCGTCCCGTAGCAGTGTCCCGCGGCGAGCTGATCGAAATCGGCGGCTCGTACCGGCTCCCGGAACTGATGGCCGCTTCGGGTGCCGAGATGCTCGAGATCGGCACAACCAACAAGACGAGACTCACCGACTACGAGCGGGCCGTCGACGAAGGTGCCGGCATGATCCTCAAGGTGCATCCGTCGAACTACCGGGTCGTCGGTTTCACAGACACACCCGGACTCGGGGAACTGGTAGCCCTGGCACACGGCAGCGGGCTTCCGATCGTATTCGATGTGGGAAGCGGTCTCATCGATGCCAACGTTCCCTGGCTCGACGGGCCTCCGCCGGCGTGGGTGAAGGACGAACCGGGAATCCGGCAGACGCTCGAAGCCGACGTGGACCTCGTCTCGTTTTCCGGGGACAAGCTGCTCGGCGGCCCACAGGCAGGCGTCATCGTCGGCACAAGAGATCTGGTGTCACGACTGGCAAGTTCGCCGGTGGCCCGTGCCCTGCGCGTCTCAGGACCGATGCTCGCTGCACTGACGGTCACGTTTGAAATGTACGCCGACGGCGACGCCGCTTCGATTCCGTTCTGGGCGATGGCGTCGACACCCCACGAGGCGCTCACCTCACGATGCCGTGCGGTACTCGCAGCGTCGGGTGTCGAAGGGTCCGTCGTGGAGGGCGGGTCTGTCCCTGGTGCCGGCTCGGTTCCAGGCGCCGAAGTGCCATCGCCGCTCATCAGAATCGAAACCCCCGGCGCGGCGACTGTCTGGCCGTCACTCCTCGCGGCCGATCCTCCGCTGGTGACGCGCCGTGAAGCCGGCAAGGTGCTCGTCGATCTTCGGTCGGTCTCACCCGGCGACGACGAGCGTGTCGCAGCGATTCTGGGAGCGGCATGCCGGTCATAGGAACGGCAGGCCACGTCGACCACGGCAAGTCCACTCTGATTCAAGCCCTCACGGGAAGGGATCCCGATCGCTGGGCGGAGGAGAAGGAGCGGGGCCTGACCATCGATCTGGGCTTCGCGTGGACAATTCTGCCAGATGGAACCGAGGTGTCGTTCGTCGACGTCCCGGGACACCAGCGGTTCATCAAGAACATGCTGTCCGGCATCGAAGCGATCGATGTCGCTCTGTTCGTCGTCGCAGCGGACGAAGGGTGGATGCCCCAGTCGGAGGAACACCTTGCCGTTCTCGATCTCCTGGGCGTACAGCGAGCGGTGGTTGCCGTCACGAAGACCGACCGCGTCGATCCCGATCTTGTCGAGCTCGCCTCTATCGAGATCGAGGAGCGGTTCGCAGCAACCAGTCTTGAAGGGGCGGCCATCGTTGCCGTCTCGGCTATCGACGGTACCGGGCTCGACGAGCTTCGCTCAACCCTCGTAGCCGAGGTATCCGATGCGATGAACAGGTTCGACGATTCGGGGCGCCCTCGTCTGTGGGTTGATCGCTCGTTCACGATCGCCGGATCAGGGACGGTCGTGACCGGTACGCTTCTCGACGGCCCGCTGACGGTCGGAGACAAGGTGATGATCTGGCCCGAACACCGGACCGCCCGCATCCGATCGCTGCAGACTCACGAGCGGAGCCAAGAGCACGTGGCACCACACAGCCGAGTTGCAGCCAACCTCACAGGTCTGGACCGACGGGAGATCGGCCGCGGCGCGATGGTCGGGCTGCCCGGCGGGTGGGACACAACGACGCGATTCCTGGCGACGGTTCGGTCGGCAAGGTACGTCGAGGACCCAATCACGGCCAAAGGCGCGTTCCATCTCCACCTCGGAAGCGGAACATGGCCCGTGCGAGTCCGGCCTCTCGAAGGAGCCGGGATCGACGGCGACGGGTTCGCTCTGCTCACTGTCGAAACCGGACTTCCGCTCCAAATGGGCGACCCATTCATCCTTCGAGAAGTAGGACGGCGCCAGGTTGTTGCCGGCGGCCGAGTTCTCGATCCCGCACCCCCGCTTCGAGGCGCCGACATGGTCGCGGCCGCCAAGATCCTGTCCAACGTGCTCGGCACTGATCAGATGGCCGCTGGACTGCTGCGCGTACGTGGAACCGACTCGATCGGGCGTCTCGCCCAGCACACGGGTGGGGGCACGGTCACCGCCCTCACCGCCGGCGACATCGCCGTGTCCGATACGTTGGCAGCCGACCTGACCAGCCAGATCGTCGATCAGGTGCGCTCATTCCACCAAGCCAACCCTCTGCGGCCCGGGTTCCCCAAAGCCGATCTCGCGGGCCGTCTCGGAGTACCTGGCCCTGTCGTGGACGCGCTCGTCGACCGCAGTGAAGCCCTACGGGATGCAGGACCCGTGGTCGCTTCGGTCGGCTTCGCCGTGCAACTAGACCTCGACAGTGACGCTTCCGTGGGGCGGCTCAAGAAGGTCCTCTCGGACAGCAGCCTGCTCGTGCCAAAGTTGGGTGAGCTGGATATCGACCGTGAGATGTTCCACGCGCTGCTGCGTCGCGGCGATCTCGTCCAGATCTCCGATGATCTGGTCTATCTGCCGTCACAGATCGAGGAGATCAAGTCTGGACTCTCCGACCTGCCTAACCCGTTCACGGTCGCAGAGTTCCGTGACCGGTTCGGAATATCGCGCAGGTACGCCGTCCCGATCCTCGAATGGCTGGACCGTGACCACGTGACCCGCCGCCACGGCGATCTCAGAACGTACTGATCACACGGATCGAAGTACGAACTCGCGTCTCTCGCTCTCTGTCAGGCCGCCCCAAATGCCATAGGGCTCTTTGATCTCGAGCGCCGCCTGGAGACACTCTTCCCGTACGGGACACACTCTGCAGATCGCTCTCGCTCTCGATTCTCGCCGTTCTCGTTCGTCCTTGCGCTCGAATGCGCTGGGTGGAAAGAAGAGGTGTGAATGGTTGCCCCGGCACAATGCACGTGGCTGCCAAACATCGCGAGAAGGTGCGAGCACGGAGTCCCTCCTTAGTGGCAAGCCCCCCGAACTTAGTACCGGCATCCGATACGGACCAGGGAAACTATGGAAATTCACGAGAGATTTTCGCGCTTTCGCTCCGTAGTGCCTGGTACGTGGCCTGTGCCCTCCAGTGCGACTTGCCGAAAGGAGACGAATCGTCATACGGCATGCAACAGATCAGGCGCTTACTGCCGGCTACGAGGCCGGCTACGTTGGCGGAGACCCCCCCTTCGCCCTCGCGTGTGAGTAAGTCGTCGCCCTACCGTCTCGCATCAACCACAAGCGCGCTCTGGCTGTTGGCCGTGAGCTGTCCGCTGTTCGAAGCAAGCCGTTTGATTCGACCCACTAGAGTTCCAGCACATGAACGTACTGGTTGTCGCCGACGCCCCCTGGATCCGCAGCGAAGTCGCCGCCGCGAGCTCCGACTTCGAGATGTTCGAGGAGACGGACCCCGAGCGGGCCGTTGAGGCGTGCAAGCGGGTCAACCCCGACGCAGTCCTGGTGGATCTTCAGGTGGGCAGCATGGGCGGCATGGCCGTGACGAGAGCGCTGCGCAACGCCATCCTCATGCAGGAGATCGAAGACACGAGCATCATCCTTCTCCTCGACCGGAACGCGGATGCGTTCATTGCCGGCCGTTCCGGCGCGGACGCCTGGGTCGTCAAGCCTTTCACTCCGCAGCAGCTGAGGTCCGTGCTGACCCCTGTGGCCGCAGCGGACTGATCCCCTCCACGAGATGACCCCCCTCCAGGCGATCCTCCTCGTGGTCCTTGCATTGTGTGTGCTTTCGTCCGGGTTTCTCTCCGGATCGGAGACGGCAATCGTCGCAGTCCCCAGAGAGCGAGCTCACCAGCTTGCAGAACAGGGAGGTCGAGGGCGGCGGCTCGAAGCCCTCCTCGCCGACTTCGAGGACACCATCGGGACGCTGCTGCTGGCGAACAACTTCGTCAACATCCTGGGAGCATCCGTGGCTACCGCACTGGCCATCGCACTTGTGGGTGAGACGTGGGGTCCGTGGCTCGCGACGGTCGTTGTCACAGCGGTCATCCTGATCGTTGGCGAGATCACACCGAAGACACTCGCCACCAGACGACCGGACCAATATGCGCTCGCCGTAGCGCCTGTCTTGTTCCGGCTCGTCCGCATCCTCGATCCGATTACCGCCGTATTCGTCGCAATCAGCCGCGGGATTCTTCGGTTGCTGGGTGTTCCCCGGCAGGACCAGGCTTCTCTCATCACCGAAGAGGACATCCGTGCCCTCGCAATGCTGGGTGAGCAGGCAGGCGAAATCGAGTCGGCGGAGCGAGAGATCATCGATTCGCTCTTCGAGGTGACCGACCGACCGGTACGGGACGTCATGACCCCGCGGGTAGAGATCGTGACCATGGGCGAGACTCCGACTGCGGCCGAAATCCGCCGGGTCGTTATGGAGTCAGGGCATTCGCGCTATCCCGTGGTCGACGGTGATCTCGATCACATCCGCGGGGTCCTCTACGTGAAAGACTTGCTGCGCGCTCCTCGAGATCCCTCGACCGAAGAGATCGCCGGGTTCCTGCGGGAACCGCTCTACATCCCTGAGAGCGCCTCCGTGTTGGAGGCGCTCCAATTGCTGCGGCAACACCGTGCAGGATTCGCAGCGGTGCTCGATGAACACGGCGGTGTCGAGGGGATCCTCACAATCAAGGATCTGATCGCCGAGCTGGTCGGCGAGATCCAGGACGAGTTCGATCCCGGCGTGCCGGTGACGGTGTCTCTCGGTGCGGGAATGTGGATCACCGATGGGCGCGTGGCGGTCGAGGACCTGTCCGAGGAGATCGGGGTCGAACTGCCCGAAGGGCCATACGGGTCGGTTGGCGGGCTCTACCTTGCTCACAGCGGCGAGATCCCAACTGAAGGCGACTCGATCCATCTCGCCGGCTTGCGCTTCACGGTGCTGCACATGGAGGGTCGCCGCATCGACCGGCTCCGGGTCGAACGCACCTGATCCGCTGGTGTCACCGGCTGGTATCATTCCCGGCCTTCGGGACGTGGCGCAGTTTGGCAGCGCGCAGCGTTCGGGACGCTGAGGTC
>CAZBXV010000038.1:0-21528 GCA_964496205.1 uncultured Acidimicrobiia bacterium
TCCTGGCGCACCTCGGAGACATGGACAAGCAGATCATGCTCAAGCTGAGCATCCCCGTGGAGGACGACTACTACGCCGACCTGATCGCCCATCCGAAGGTGCTGCGCGTGGTGGCCCTGTCCGGCGGCTTCAGCCGTGACGAGGCCAACAAGCGGCTCGCCCGCAACGAAGGGTTGATCGCATCGTTCAGCCGGGCACTTGCGGAGGGGCTGTTCGCCCAGCAGACGGACCAGGAGTTCAACGCGACGCTCGCCGAGTCGATCTCGTCGATTTACGCGGCGTCGATCACCTGATCGGGAACCCACCGGAGCGTACGGGAACGCTGGTACTTCGAGCACAGTCGTCGCAGGGTCAACTTCGACCTGATCGTCGACGGATCTAGCCGAGTCCGAGAACGGTTAGAAGCGCCGTGTCCACGGCCCTTGGGGAGCCGCAGCGCGAAGATGTCACCCCGGTTCACGAAGGGATTCCATCAGTTCGGCGACAAGAAGCATCTCTGCTCTGTCCTGCTCGTCGTTCTCGAGTGCAGCGGCCTCCGCAGCAACGGACTCACGGCTTCTGAGGCGCTCAGCGGCGACAAGGAGGGCTCCTCTTCTGGCGTGAGTTGCGTTGAATATGTCCACCTGACTCACGCAAGAAGGGGTCTGTTACTCACCGTCTCCGATCTTCTCCGCGATGCGGTCGCCGATCTCCGCCGTGGTCGCACCCATGGCCGGACCGCTCATGCCTCCAAGCTCCTCGAGCACGGCACTCGCCGCCGACTCGACTGCCCTGGACGCCTCGGTTTCGCCCAACGTTTCGAGACACAGCGCCGCAGACAGGACCGCAGCAACCGGGTTCGCCCAACCCTTGCCGGCGATGTCCGGCGCCGAGCCGTGGACCGGTTCGAACATGGACGGATGATCACCGGGTGGGTTCAGGTTCCCACTGGCCGCCAGGCCCATACCGCCCTGGACCGCAGCTCCGAGGTCCGTGATGATGTCACCGAACAGGTTGTCGGTAACGACCACGTCGAACCGTCCAGGGTCGGTGGTCAGGTAGAGGCACATGGCGTCGACGTGGACATAGTCGACCGCAACGTCCGGAAACTCGGCCGAGACCTCCTCGACCGTCCTGCTCCACAAGCCACCGGCGTGCACCAGCACGTTGGTCTTGTGGCACAAGGTGAGCTTCCTGCGCCGCTGCTGGGCGAGCAAGAACGCGTAGCGGGCAACTCGTTCGACCCCGTAGCGGGTGTTGATCGACTCCTGGGTCGCCACCTCGTGGGGGGTTCCCTGTCGCAGCACTCCCCCGGCCCCCACGTACGGGCCCTCGGTGTTCTCTCTCACCACGACCAGATCGAGCCGATCCGGCGTCAGTCCCGCAATCGGCGAGGGCACCCCCGGGTACAGCTTCACGGGACGAAGGTTCACGTAGAGGTCGAAGTCGAAGCGCAGCTTCAACAGCAGGCCCCGTTCGAGGACCCCCGGAGGAACGGCGGGCGTGCCGACCGCCCCAAGCAAGATGGCGTCGTGGCCGTCCAACTCTCTTTCCACCGACTCCGGAAGCACCTCTCCGGTCGTCAGATAGCGTGCTCCCCCGAGGTCGTACTCGGTCGTCTCGACAGCGAACGAGAACCGGTCCGCCGCCGCCGAGATGGCTTTCAGCGCTTCGGCGGTGACCTCCGGTCCGACTCCGTCTCCACCGATCACCGCGATCCTGTAGTTGGCCATGCCTGCCTTTCCGACCGTGTTCTACCCGTGCGGGGTCGCCTTGTCGAGCGCAGCGATGAACGCCTCGGCCGAACCTTCGACCACATCGGTGGACACGCTGCGTCCTGAGAAGGTGCTGTCACCAATCCTCACAACAACGCTCACCTCGGCCATCGCGTCGGCCCCGGCCGTCACGGGCACGACCCGATAGTCGACGAGGCTTGCGTCCACATCGAACGCCTGGCGAATCGCTGCGAAAGCAGCGTGGACCATCCCGTCTCCCTCACCGGAGAACTCCTCTTCGCCGCCGTTCATCTTCAAACGGACGACGGCAGACGGGGTCTCTTCGCTGCCTCCGGTGACGTGGAACCCGACCAGCTCGACCGACTGCTCGGGCCGGCTCGTTTCGTCTTCCACGATTGCGCGGACCTCGGCCTCGGTGATGTTCACCTTGCGATCGGCGAGCTCTTTGACCCGGGCGAACCCCTTGTCGAACGCCTCGTCGTCGAGAACGATGCCCATCTTCTCCAGCGTGTCGGCGAACCCTGCGCGCCCCGAGTGCTTCCCGAGGACGATCTGTGCGGCCTGCTGGCCGACGGACTCGGCGTCCATGATCTCGTAGGTGAGCCGATCGCGCAGCACACCGTGCTGGTGGATACCCGACTCGTGAGCGAACGCGTTGCGGCCGACGACGGACTTGTTGTACTGAACCGGATACCCGGTCAGGCGTGACACGAGCCGGGAAGTCTCGAAGATCTGGGTCGTGTCAACGCCCACCTCGACGCCGAACTGGTCGGCTCGGGTCCGTACCGCCATCACCACTTCTTCGATCGACGTGTTACCTGCCCGCTCGCCGATCCCGTTGATGGCGCCCTCGATCTGACGGGCACCGGCGAAGATCGCCGACAGGGAGTTCGCCACGGCCAGACCGAGGTCGTTGTGGCAGTGGGTCGAGATGATGACGTCCTCGCGTCCGTTGCGTACTTCCTCATACACCCGGCCGATGAGGGCGGAAAACTCGGCCGGCGTCGAGTAGCCGACAGTGTCGGGGATGTTGATCGTCGTCGCTCCCGCCTCGACTGCCGCTCTGCAAACGTCGATCATGAAATCTGGATCGGATCTGGTGGCGTCCTGAGGACTGAACTCGACGTCGTCGCAGTAGCCCTTCGCCCGCTTGACGCCTTCGACCGACGCCTGAAGCACCTCGTCGGGGGTCATCCGCAGCATCGCCTCCATGTGCACCGGCGACGTGGACATGAACACGTGGATGCGGGGGTGGTCGGCTTCCTTCAACGCCTCCCATGCTTGATCGATGTCATTGGGAGTAGCGCGGGCAAGGGTGGCGATCACCGGTCCCTTCACCTTCTTGGCGATTCGTGACACTGCGTCGAAATCGCCTGGAGACGACGCGGCGAATCCGGCTTCGATCACGTCTACTCGCAGTTTCGCGAGCTGCTGGGCGATCGCTACCTTCTCGTCGGGTGTGAGGGCAATGCCGGGGGCTTGCTCTCCGTCGCGCAGCGTGGTGTCGAAGATGATCAGTCGGTCGGACATGGGCAGGCTCCTTCAGGAAGTCGGACGGGCAGGGTCTCGGATGGCCGGGCAGCCGATGAGGCTGCCCGGCCTCGCAAGACCGAGGCCGAGAAGAACCGCGAGGCCGCGCCGAACGTTCACTTCGGCGGCTGCTTCGGTTCGAGGAATGGCATCATCTGACGGAGGTTGCGTCCCACCTGTTCAACGAGGTGGTCCTGATCCTGGGCTCGCCGTTCCAGCAGGAAAGGGGCACCGATCCGAGCCTGGTTCATCCACTCCGCAGCGAACCCTCCCGACTGGATCTCACCGAGGATCTTCTTCATCTCAGCTCTCGTCTCGTCCGTGACGACCCGGGGGCCCCTCGTGTAATCCCCGTACTCGGCCGTGTCAGAAACGCTGTAGCGCATCCACGACAGGCCGCCTTCGAAGAGAAGATCCACAATCAGCTTGAGCTCATGGAGGGTCTCAAAGTACGCCGACTCGGGCTGGTATCCGGCGTCGACGAGGGTCTCGAACGATGCCTTGATGAGCGCCGACACTCCGCCGCACAGGATGACCTGTTCTCCGAAGAGGTCCGTCTCGGTCTCCTCCTTGAATGTTGTTTCGAGCACACCGGCCCTGGTCCCTCCGATGCCCCACGCGTACGACAACCCAAGATCGTGGGCTTGACCGGTTGCGTCGGTGTGGACGGCCAAGAGGCAGGGAACGCCGGAACCTTCCGTATAGGTCCGACGAACGAGATGACCGGGGCCCTTGGGCGCCACCATCACCACGTCCGCCCCTTTGGGTGGCTCGATGAATCCGAAGTGGATGTTGAATCCGTGGGCGAAGAACAGCGCGTCGCCTTGCCTGAGGTGCGGGGCCACCTCCGCCGCGTAGAGATCTGCCATCGTCTGATCCGGCGTGAGCATCATCACGACATCGGCCCAAGCGGCAGCGTCACCAATGTCCTTGACGGTCAACCCGGCCTGCTGTGCAGCCTGTCGGCTGGTCGAGTCGGGACGGAGACCGACGACCACGTCGACGCCTGCTTCCTTGAGGTTGAGGGCGTGCGCGTGCCCTTGGCTGCCGTATCCGATCACCGCGACCTTCCGGTTCTTGATGATCGACGGGTCACTGTCGCTGTCATAGAAGATGGTGGCCATGGTTCCTCTCATCCAATCGCGCGCAACGTTTCGCTTTGGGTCTTCATGTCTCGGGCCATCGCGATTCTGCCCGACTTCACCAGGTCGGTGATCCCGAACGGTCGGACGAGATTCAGGAAGTTTCTGAGCTTCATCGGATCTCCGGTGACAACGAACGCGATCGTCGTCGGAGCAGCATCTACAGGCACAGCCTTGAACAGTGACGCGACCTCGATGACCTCGCTCCGCCGGCTCGGTGGTGCACTCACGCGCACCATCATGATCTCCCGCTCGAACGAGTGGGCGGGATCGAGTTCGGTAATCTTGACGACGTTGATCAGCTTGTGCAGTTGCTTTTTCACCTGTTCGAGTTCGGGCGCCTCGACCACGATCGTCATCAGTGCCGTGCCTTCCTCTCGTGCGGGCCCGACGGCGAGCGAGTGGATGTTGAAACCTCTGCGAGCAAGGAGCAGTGACACTCTCGCAAGCACTCCTGGCTTGTCTTCGACGAGGACGGAGAGGGTGTGTTGGGCCTGTGGAAGACTGCTCATGCGGTCGTATCCAGTCTCGAGACGTTCTTTCTCTTCACGACCTCGCCCGGCCTGACGACCACCTCGTCGTTCGTTCTTCCCGCGGGCACCATCGGGAACACCATCTCCTCCGGATCCACGACGAACTCGACGACGACGGGCCGGTCGCTGATCGACAGTGCCTTCTCGATCACGGGCGCCACCTCGGCGGGTGTCTGGGCACGCAGGCCGACACAGCCCATGCCCTCCGCAAGCTGGACGTAGTCAGGGTGGTCACCCAGCATCGTCGCTGACAGCCGGCCGTTGTAGAACAGCTTCTGCCACTGTTTCACGAGGCCAAGCGAGCCGTTGTTGAGAACGGCAATCTTCACCGGAATCCCCTCGGTTGAGGCGGTGATCAGCTCCTGAAGTGTCATCTGAAAACAACCATCTCCGTCGATGGCCCACACGAGATCGTCGGGTCTGCCGGTCTTCGCACCGACAGCGGCCGGTATGGCATACCCCATCGTGCCGAGACCCCCAGAGTTGATCCATCGGCGCGGCTCGTCGAACTTCCAGAACTGCGCCACCCACATTTGATGCTGCCCGACTCCGGCGACGATCGTGGCGTCTCCTTCCGTCAGCCGGTAGATCTCCTCGATGACGTATTGGGGCTTGATCGGTCCGTCCGGTTGCTGTTCATACGCGAGCGGATACGTCTGTTGCCACTCGTGGAGGCGTGCCAGCCACCCGGCACGATCGGGTGTCTGTCGATCACCCCACGCTTCGAGCAGTTGCTCTGTCACCCGGCGGGCGTCACCGACGATTGGGACGTCGACAGCCCGGTTCTTGCCTATCTCGGCCGGATCGACGTCTGCGTGAATGACCTTTGCGTCGGGGGCGAAGGAATCGAGATCCCCCGTCACGCGATCATCGAATCTCACACCGATCCCGATCAGGAGATCGGACTCCTGCATTGCCGTGATAGCCGTGTAGTTGCCGTGCATGCCCGGCATGCCAAGGGCGAGCCGATGGTTGTCAGGAAACGCGCCGCGGCCCATGAGCGTGGTCACGACCGGCAGGTTGGCCGCCTCGGCCAGCTTCCGCACCTCGTCGTGGGCGTTCGCTTTGATGATGCCACCTCCGATGTACAACACCGGACGGATCGACGAGTCGATCATCGCGATTGCCTGGTTGATCTTGAGAGGATGGCCTTCCGTTGATGGTTTGTAGCCGGGCAGGACGATCTCGCGCGGCTCGTGAGTGTTGGATGTCGCCGCAAGGATGTCCTTGGGCAGATCGATCAGCACGGGGCCCGGCCGTCCGGTCGACGCAATGTGGAACGCCTCATGGATCACGTCGGCAATGTCATCAGGGTCGGTCACGAAGTAGTTGTGTTTGGTGGCCGACATCGTGACTCCGACGGTGTACGCCTCCTGGAAGGCGTCGTTGCCGACCGACTGGGTGGACACCTGACCCGTGATCGCGACGAGTGGCACCGAGTCGATCAGCGCGTTCGTGAGGGGCGTGATGAGGTTCGTCGCTCCGGGGCCCGACGTGACGATACAAACACCCACCTCACCGGTTGCCCATGCGTACCCTTCAGCCATGTGGCCGGCTCCTTGCTCGTGACGAGCGAGGATGTGGCGGATTGGGCTGTCGTACAGCGGATCGTAGGCGGCCAGGATTGCCCCACCGGGCACACCGAACACCGTCGTTACGCCTTCGCGTTCGAGAGAAGCGATCAGGATTTCGGCTCCGGTTTTGTTGGTCACGAGGTGTTCCTTGGCTGCTTGGGGACATGAAAAACCCTCCGCTTCGGGAGGGCTGGGGTACACACACCTGATTGGGCGTGTGTGCTACCTAAGTACGAGGATGTAGGAGTGCCTCATTGGGCGAGCAACCTACGCCCCCACGGCGGCGTTGTCAAGGGATTGGCGCCGACGCCTCTCCGCCGGACCGCGTAGGATCACTCGCTATGGCACGCAAAATCCACTCTCAAGACGTCACAGAGGGCCCTTCGAAGGCGGGCGCCCGCGCAATGCTTCGAGCGGTGGGGCTCACCGACGACGACTTCTCGAAGTCTCAGATTGGTGTGGTCTCGGCCGGCAACGAGGTGACGCCGTGCAACCTCAGTGGCCCGCGCCTCTCCGTCCATGCAAAGCAAGGGGTGAGGGATCGGGGAGGGGTCGGTCTGGTGTTCAGCACCATCGCCGTGTCCGACGGGATCGCGATGGGCCACGAAGGGATGCGCGCCTCCCTCATCTCCCGCGAGGTGATCGCCGACTCGGTGGAACTGGTCATGCACGCCGAACGGTTCGACGGAATGGTCACCATCGCCGGCTGTGACAAGTCGCTTCCCGGAATGCTGATGGCTGCGGCACGCACGAACCTGCCGAGCGTGTTCTTGTACGGAGGCTCGAGCCTGCCCGGACGGTGGCAGGGCAAGGACATCTCGATCGTCGACGTCTTCGAAGGCATCGGCGCGTTCTCCGAAGGAAGCGTCACGAAGGAAGAACTGCTCGACATCGAACGGCACGCCTGCCCCGGTGAAGGTTCGTGTGCCGGGATGTTCACCGCCAACACGATGGCTTCGGTCGGTGAGGCGATCGGCATGTCCCTGCCAGGGTCGGCGACGGTGCCCGCCTCCGACCCTCGGCTCAACGAGTTCGCCGTTGCGTCGGGCGCAGCGGTCATGGATCTGCTCGACGCGGACATTCGGCCGCGCCAGATCATGACCCGGCCAGCGTTTGAAAACGCGATCACCACCGTGATGGCCCTCGGCGGCTCGACCAACGCCGTCTTGCACCTGATGGCGATCGCACACGAAGCCGGGGTGGATCTGACACTCGAGGACTTCGACCGCATCTCTGGACGCACCCCGCATGTCGGTGACCTCAAGCCGTTTGGCCGCTACCACATGGTCGATCTCGACCGCATCGGTGGCATTCCCGTCGTGTTGAAGGTGCTGCTCGACGCCGGACTGCTGGACGGAACGGCGCTCACCGTTACCGGCAAGACAATGGCCGATAACCTCGACGGCGTCGAGTTCCCGAGCGATCAGGACGTCGTAGCGCCACTGGCCAACCCGATCGCGTCACAAGGAGGGATCGTGATTCTTCGCGGTTCTCTGGCCCCGGATGGAGCGGTCGTCAAGGTGGCCGGCATCGACTTCGACGTGTTCGAGGGCCCCGCACGGGTCTTCGACGGCGAACAGGATGCGCTCGACGCCTTGTTCGCACACCAGATCCAGCATGGCGACGTCGTCGTTGTACGCACGGAGGGCCCCAAGGGTGGGCCAGGCATGCGGGAGATGCTTCAGATCACGGCAGCGATCAAGGGAGCTGGGCTGGGCAAGGACGTAATGCTCATCACCGACGGGCGGTTCTCCGGCGGCACGACCGGCCTGTGCATCGGGCACGTCGCGCCTGAGTCCGAAGATGGTGGCCCGATCGCTCTCGTCGAGGACGGCGACCTCGTTCGTGTCGACATCCCCGGCCGCACACTCGACCTGCTCGTCGACAACGCAACGATCGCTCGCCGGCGCCAGGACTGGGTGGCCCCACCGCCGAGGTACACGTCGGGTGCGCTGGCCAAGTACGCTCGGCTCGTCGGGTCGGCAGCGAACGGCGCCGTCACGAACTGAGGTTCGTCATGCCTCCAGACGGGGCATGAACGGCTGCCGCGTTGTTTCGTAGGCGTCGATCTCGGCGTCGTGGCGGAGCGTCAGACCGATGTCGTCGAGTCCCTGCTGGAGCCGGTGTTTGAGGAACGGGTCGATGTCGAACGACGCTTCGAACGATCCTGCCGTGACCGTCTGCCCTTCGAGATCGACGATGGCTTTGGTGTCCGGGCTCGTTTCGGCGATCTGCGTGAGCCGTCGACTTTCGTCGTCGGACAGCGTCACAAGCAGGAGGCCGATCTTGGCGCAGTTGCTGGTGAAGATGTCTGCGAACGAGGGAGCGATGATCGCCTGAAATCCCCAGTCCTGGAGACCCCACGGCGCGTGTTCACGTGATGAGCCCGATCCGAAATTCGCTCCTGTCACGAGAATCCGGGCGTTCTGATACTCGGGACGGTTGAGAACGAAGCCGGGGTCGAGTTCGCCGTCGGGTGTATGGCGCCAGCCGTCGAAGAGGAACTGCCCGTATCCGGTGCGTTCGACCCTCTTGAGGAACTGCTTGGGCATGATCTGGTCGGTGTCCACATTCACCCGTGGCAGTGGCATCATCGTGCCAACGATGGTGGTGATCGGTTCCATCAGTTCTCCCAGGAGCGGATGTCGACGAAGTGGCCTTCGATGGCGGCCACGGCGGCCATCTGGGGACTAACGAGGTGGGTTCGTCCCCCTCTCCCCTGGCGCCCTTCGAAGTTGCGGTTGGACGTTGATGCGCACCGTTCTCCCGGCGCCAGGATGTCCGGGTTCATGCCGAGACACATGGAGCAGCCGGCGTCCCGCCATTCGAATCCAGCGCTCAAGAAGATCCGGTCGAGGCCTTCTTCCTCTGCTTGAAGCTTCACCAATCCTGAGCCAGGAACGATCATTGCCGACACGTCGGCGTGTACCTTCCTGCCGTCGACGAGACGGGCGACCTCCCGAAGGTCCTCGATGCGGGCGTTGGTACACGACCCGATGAACACCCTGTCGAGATGAATGTCGGTGAGCGGCGTCCCCGGTTCCAAGTCCATGTAGGCGAGTGCCCGCTGGATGGATTCCTGCTCGTGCGGATCCGACGCCGAGCCGGGCGAGGGAACCACCGATTCGACGGGAAGCGTCTGCGCCGGGTTGGTGCCCCAGGACACGTACGGTTCGAGATCCGATGCTGCGACGCGGACCTCTGTGTCGAAGACCGCATCCGGGTCGCTGGGCAGCGACCGCCAGTAGTCGAGCGCCTGCTCCCATGCGCGACCGGTCGGTGCGTAGGGACGTCCCTCCAGGTATGAAAACGTGGTGTCGTCCGGAGCGACCATCCCCGCCCTCGCCCCTCCTTCGATCGTCATGTTGCAGAGCGTCATCCTGCCCTCCATGGAGAGGTCCTCGATCGCGGAGCCGCGGTACTCGACGACGTGCCCCACTCCCCCATCGACACCCATCCGCGAGATGATCCCGAGGATGATGTCCTTGGCGGTTACCCCGAACGGCAGCGAGCCGTCGACGGTGATCGCCATCGAGCGCGGCTTTGACTGTGGGAGTGTCTGTGTGGCGAGCACGTGCTCGACCTCGGACGTGCCGATACCGAAAGCGAGCGCACCGAACGCCCCATGAGTGGCCGTGTGGGAGTCTCCGCAGACGATCACCATGCCGGGCTGCGTGAGCCCTTGCTCGGGACCGATCACGTGGACAATGCCCTGGCGCGGATCGTCCAGTCCGAACAGCGTGACCCCGAACTCTTCGCAGTTGTCGATCAGGACGTCGATCTGCCGCTTCGACAGCGGGTCACGGATCCCCTGCTCGCGGTGCAGGGTCGGGACACCGTGGTCGATGGTCGCCAAGCACAGGTCGGGACGGCGGACGTGGCGACCGGCCAGGCGGAGGCCGTCGAACGCTTGAGGGGAGGTGACCTCGTGAAGGAGGTGGAGGTCGACGTAGAGAAGATCGGGCTCACCCACGGCCGATCGAACGATGTGATCGTCCCACACTTTGTCGAACAGTGACTTGGCCATATCTCCACCTGAGTGAGGAAGACCGAAAGGTTAGCCGCCGCCCTTCGGAAAGGGCACGGAGACCCCTGGCGTGAGTTGGGCGCCCACTTCCGCTTCTGGCGCGAGTTGCATCGGCCATGCCGCGATTCGCTCACGCAAGAACGAGTGGAGCTGAGGGAATTTGAACCCCTGACCCCTTGCATGCCATGCAGAATCGGGGGGTTTCGCCGACCTGGCCAAACCGTCGAAATAGCCCGTGTCTATTGGAGATTCGGTCTTCAGTGCTTCGCGTCCTTTCGCGCCGTCCACTGAGATCCGAGGACACAGAACACGGCGGAAGGGGACGAGATTTCTTACCCGTCGGACGCATCCTTGGGAAGGGTCAGTACGAACCGATTCTCGTCTCTGTCGCGCTCGTAGAACAGGGTGCCGTTCATCAGTTCGGCGAGCCGGCGGGAGATGGCCAAGCCGAGCCCCAGCGATTGCGTGAGACCCACCGTCTTGTGCGCCCGCTGGTATGGCTGGAAGATCCGCTCCTGATCCTCGAGGGGGATGGCAGAGCCGTTGTCGCTCACTTCGACCCGTACGACCGTGTCGTTGCTACCAACTCGAATCGTGACCCGCTCCCCGCCGTATCGGAGAGCATTCGAGAGCAAGTTGCGCAGAATCTGGCGTACCCGGGAGGGATCCCCTGTGCCGCGAGCACCGGATCCGACGAGTTCAATGTGGTCGACCTCCTTTCCAGTCCACGCCTCCACCACCTGAGCGACCTGGGCACGCAGGTCAACGGAAACCTGGACAACAGTCAGAGCATCGGTCTCCGCTTTGGCTGCCACCACCAAGTCTTCAACGATGTTGGTCATATCGACAGACTCAGTCACCATCGCCTGAATCATCTCGGAACGCTCCGAAGCCGAATACGGGGAGTGTTCGTCATGAAGCAGTTGTGCGAATCCCACCAACACCGTCAAGGGCGTGCGCAGCTCGTGAGAGACGGATGCGATCAGCTCATTCTTCGACGCCAACATCTTCTCGAGTTGGACGCGGGATCGCACCCGTTCGGTGACGTCGACAGCCTGGCAGATCGTGTACCGGGGGCTTCCTGTCGAGTCGACCACGAGCGCGAGGCTCCAGTCGACGATGCTCACGGAAGCGTCGGCGTTGCGTTGGCGGATCTCCAGACGTGCCGAGGTGCTTCTACCTGAGAAGACCCGGTTGGGGCCTTCGAGGAGGATCGGAATGTCGTCGGCAAGCACGAGGTCCGTCATGGGCATTCCCACCAGCACGTCTGTCGGGTAGCCGGTGAGTTCGGCTTTCGCCAGATTGGCACCGATACATCTGCCTTCCAGATTCACCAATGCCATGGCGACCGGCGAGTGATCGAAGGTAACTCGAAACCGCTCCTCACTCTCCGATAGTGCCTGCTCTGCTGCGACCTGGGCTGACACATCTCGAATCACTGCTGACACCATGGTCTCCCCGCCTACATCCAGGATCGTCAGGGTGATCTCGGCTGGGAATTCGATTCCGTCGCTACGACTACCGGTGACGATTGGACGATTCGAGGCCCGAGCACCGTGGCCGACGCCGTGTGATCGAAACGCGTTCACGTGCTGTTCGTGGTTGGCGTGGTAACGATCGGGTATGAGCACGGCCAAGGGCTCGCCTAGTACCTCTGTGCGGTCAAAACCGAACATGCTCTCGGCAGCGCTGTTGAACACGACGATTCGCTGCGCCGCGTCTGCGAGCAGAAAAGCATCGTCAAGCGCGTCCCCAAGAGTGTCCAAGGCCGCTGGAGACTCGAAGCGCCGAGACGAAGGAACAGATTCGTGTTGCAGAGTCCCTCTACCCAAGAGGATCATCTTGCGGTCGCAGTTACGCATTGGAAGGAAGCAACCAAGAGCTCGCAGCCAGCATGTGGAACCACAGCCTCAGTTATCGGCCCCACACCTCCGGACTTGAGTCCCGCAGCCAGGATCGCCAGAGCCACCATCGACATGCGGACCCACTGCGGGAAGCTTGGCAAACCTAGGGGCACGCGACTGACCTCGGAACACGCAAGATCCCCTGTTCACCACAGGGGATCTCGGGAAGTGGAGCTGAGGGGATTTGAACCCCTGACCCCTTGCATGCCATGCAAGTGCTCTGCCGAACTGAGCTACAGCCCCAAGTGCGGACGTGGAGTGTACCAGGACCGTGTCATGCTTCGGTTGCCGCCGGCTCCCAGTCAACGCGTGGGGCGTCACCCCACAAGCGTTCGAGATTGAAGTACTCGCGGACGGTCGGCTGGAAGATATGAACGACCACGTCCCCGTAGTCGAGGAGCACCCATTCGGCTTCACTGCGTCCTTCGACACGCAGGGGGCGACGGTTGCTCTCGCGCAGCTTGAACTCGATCTCATCGGCGAGGCTCTGAACCTGTCGATTGGAGGTTCCCGAGGCGATCACGAAGACGTCGGTGATCCACAGGAGCTCCGACACATCTAGGAGGACGACATCGACGGCCTTTTTCGTATCGAGTACCTGCGCCATCAGCTGCGCAAGTTCCCGGCTGTCGTTTCTGTCCTCGATGAGCGCTCACGCCTCCTGTGCGGGGATGTCCTGGCCCACAATGATAGTGATGTCCACCACTCCGGAAGGCTGGCGTACCTCGACGAACACATCTCCCCTTCCAAGGACATCCCTCGCGTCGAGCGCTGCCTGCTGGTTGTCTCTGCCCTGGGCGACGATCTGGGTCACGTCGTAGTTGTCGGCGTCGGCGTTGTCGGTACGGACGACTCGGAATCCGTGTTCGATCAAGGCGGCGGCGACCGGTCGGGTTGTTCCGATGCGCCCGTTGCCATTCAGTACCTCGACGCGAGGACGGGCACCGGTCGTGAACAGGAGGTAGGAGAACCGTTCGGCAGCAAAGGCGGTCGCTGCATCGCCGTTCATCTGATACAGCTCCGAGTCGCCGCCGGCGCGTTCGATCCTCTCCACAGGCACGGCGGTCATCTGCAGATCATCGGCCGTTGCAGCACCGACGAGCGTCGTCTCGGCGGCGGCAGAATCACCGATGGCACGTCCGAGCAGCGATGCCACGAGGGTCCTGTTGGAAGCCATGTCCTCCAGAAGCGCCTTCCACACTGATCCCTGGCGGTCGAGCCACTGAAGCTGCGTTCCAACTCCCTGGTCTTCCAGGAGTCTCGCCACCTGGTCCGGCGGTCTCGCAGCCGAACCCACATCCATCGCAACCACCTCGGCCGAACCGTTTGCCACGACCAGCTGGGACGCGAGGTCGACCGTCAAGTCCGAGCCGATCATCGAGATGAGATCGTCGGTGGCGACCCGAATGGTTGCGTCCACTCGGACTCCGAGCAGGTTCGAAACGGTGAGCGCCGGCAGAGCCGGGTCCCCGAACCTGCTCACATCGGAAACCACTCGGTCACCAAAACCGGGCAGGACCGTCAGCAACGCTGGTGGAAACAACGCGACGGTGGCCTGCTGGGTATCCACCCCGATCAGCGCCAGCGAGACGGCGTTCCCGTCCGGGTCGGTAACGACCACCAGCACTGAAGAGCCTGATTCAGATGGCGTCACAGTGTTGATGCCTGTTTCCGGCGTTCTGCGATGAACAGCCAGCGATACGATGACCGACGCAGCGATGATCAAGATCGCTCCGATGGTGGCAAGCAGGGCCCTCCTGCGCGCCACCCCTCGCACCGCCTTTCGTGCCGCTCGATTCAATTCCCGCGGCGTGCTGCCATCGTTGAGCAGGCCGCTTCGTTGGCGGCTGCCCCCTCCAGGGCGCACGGACAGGCCTCGGGCTCTCTTCAGCTTCCGATGCTCACCCATACAGGCCCTCGTCGACGATGTACTGCCAGACGTTCTCACAGACCATGAATCGAATCGAGCGCCCCTTGGCCGCTCTCTCGCGAAGCATGGTTCCGCTCACATCGAGGGTGGGCATGTCGAGCCACACGAACTCGAGAGGGATACCTTCACGCACCGCCTCGTACGTCGTTCCGGGTCGAGGGGCGACAGCAACGGTCGCCCGGTCGAGCACTTCTTCCCACCGATGCCATGTCGTGATCCCTCTGGCGGCATCGGAACCAAGAATCAGGAAGATGTCTTCGTCTGCGGGAAACTCGGCCAGCGTGTCGACCGTGTATGTCCAACCCTGGCGCCGCACTTCACGATCATCCGCCTCGAAATACGGAACCCCTTCCACGGCAAGCCTCGTCATCTCCCACCGATCCTCGGGGGATGTGACCGACGTATCTGCCTTCTGCCATGGATGTCCGGCCGGAAGGAACGTCACCACATCCAGACCCAGGTCGCGGTAGGCCACCTCGCCCGCAACGAGGTGGGCAAGATGGGGAGGATCGAATGTGCCGCCGAGCAAGCCCCTTCGCACGGTCGGAAGGATAGGCGACGAGCCCTCACTGCGAGACTCCGACCCGATCTGATCACCTACGGGATGGGAATCAGGTGAACCTCCCCGCGGTCGCAGGAGTGCACGATCGAGGGATCGACATAGTGTCCATTCATCCTCGCCGAGAAATGGAGCGCCTCCAACCCGTGGTCGACGCCGCTTGTGCCGATCACATCACCGCCTGCAACCGCCCTGCCGATCTCGACGTTCACCGATCGGAGGTACGAGTATGACGTTCGCAGGCCATCCCTGTGAGCGATTGTCACCGACTTCATGCCGGCAACCGTTCCTGCGAACGTGACGACTCCGTCTGCGATGGCATGCACCTCCGAGTCCGGATCCATCGCGTAGTCCACGCCCCAGTGGCCACCGTATGTTCCCTCGGGAGTGAAGTCCCGGACCGCACGTCCCGGCGACGAACCACACGCAAGCGAGACTGCAAGAGCGATCGAAACGATCTTCAGCATCGAAACCCCCTTCGCCAGGATCGTACGTTGTCGCAACGACCGGGTGAAGGGGGCCGGGGAGAGCGCCGAGTAGCTCTTGGAGGGTCAGCGCCCTGACCAGCAGGTACGACTAGACCGAAGTGCTGATGTTCTTGGCCTCCATGATCCGCAGAACTTCTCCGCGCAACGCGTCGGGCTGGAACGGTTTCGTGACGAAGCCGTCTGCCCCGCCGTCGTTGGCCCTCTTGCGAGACTCCTCCTCGGCGTGCGCTGTCAGCACGAGAACCGGAAGCTCAGCGGTTCGGTGGTCGGAGCGAAGTCGGTCGAGAACCTCCCACCCGTCCATTTCGGGAAGCCCGATGTCCAAGACGACGAGATCTGGATGCTCGCTCCACGCGGCTTCCAGAGCACCGGGGCCATCTTCTCTCATGACGATTTCCACGTCGGCGGGACGCAGACATACATCGATGAGGCGGCGAATGACCGGCGAGTCTTCAACTACCAGCACACGACGGGCCACTTGTCACTCCTTCGTACGTCCTCCTGCGGAATATCGTCCCCGCCGCCCCTCCCCTTGAGCAATCCCTTCCTTCTGATCCTCCATCGCTGACGGGCCACAGCCGTCTCGCACCCTAAGATTGCGCCGTCATGAGAATCGTCATCGCCGGTAGTGGACGTGTTGGAAGTGATCTCGCCCATTCGTTCGCGGATCGGGGCCACGATGTCTCTGTCGTCGATGTAGACAAGTCGGCACTTGAACTGCTCGGATCGACGTTCAATGGTTCCGTGCACCACGGACTTGCCTACGACGTGCAAACCCTCAGAGAGGCCGGCATCGAATACGCTGACGCGTTCGTCGCGGTCACGAACTCCGACAACGCGAATCTCATGTCGGTGCAGCTCGCCAAACAGGTGTTCATGGTGCCGACAACGATCGCCCGGCTCGACGATCCGTTCAGGGAACCCGCCTACCAGGAGCTCGACATCGACTACGTACCTGCGTCCCGGCTGGTTTCGAGGGTCATGTTCGAAAAGGTCGTTGAGCAGGAGTTCGAGTACCACCTGACCTTCGAGACCGGTGAGGTCGAGATTGTCGACATGCGGCTCGGAAAACGAGTCGACGGTATGACGGTGTCGGAGATTCAACTATCAGGCAGGCTCCGTGTCGCGGCCGTTCGCAGAGGCGAAAACACGGTCATCCCTCAAGACGACTTCGTCCTACGGCCCGGCGACATGATCGTTGCGGCCGCCCGCCAGGGTGTGAGTCTCAAGTTGCGTCGCTACCTCGACGGAGGCAACGGATGAGAACGATCGTCATCGGAGGCGGCAAGGTCGGTGCGTATCTGGGCCGCGCTCTCACAAAAGAGGGACACACGGTCACCGTAGTCGAACAGAGCAGGGACAAAGCAAAGAAGATCGGCGACCTGTCGCGGCTGTTGGTGATCGTCGGAGACGGAACGGAAGTGGAGGTGTTGAACAAGGCTGATGCAGCGCGCACCGAGTGGGTGGTCGCAGTCACCGGCAAGGATGAAGACAACCTCGTTGCTTGCCAGCTCGCCAGAACGCTCGGAGCGAAACGTGTCATCGCCAGACTGAACGACCCCATGAACGCGCCAACGTTCGATGCACTCGATATCCCTGTGGTTGCGGTCACCGACATGATCGTTCAGGTGATCACTCATGAAGTTCAACTCGAGGTCGAGAGGCTGGAACGGGTCACGCTCCTCGCTCGTGGCGAGCTCAGCCTCGTCGAAGTCGACATCCCTGACGACGCTCCTGTCCGCCGTATCGACCAGGCGGACCTTCCCTCCACGACCGTACTCGTCGCCCTCCTACGAGAGGACGAAGTGCTCATTCCTCATGGCGACACCGAACTGCGCCCCGGCGATCGGGTGCTTGCCGTAACGAAACTGCCCCAAGAAGAAGAGGTCCGGGAGGCGTTGAGCAGAGGAGCCGGCGAGTGAGACCCAGACCGGCGCCGCGGGAGAGGCTCTACCGGATCACAACCGGCGCACTCGTGACGATCGCAATCGAGTTCGGTGTGGCAATTCTTCTGTTCATCGGTGCAGTTCTCATCGCGCAGCTCGTCATGTTCTTGGCCAGCTGATGCTGCTCAGGCCCACCATCGACGACCTTCGGGTCATCACCTACAACCTCGCCCGCATGCTGCTCATCTCCGCCGCAGCCGGACTGGTTCCTCTCGTGTGGGCCGTGCTCACAGGCGAGCTGGCTCCGGCAGCCGACTTCCTCGTCATGGTGGGTGTCTTCTCCCTGGCAGGCACAGCAGGTCTTGCGCTGAAGCCGAAACACGACCGTCTCGACTGGCGCCACGGGATGGCGGTGGTGGCTCTGATCTGGCTGGTTGTCCCGATCATCGGTTCAATCCCCCTGATTCTCTCAGGGAACTACGCCCGCTGGATCGATGCGTTCTTCGACGCCGTGTCCGGCCTGACCACGACCGGACTGACCGTTGTCCAGGACATCGACCACATGGCCTCCTCGATGATCCTGTGGCGTCACATCCTCCACTTCCTCGGCGGCCAGGGAATCATCATCGCAGCACTTTCTCTGTTTTCGGGGGCCGGCACCGCAACCCTGTACTTCGGGGAAGGGAGGGACGACCGAATCTACCCGTCCGTCAGGTCGACGTCTCGCTTCATCTGGCTCGTCGCCGCGGTGAACGGCATCGCGGGTGTTTTCGCTCTGTTCCTCGTCGCGTTCCTCGACCTTGGCTTCGGAGCACTCAGGTCCTTCTTCCATGCAATCACGGTCTTCATGGCCGCGTTCGACACGGGAGGGTTCGCCCCCCAGAGCACCAGCATCCAGTACTACCACTCGGCGCCGTACGAGCTCGTGATCGCCGTGCTGATGATTGCCGGCGTGATGAGCTTCGGCGTCCACTTCGCGCTCTGGAGAAGGCGTTCGGTGCTCGGAAATCTCGAAACCAAGACGATTCTCTTCACCTTCGCAGGGACCTTGATCCTCACCCAGATCGGTCTGGCCGTTGCGGGTGCGTACGGAACTGCCACCGGGCTCGGTCGGCAAACCTTCTTCCAGGTGCTCTCCGCACACAGCGGAACGGGGTTCTCGACGATCCCGTCCGCCGAGCTCGCAACGTGGGGCGGTCTCGCGTTCGGCGGAATGGCTATCGCCATGGCTCTCGGCGGCATGGCGTCGTCGACCGCCGGCGGCGTCAAGGCGCTGCGCGTGGGTCTCACGGTCAAGTCGATCGGGTCACAGATCAAACAGGTGCTGCTTCCCGAGGGTGCGGTTATCTCGGATCGGTTCCGACAGAACGGTCCGCGCCACCTCACCGAGGATCTGAAGCAAGGTGTTATGGCCATCTCTCTGTTGTATGTGGCCCTCTACATCTTCGGAGCCGGTTTAGGTCTCGTCTACCACGTGCCGCTCCAGAACGCCCTGTTCGAGTCGGTGAGTGCTGCTGCGAACGTGGGGCTGTCCGTAGGTGTGACCGCGCCGGGAATGCCTGCATCGTTGGAGCTGACGTATGCCTTGCAGATGTGGGCAGGGAGATTGGAGTTCATCTCGATCTTCGCTCTCATCGGGCTTCTGTGGTCACTGGTGAGGGGAAAGTAATGCGAGTTGTCGCCACCCTTCTTGCGGCTCTCACCCTCCTCACGGTTGGCGCCACCCCGGCATTCGCCGTGGACATGGTCGACGCAGCGACACTCCAGGAGATCCCGCAGGCCTTCAGTGGCAAGCAGATCCAGATCACCGGGGAACTCATCGGCGACTACGGATTCCGAGACGACGGAACCGTGTGGACGCAGTTGAACGATGACCCGTATGCCACGAAGCCGCTACGTGACGGGGGCCGATTGAGCGGCAGCAACATCGGGATCGGCGTCCACGGTGATGCAGGCCTGTTCGAGAACCTCGATCCACCAGGCCGGTATGATCGGGCCGGCCCTCTCGTGACCGTCACCGGAACGTGGCGGTTCCACGATCCAAACCGGAGCGGAGAGACGTACCTCGAAATCCAGACGCTCACGGTTGACAGAGCCGGTGTCCCCCTGTCCCAATCGATGTCGACCACAACATTGATCGTGGGAGTGCTCTTCTTGTTCGCCGCCGCCGGAGTCCTCGTATCCGCCCGAAGCCGCCTGGGGTAGTCGATGCTCGACGTGAGCACGAGAATCGAGGACTGACGACTCTCGCCTACTCGCCGTCCTCACTGAACTGAAACACGAGATCACCGATCCTGACGTCGTCGCCTGGCTGGGCACCAGCCTCACGGAGCGCATCGTCGACACCGAGGCGACTCAGTCGCCTTGCCGCCAAGTCGGCAGCTTCCGGGATCGTGAGGTCATGGAAGGCGACGGCTCGTTCTGCCTCCCGCCCTTCGACGACCCACGCGCCTTTTTCCCTGTGAACGGTGAAGCTGGGGCCGAGGGGCCTGTGTAGCACGTACCCCTCACGATCATCCGTGTCTTGTCGGGCTGTTTCGACATTGTCGGCGATGGCATGGAGCAGCGGAGCAACTCCTGTGCCGGTGACCGCTGAGATGCGGAACCACGACGGGTCGAGACCCGTGTCGTGTACAGCATCGATCTTGTTGACGGCGACGAGTCTTGGCCGTGTTGCCAGATCGGGCGAGTACTGTGCCAACTCCCGTTCCAGCACTTCGAGCTGCTCGCCAACGGTCAGCGTTTGGAGGTCCGATGGATCGAGCAGCAAGACAAGAACCCTCGCCCGTTCAACGTGTCTCAGGAATTCGTGGCCGAGCCCCTTCCCCTCCGACGCGCCTTCGATGAGACCAGGAATGTCTGCCACCACGAACTCCCGGCCGTCTACGGACACAACCCCGAGATTCGGCTGAAGCGTGGTGAAGGGGTAGTCGGCGATCTTCGGTTTGGCGGCAGAAACGGCTGAGATGAGGGTGCTCTTCCCTGCATTCGGAAATCCGACCAGTGCCGCATCGGCAACGAGTCTCAACTCCAGTTCGAGCCATGCTTCCTGCCCGAACTCTCCTTGCTCACAGTAACTCGGGTAGCGGTGGGCGGGGTCGACGAGCGCCGCGTTGCCTCGGCCTCCTCGACCCCCTTCAAGCACAATGACCTGTTGTCCATCCTCGACCAGATCGGCGAGCACCGTACCGTTGTCGTCTCGGACGGTCGTTCCACACGGAACACCTAGAACGAGATCGTCGCCGCGACGGCCGGCCCTCAGGTCGCCCTGTCCGTGGGTTCCGTTTCCTGCTCGGTGATGAGGATTGCGCCGATACGTGAGGAGTGTCGCGAGCGACTCGTCGGCGCGAAGGATGACATCGCCACCAGGGCCACCTGAACCTCCCAGCGCGCGACCGCGCGGTTTGCCGCGGCGCTTCTCGAAACTAACGACGCCGGCACCCCCGTCACCCGCTCTGACGTGGATTCGGACGGTGTCGTAGAACACCCCTACCCCTCAGACGGAGCGGCCAGACCGCAGCGAACGTTGCCGGCCCGGATCACTACTCGGCGATGACGTCGACGAGCCTCCGACCCTTCCGCCGTCCGTACTTGACGATCCCTTCGGCGGTTGCGAAGAGTGTGTCGTCACTTCCGATCCCGACGTTGATGCCAGGATGGATTCGGGTTCCCCGTTGACGCACGATGATGGATCCGGCCGAAACCAGCTGCCCGTCGAACACTTTGGGACCGAGTCGCTGCGCGGCCGAGTCACGACCGTTCTTGGACGACCCGCCTGCCTTCGTCTTGGACATCAGTCCTCCTCTTTCGCGGCGGTGGCCTTCTTCGCCTCTGTCGCTTCGGCCTTCTTCGAAGCGGCTTTTGCCTTCGGCTTCGGCATGTCGATACCGGTGATTTCGATCGTCGTGTAGGTCTGTCGATGCCCTTGACGACGGCGATATCCGGTCTTGTTCTTGTACTTGAAGATGTCGATCTTCGGGCCGCGAGACTCGCCCACCACCTTCGCGTTTACTGCGATCTTGGCAAGGGCCGATCGGTCGGTGATCGTTGTTCCCGAGTCGTCGACGACCAGCAGCGGCACATAGCTGACGGTGTCACCGTCCTTGATCCGCTCTACGTCGATGAGATCGCCTGGGCTGACCTTTGCCTGTTTCCCGCCGACACGAATAATTGCATACATGAGAGTTCCCCGTTGTGAGCCGTGCGATTCTACTCGTTTCCGCCGTCTTGCCAATCCTCG
>CAZBXV010000039.1:0-21366 GCA_964496205.1 uncultured Acidimicrobiia bacterium
CGGCCGATCGCTCCGGTGTGATCGTCATCGCCGAAACCACCAGATCGCACGCTCCTGCCTGGGGCTGTAGCCAGATGCCGTCGAACGGCTGGATGGTGACCTCCAGCTTCAGCCCGAGGCCGTCGGCGATCTTGGAAATCAGGTCCATGTCGAACCCGGTCCAGTTCCCATTCGCGTCTTGGTACTCGAACGGCTCGTAGGGCGCATCGGTGCAGACCGTGAGCGTGTCGGCCTTCACGAGCCCGTACTGTCCGCTCGAGGACTTGGCGCATGCAGTCACCACGAGCGCGAGGGCGACGGTGATCAGCAACAGGGTCTTCATTCGTTTCATGTATTTCCTCCTTCTCCGCACGGGCACGAGGGCACCGTGTGGGACGATGCTACGCGAGCCGCCTGCCCGATGCATGTGGTAATGGGGTTTGGGTTGCGGGCTGTGAGATTCTGGGTCTTGGGCCGTTGTCGGTTGTCGGGAGGACCTAGCGCCAGGGTTTCGCGGCAATTGTGCTCGTGTTCCTGCTGGAGACTGGCGACCGAGTCTGGTTGGTAGGTGGTGCCTTCTCCGGCATCGAGCATCAACGTGAAGCCACCCTCTCTTGGGCTGCGAGGACCCCCCCGTCCCTTCGGAACACCTCTCCCAACACTCGGCTCTGCGGTCTCGCTGAGGGAGGGAACCGCTCAGCTCGCATGGCTTCGCCGTGGGAGGGAACGGCTCAGAGCCCTGCGGCTTCACCGGAACGACCGCCCTGCGGTCTCGCAGGGTTGGCCGCGTCTCACTGGAGACTGGAGACTGGAGACTGGCACCCACTAACCTGATCTCGTCCCGTCTTGGTGGCACTATGACACTTCTTGAACAGATCCACGACCCGCGCGACCTTCGTGCGCTCAGCTATGTGCAGCTCTCCGATCTCAGTGAGGAGATTCGCGCCTATCTGATCGATCAGATATCCAACACTGGCGGTCACCTGTCACCGAACCTGGGTGTCGTCGAGTTGACACTGGCCATCCACCGCAGATTCGATTCCCCGAGGGACCGGATCATCTTCGACGTGGGACATCAGGCGTACGTTCACAAGTTGATCACTGGGCGGCAAGACTTCGAGTCTCTGCGCAAGTTTGGGGGGTTGTCCGGGTATCCGAACCGTGCCGAGAGCGAGCACGACTGGGTCGAGAACAGCCATGCGTCAACGGCTCTCAGCTACGCCCTCGGCAACGCGCTGGCCGTAGCTCGGCGTGGCGATGAGAACTACACGGTCGCCGTCATCGGGGACGGAGCGCTGACTGGTGGCATGGCCTACGAGGCGCTCAACCACATTGCTGTGCTCAGACCATCGAGACTGGTGATCGTGGTCAACGACAACGGACGGTCCTACGCGCCAACCGTCGGGGGCATCGCTGCGCTTGCTCATATCCGATTCGATCCTCGATACGAGTGGGCGAAGAAGACACTCGGCAAGATGCTCAGAGGCATCCCAGGAGTCGGAGAAAGCGCAGACGAGGCCGCGCGGCGGCTCAAGGAGAGCGTCAAGCAGTTGGTTGAACCGGCGACCGTGTTCGATGCGATGGGACTGAAGTACTCGGGGATCATCGATGGTCACGACGTCAAGGCGATCGAGGAAGCCCTCGACCGTGCCCGAGCCTACGACGAGCCCACCGTGGTGCATCTCATCACGGAAAAGGGCAAAGGCTACGAACCGGCGATACGAGACTACGTCGACAAGCTCCATGGGGTGGGTTCATTCCACGTCCCGACCGGCCTGCCCAAGAACTCCGAACTGAAGCTCACCGATGTTGCGGGTGCGGCCGTTCTCCACGCCGCCCGAGAGAGGGACGATCTGATAGGGATCTCCGCGGCGATGATCTCCAGCACCCCGCTGGCACAGATGGCAGACGAATTCCCGGAACGGGTCATTGACACGGGGATAGCGGAGCAACACGCGGTTGCGCTCGGTGCCGGCCTGGCGATGTCCGGACTGAGGCCGATCGTGGCCGTGTACTCGAGTTTCCTCCAGCGTGCCTTCGACCAGGTGATGATGGACGTTGCCTTGCACGACCTGCCTGTCGTGTTTCTCGTCGACAGGGCAGGCGTCACGGGACCCGACGGTGCTTCCCATCACGGTGCGTTCGATCTGTCGTATCTGCGTCTGATTCCCAATATGGTGATCGGTGCGCCCTCCGATGCGGTCGAGTTGTGCGCGATGGTTCGGACCGCCGTCGACACCGAAGGGCCGATAGCTATCCGCTTCCCGAAGGAGCCTGCCGCGTCTCTTCCTGGTCTGCCTGTCGAACCGTTGCAGGTGGGGGTGTGGGAGGAACTCCGGCCTGGCAGCGACGGGGTCGTGTTCGCCGTCGGCAGAATGGTCGAGCCCGCCATGAAGGCCGCGATCATCCTCGAACAGCGGGGGCTCTCTGTTGGTGTTGTCAACGCCCGGTGGGTGAAACCGATGGATCCGCGGATGCATCAGTGGGCCGCGGATGTGCCTCATGTCATCACGATCGAGGACAACGTCCTCGCGGGAGGGTTTGGCGAAGGCGTGATGGATGAGCTGGGCGGGGAGAAGGTCCACGCGATCGGCCTTCCCGACAGATTCCTCCCGTTTGGTTCTGCGTCAGATGTCCTCGCGTCGGTTGGTCTGGACACGGATTCACTCGTCGAACGGATCGCCGGCGTCATCGGCTGATCTGGCGGCGAATCTCCGATACCAGTTGAAGTGGGCAATCGCCGACGGCCCCCTGGCGATGCTGCCGAGGTTCCTCCTGCTGGCACTCGCCGTGTTTGGCCTCGTCGCTTCGACATTCGGTGGGACGGCTCGCGGACGAAACGGGCTCGTGGGTGCCTGGGTGGTGACCGACCTACTCATCTCGTATTTCATGGCGGTCGCTATGGCGGGCACCGGAATTCCGGTGCACGGCGACTTCGTCGGTGGCCTGAACCTGACGTTCCTGCTGGCGATTGCCGGAATAGCGCTGGCGTTCCCCATTGGCGTGACCCTCGCGCTCGGCCGGACATCCAAGATGCCGATCTTTCGGCTGCTGTCCACCGGGTACATCGAGATCATCCGGGGTGTCCCGATGATCACCATGCTCTTCTTCGGGGTCCTGGTCATCAAGCGATTCCTGCCCAAGGACGTAGACCTGGACAACGTCGTTGCCGTCATCATCGCTATCGGCATGTTTGCCGGCGCCTACCTTGCGGAAAACGTCCGGGGCGGGCTCCAGTCGATCCCGAACGGCCAGAAGGAAGCGGCCCAGGCACTCGGTCTCACGACGGTCCAGACGACGGTGTTCATCACGCTCCCCCAGGCGCTCAGGGCAGTGATCCCGGCGATCGTCGGGCAAGTCATCACGATGTTCAAGGACACGTCGCTGGTTTCGATCGTCGGCCTGTCGGAATTTCTGAAGATCGCTCAGCGAGTCGTCCCCAATCAAACCGGATCGTTGGGGAGCCAGCAGGAGAGCCTGCTGTTCGCTGTGGCGGTGTACTGGGTGTTCTCGTTCGGGACGAGCCGGGCGAGCATGCGGCTTGAGAAGAAGTTGGGAGTTGGCGAACGGTGAGTGGAGGGTGGAGATGAGTCAGCGAGACATGATCGTCGTCGAGGACCTGAACAAGTGGTACGGCGACTTCCACGTGCTGCGCGGCATCACGACCACGATCAAAGAACAGGAAGTCGTCGTGGTGATCGGCCCGTCCGGGTCCGGGAAGTCCACGTTCATCAGGTGCATCAACCACCTGGAGACACACCAAGCCGGCACGATCATGGTGGACGGGGTCGAGTTGACCAATGACCTGCGGAACATCGAGAAGATTCGATCCGAGACCGGCATGGTGTTCCAGCAGTTCAACCTGTTCCCTCACCTGACGGTGATCGACAACCTCACGCTGGCCCAGATCTGGGTGAGGAAGCGCACGAGGACCGAAGCCGAGGCCACGGCGACGCGTCTCCTCGAGCGTGTTGGCATTCCGGAGCAGGCCGAGAAGTACCCTGGGCAGCTCTCGGGGGGTCAGCAGCAGCGAGTTGCCATCGCACGGGCGCTCGCCATGGATCCCAAGATCATGTTGTTCGACGAGCCGACGTCGGCGCTCGACCCGGAGATGATCAAGGAAGTTCTCGATGTGATGAAGGAACTCGCCCGCTCCGGTATGACGATGATCGTGGTCACCCACGAGATGGGGTTCGCCAAGGAAGTTGCCGACAGGGTGATGTTCTTCGACTACGGCCAGATCGTCGAAGAGGGCACACCCGAGCACTTCTTCGAGGCCCCTGAACACGACCGCACGAAGCTGTTCCTGAGCCAGATCTTGTAGCCGCCGGACGACTACAAGATCTGGTACTCGGAGGTCCACAGGATTCCCGCGACGGTCTGCCTGCCTGCTCTCCGCCATCCACTCCGACCCGAGGCGCTTCTTAGCTCCTTCTTAACCCCTCGCTGGGGACGCGACAACGTTCCATTTGAGAGGGTGGTGCCCGAAGAGAAGGAGGAATGATGAAGAGACTCCTGGCTGCTGCCACCCTGATCGTGGCGGCCATCGGTGTGATACTGGTCGTCGGCAACGACAGGGCGGCCGCGACGAGTTCCATCATGAGCTCGTTCGTGAGTAGGTACAGTCCGTCTTCCAAGCTGGCCTCGTGCACGACGTGTCACAACGGGACCCCGTCGATAAGCACCCTCAATCCATACGGTCGAGCTCTCATGAACGCAGGCGTGAGCTTTGCGGCGATTGAGAGCGTCGACTCGGACGGCGATGGGGTGTCGAATCTGGCTGAGATCCAGGCAGGTACTTTCCCCGGTGACGCGTCGGACAAGCCCGCAACGACGACCACGACGGCGTCCACAACGACCACGACTGCGTCCACAACGACCACGACGGCGTCCACAACGACCACGACTGCGTCCACAACGACCACGACGAGTCCCGCTGCGGCAGGACAGGACGCCGGAGGCACGGCGTTCTCCGCCGGTGATGCAGGCACCGTCTGGTTGCTCGTGCAAGACGGTCGACTGATCGTGACGAGGGTTGAGACGACCTGGGCCTACACACAGAAGTCTGAGGATGGCGAGGTAGAGATCGTGTTCCGGTCCGAAGACCGTGAGGTCGAACTCGAAGCTGAACTCGAGGATGGGACCATCAAGGTCAAGGTGGAGGGCGAGAACGGTGACTGCGATGAGAGTGATCATCGCGACGACCGAGACGGAGAACACCGCGGCGACGACAACTGAGAGAAGGGGCACGGTGGTGCCGGCTTCGAAGCCGGCACCACCTCGTTCTTCTGGCGTCGGCTTCCGCGTGCGAGCGCCAGAGTTGTCTTGGGCGACGCTGGGCCGACTGACGGTCTATGACTGATTAGTCCCCGTCATGCCTTCCGCCACGGCTCTCGCCTCATCGACGTCGACCGGTGGATAGAAGATGACGCTGTATTCGTCGCACGTGTCGGGACCCTCGAACCACGCAGCACCCCAGTAGTCGTTGGGAAGCGGTCCGAACGCGGCATCGACGCCCCTGATCGTGATGTGTTCAGGTGTGGAGACCCATTGTTCCGGAGGAAGCGCACCCCGGATGATGACCATGACCGGCGCTTCCTCGGGGTCGGACCAGATGTGGATCGTTGTGCCCGGGATGGTCGTGAACTGATCGAGTGGGATCGCGCTGCTAGCCGGCGCGGTGGGATCAACTCGGGCCGGGAGGACGGTCGGCAGGAACGTCGGAGGATTGCACGCGTCGACGAGGTCGACCGTTGTCGTGGTTGTGGAGGTGGTGTCGGTCGTCGTCGGAGTGGCCGACGTTGTCGAGGGGAGTGCGTTCGACGAGCACGCGGCCGCAAGGAGGCATATCGCCAGGATCCCTCGTTTCACCCGGGCAGCGTAGCCGGGTGCTGTCCTGCGGGTGGTAGCGTCGGAACGACTGGAGGTATCACGTGGATTTCAAACAGCGGGCCGAGCAGCACTTCTCCGAGGTCGAGAAAGATCTCATCGACATCAGTCACTGGATGTATGAACATCCGGAGATCGCGTTCCAGGAGTTTGAGACGTCGGCGAAACTCGCCGCCTACCTCTCCGATCAGGGGTTCGATGTCGAATACCCCGCCTACGGGATCGACACGGCGTTCGTGGCCAAGACCGGATCGTCGGGACCCGAGGTGGTGATCTGCGCCGAGTACGACGCACTTCCAGGAGTCGGTCACGCATGCGGGCACGACATCATTGCGACCTCCGGACTTGGTGCAGGCCTCGCGCTTGCTCCACTCACCGATGAGCTCGGCATCCGAGTGACGGTGCTCGGCACACCCGCCGAAGAGATGAAGGGCGGCAAGGTCGATCTGATCAACGAAGGAGCGTTCAAAGGTGCGGCGGCGTCGATGATGGTCCATCCAAGCCCCGATGACGTCCTCGATCCGATCGTCCTCGCGGTGCGACACCTGGATCTCGAGTTCCACGGAAAGGACTCGCACGCCGCGGGCGCCCCCGAGAGGGGAATCAACGCGCTGGATGCCTTCGTGCAGGCGTACGTGAACGTGTCCACACTCCGCCAGCAGACCCTCCCATCGGACAGGATCCACGGGATCATCACGCATGGAGGCGACGCCCCCAACATCATCCCGAGCTATACGCGATCCTCGTGGTACATCAGATCGCAGACCAAGGAACGGCTTGCGGTGTTGTCGGACAAGGTGCTCGCGTGCTTTGAGGCCGCTGCGCTGGCTACGGGCTGCACGTGGGAAACAAGTGAGAACAGCCACCCGTACGAAGACCTCATCAGCAACCCGGTGATGGCCGACCTGTTCTCGAAGAACGCGTCGGCCTTGGGTCGGACCATGGCGGCGGGGGCCGATATGCCGACCGGCGGCTCCACCGACATGGGCAATGTGAGCCACGTCGTGCCGGCGATTCATCCGTTCATGGCCATCGACGCAGGCGATGCGGTGAATCATCAGCCCGAGTTCGCTGCTGCGACCATCACACCCAGCGGTGACAAGACCATCCGCGACGGAGCGCTGGCGATGGCCTGGACCGTCATTGATCTGGCCGAAGGGAATCGCTGGGACGAACTGAAGGGGTGACGGGCGAGGCCCGCCACCCCTGGGTGGTGTTTTGCTCCTACTGCTGTGGTGACGGCGGTGACTGATCCGCCTCCGCTGCCCACATCTCCTTGATGGCGCCGAGGCTGCCGAGGATTCCGCTGGTCTCGACGGGCAGGAAGATCTTCGTGGCCTTCCCGTCCGCCATGCCCTGGAGAGCGTCCAGGTAGCGGATCGTGATCAGGTCGGGCGTGGGATCTCCGTTGTGGATCGCCCCGAACACTCGCTCGATCGCCTGTCCTTCACCTTCGGCGACCGTGAGCTTCTGGTACTTGTCGGCCTCGGCGACCCGCTTGATCGCCTCTGCCTGACCTTCCGCCTCCAAGACCCTGGCCTGCTTGACACCCTCCGCGCGGAGAATGGCTGAGCGCTTCTGGCCTTCGGCCTCCGTGACCACGGCACGCCGCTCCCGCTCCGCCTTCATCTGGCGGTGCATGGCGCTGGTGACATCCGGTGGCGGCTCGATCCTCTGAATCTCGACACGCACCACTCTGGTGCCCCAGACGTCGGTGGCATCGTCGAGGATCTGGCGAAGCTGCGTGTTGATCTTCTCCCGTGAGGTCAACGCCTCGTCGAGCTGAAGATCGCCGACGACGTTACGAAGGTTCGTCTGTGCGAGTTTGGTCGCAGCCAAGATGAAGTTCGCTACGTTGTACTTGAGCTTCACAGGGTCTGTCGCCTGGTAGTACACAACGGCGTCAACGGTCACGACGACGTTGTCCTTTGTGATGACTTCCTGCGGTGGCACATCCACGACCTGTTCTCGCATGTCCACCCTGCGCATCTGCTCGATGAACGGGATGATGAAGTTCAGGCCCGGATCTGCGATGCGGCGATACTTGCCGAAGCGCTCGACCAGACCCTTCTGGTACTGCGAGACGATCTTGATCGCGTTTGCGACGTAGAAGATCGCAAACGCTGCGATGACGATCAGCAGGATGACTGCTGGTGAGAAGTCCATTTGCTACCTTTCCTCGACAGGCTCGACAACGAGCCGTGTTCCTCTGACTGCGATGACCCGAACTGTCGTGCCTTCTTCGATCCGATCGATGTCGGCCGTCGCCCGCCACTCCTCGGTCTCGACCTTCACACGGCCTTGATCGTGAATGGGTTCGACTGTCTCGAGGACCTTTCCTACCGCGCCGATCAGCCGGTTCGCTCCGACCGAAGGCTGCGGTTCGTCCGCCGGTGCAAGCCTCCTGAGGCCGATGAGGGCCAGGAAGGACACGACCAGGAAGGCCGCCCACTGGATGCCCACGGCCACGTTCAGCCAGGCGAGAATCGCCGCGACGACAGCGCCGACGGCAAACGGCAAGATGAAGAATCCGGCCGTGAATACCTCACCGACGCCGAATACGAAGGCGGCGGCAATCCAGACCCACCTCCACAGTTCGTTGTCCATGTTGTTGCTCCCTCCGTTGAACGCTGCGGCGGAGATGCCGATGATGCCCAGCACCAGAATCAAGACTATGCCGAAGCGTGATTGTCTCTGGCGTTTGCTGGTCACCGTTTTCCATGTCTTTGTTGGGTTGTCGACCGGGTCACGTTGCTCTTCTGCCCACGATTCGGCGAATCGGGCGAGGTCGGCGCCGACAACCGCCTCCGGGGCCTTGCCCTCTGCGGCGGCGAGTTTGAGGTGCTGTTCGAGTTCCGCCTTCATTTCGTCGACGGCGCGCCGGGGTACCCGTGTCTCGATCCAATACCGCTCGCAGTCTTCGACGATTTTCATCACGTCACTGGACATGGGCACCTCCTTTCAATACTGCGTCCACGCCTCGAACCAGCTCCCTCCATGATGCACCCCACTCCGCCAATCTCGCGGTACCTTCGGAGCGGATGCGGTAGTACTTCCGTTTCGGCCCCTCCTTGGATGCAACCCTGTAGCCCTCGATGAGACCCTGCTTCTGGAGGCGGCTCAGCGACGGATAGATACTTCCTTCGCTCACCAGCGCGAGGCCGCGCCTTTGGAGCTTGCGGACCATCTCGTAGCCGTAGCTGGGTTCCTCCGAGATCACTGCCAGCAGGCAGAGATCGAGTGCGCCTTTGAGTAGTTGGGAGCTGTGTTCGACGCCCATGTACCTCCTAGCATGCAATGCATCATAGTCGAAGGACCCTTGCACCGCAAGGTAGCTCGATCCTGTCGCAGCGCTACGGGGTCACATAGAACGTACTGATCGCCCTATCGAGTGCTTCGAAGTCGGCGTCGGTGGATATCTGTACCTGGAGCAGCACGAGGAAGGCGCCGTCGGCCGGTTCCGCTGCGATGTTCACGAAGGCTGCACCGATGTCGCCACATCCTTCATAGATGTCCATAAGTCCCTCGTAGAGACCGTCGTCGTAGTCGTAGCGCGTTGGTGGATTGCAGGAATCGGAGAAATCGAATATGGCGAGCAAGTCGGTCTCGTCATAGACACCGACGAAGTCGGATGAGGCCCCGAAGAAGAGCCCGGGAGCATCCCAGTAGTTGTAGAAGTCATCAATCGAAGGAGAGGCGATGATGGTCAGGCCCACCTCCTGATCGTCGAGGATCCACGAGCCTCCATAGGTATCCGTCCACTCCACCGGTACGTCGACCGACAGAACTCCCATGTCGTCGTAGATGGTCATGTAGTCCGTGTAGGACGTGCCGGTGTCGGTCACATTCACGTCTTCTTGGAGTGCGAACGCAACCTCGAGCGTCCTGTCGGTGTTCAGCGTGCCGTCGAGATACTCGCCGGTCGCCGGCCGGTACACCTCGACGGTCAAAGGATCGGATGGCGTATGCGAACGGAGGATGTCGCAGTAGTCGGCCATGGTCCCGTCCGTTGCGAGCACGAGTCCTTCGGGCGCAGTGAGGATGTCTCCACCCTCGATGCCGGTTTTCTGTGCCGGCGACCCCGACTCGACCGACGCCACCCAGATTCCCGAGTATCCATCGCCTATGAACGCCTGCCCATTGATACCAAGAGACGTGATGTTTTGGCCTGCCACGAGCTGGTCGAGAATGCCCTGTGCCTCGCTCGCCGCGATAGCGAACGCCTGGCCGGCCTGGTCACCGGCGTAGCTGATCCCGACGACTTGACCGTTCTCGGTGACCACGGGGCCACCCGAGTTGCCGGGGAGGATGTCTGCCGACTCCTCGATCACGTGATCGACCGAAGCCCAGCTCGTCTCTCCGTCCGCGTTCTCCTTGGAGACGATTCCGTCGAGAACCGTGTACTCCTCGGTACCGAGGGGATACCCGACCGCGTAGATCTTCATTCCAGCCGTCACCGGTCCGTCGTACCAGGAGAGAAAGGGGAAGCCGTCACCGTCGATGTCGATGACTGCGAGATCGGAGCACTCGGAGACGCCGAGCACGCGAGCATTTCGCGGCTTGTTCTCACCGTTCACGTAGACCTGGAGGAACGCCGCTCCGGTGACCACGTGGTTGTTGGTGACGGCGATACCGGAAGGGTCGATGATGAAACCTGATCCGGAGCCAGCCGTGTTGTAGAGAGCACCCGCCTCTGGGTCGACGAAGGTTCCCTCGGCAACGATCCGGACGACGGCACCCTTGACGTCCTCTAGCGAAGCTGCCGCGGACGGGCCGGGGGCACCGTGGTAGTCGGCGCCGCTGTGGTCGTAGTGGAAGCTGTGGTCGTCGTTGCCGTCGTTGTCGGAGCGGCTCCGCCTCCGCACGATGCTGCCACGAGCGCGACGACAGCCATCAGGAGCAAGCCCGATACACGTCTCATCAGTTTCCCGTCTCTCGCTACTAGCGAAACTACGTGCACCGGACGGGCACTGTGTGGAAATCGGGCAACTTCGACCTTCGGTCAGGGTGCGAATGCCAGCCCATCAGGCCCGGCATCGACCTTGACGGTGCTGTCGTCGGCGACCTCGCCGTCGAGGATCGCAAGCGCGAGCCGGTCTCCCAACTGCCGTTGGATGAGACGCTTGAGCGGTCGCGCGCCGTACACCGGGTCGTAGCCGTTGTCGGCAAGCCAGTCGAGCGCCCTGTCGGTGAGGGACAGTTCGATTCGGCGATCGAGAAGACGGCGCGACAGGTGTTCGATCTGGATGCTCACTATGTGCCGCAGATCTTCCTTGCTCAGGCGATGGAAGACGACGATGTCGTCGACACGGTTGAGGAACTCCGGCCGGAAGGAGGAACGCACGGCGCTCATCACTCGTTCCTGGACCACCTCTTCGGGTAGATCGGGCTCGATGAACTCCGAACCCAAGTTCGACGTCATGATCAGCACTGTGTTGGTGAAATCCACCGTTCTTCCTTGGCCATCGGTGAGACGGCCGTCGTCGAGGACCTGCAGCAACACGTTGAAGACATCGTGATGAGCCTTCTCGATTTCGTCGAGGAGGACCACCGAGTAGGGGCGGCGGCGCACCGCTTCGGTGAGCTGACCGCCCTCCTCGTAGCCGACATAGCCTGGGGGCGCACCGATCAGCCGGCTGACCGTGTGCTTCTCCATGTACTCGGACATGTCGATGCGCACCATGGCGCGTTCGTCGTCGAACATGAACCAGGCGAGTGCACGTGCCAGCTCCGTCTTTCCAACGCCGGTCGGGCCGAGGAAGATGAACGATCCGATGGGCCGATTTGGATCGGAAATGCCGGCCCTGCTTCGCCGGATGGCGTTCGCGACGACGGTGACGGCGTCGTCCTGGCCAACGACGCGGGTGTGCAGGTACTCCTCGAGGTGAACCAGTTTTTCCAGTTCACCCTCCATCAGCCGTGCTACCGGGATTCCGGTCCACCGCGCGACCACCTCGGCAACGTCTTCCTCGTCGACTTCTTCCTTGAGCATCTTGTTGGCCGCCTGGAGGTTCTCCAACTCCGCCTGTCGACCTGCCAGTTCTTCTGTGAGACGTGGCAGCGTTCCGTAGCGCAGCTCGGCGGCGTGCTCCAGATCCGCGGAACGCTCCGCCTGTTCGGCCTCGGCTTCCGTCTGTTCGAGTTGTGACTTCAGCGACTGGATCTCCCCGATCGCCGCCTTCTCGAGCCGCCAGTGTGCTTGGAGTGCGTCGATCTGCTCACGCAGGTCTGCCAGGTCCCTCTCGATGGCCCCGAGTCGGTCTTTGGAGGCTTCGTCGGATTCCTTCTGGAGAGCCGCCCGCTCGATCTCGAGCTGCTTGATGCGCCGATCGAGATCATCGATCTCCTCAGGCATCGAGTCGATCTCGATCCGCAGCTTCGATGCCGCCTCGTCGATCAGGTCGATCGCCTTGTCCGGAAGGAACCGTCCGGTGATGTATCGGTCCGACAGCACTGCGGCGGCCACGATCGCCGCATCGGTGATACGGACACCGTGATGAACTTCATAGCGCTGCTTCAAACCACGGAGGATGCCGATCGTGTCTTCCACGCTGGGGGGCTCGACGAACACTGGCTGGAACCGCCGTTCGAGCGCGGCGTCTTTCTCGATGTGGCTGCGGTACTCGTCGAGAGTGGTTGCGCCGATCATTCGGAGCTCGCCACGCGCCAGCATGGGCTTGAGCATGTTCGAGGCGTCCATCGCACCCTCGGCAGCTCCGGCACCGACCAGGGTATGCATCTCGTCCAGGAACGTGATGATCTCGCCGTGCGCGGTCTTGATCTCATTCAGTACGGCCTTGAGGCGCTCCTCGAACTCGCCTCGATACTTGGCTCCGGCCACCATCGCACCGAGGTCGAGTGCGACGATTCGCTTGGACTTGAGTCCTTCAGGGACATCTCCGTCGGCAATGCGTCGGGCTAGTCCTTCGACGATCGCTGTCTTGCCGACACCGGGTTCGCCGATGAGTACGGGGTTGTTCTTGGTACGGCGGGACAGGACCTGGATCACGCGGCGGATCTCTTCGTCCCGTCCGATCACAGGGTCGAGATCCTGACTGCGTGCCATGTCTGTCAGGTCGCGGCCGTACTGCTCGAGGGCGTTGAACGTCGACTCGGGGTCCTGTGAGGTGACCCTCTGATTGCCGCGAACCTCGGTGAGTCGCTCGAGGATGGCGTCAGGTGTTGCTCCGAGATCCCGGAAGATGTGTCCCGTCTGATCGTCACTACCGGCGAGTGCGAGGAGGAGATGATCGACGGAAACGTACTCGTCTCGCATTTCCTGTCGCCGGTGGTCGGCTGCCTGAAGCACTCGAAGCAGTGCCTGTGACATCGACAGCTCGCCTCCGTACACCTTGGGGAGTGACTCCAGATGCTCCTGAAGAGCCGCGCGCAGGACGGGGGGCTGGATTCCCAGCCCCGTGAGGACGGGGTAGACGATGCCATCGGTTTGGGCGAGGAGCGCGAGGCCGAGGTGCACCGGTTCGATGGATCGGGCGTGCTCGGCGGCCTTCTGCGCCTGGGCGAGTGCTTCCTGTGCTTTGTGGGTGAATCGTTCGAAGTCCATAGTACCTGTGTAAAAAATCTGAGTGTAAGTATATCAGATTCTGACCAGGCATGGAAACGCTTGCTGCGCTAGGCCGATTCGGCCAACGAGCTACCAGCTACCAGCGGCCGGTCGCCGGCCACCAGCAAAACGCGACCGCAACCGCTGCGAAGTCACGCAATGCGGCACGGAGCACGGGCGTGAAACACGGCGAGCAGGCGAGACCCAGAGACCAGTCGCGAGTCATCAGTCATCATCCAGAACGCGGCCATAGTCGCCCTCAGACCTCGCGGCGCATGGGGCGAAGTGCGAAATATGAAGTACCGGCCCATGGCCTGTGGGCGGCCCCTACTCGTCGAGGAGCTGGAGTCTCCGGTTGAGCGCGTCGAGGACGGCGCGAACCGTTGCGAGAGAGGGGTCGTCGTCCCTGATGAGTGCGCTTCCCACGAGTCGCTCGTCCAGGTTGCGGATGTCGACTTGGGCGAGTGCGACACGAGCAACTCCGAGTTCTTGGGTTGCGATGGCCGCGAGATCGAGAACGAGGGCGTCGTGGGCCGCGTGCTGGATTGCCGAGAGGGTCGCTTCCCCGACGAGGCGCGGACGGATTGTGAGGTCGGGGTTTCCGGTGGCCTTGCCGATGAACTCCTCTTCTTCCCATGACAAGGTGACGGTGACGGCCGCATCGTCACCTTCGAGAGACTCTTGGATGTGGACAATGGCGGGTCTGGATCGCATGGCGTGAGCCTACCCGACCGAGCGTGTCATTCGCTCCTCGTGCACCAATACATCAACCTTCGCCGCGTTCCTGACGGCCGCCACTAGGCGGGCACGGCTCTGTCGCGTGCCCAAGTCCGAAGAGCGGCGATGTCCTCCGCCCGGGTCACCGACAGAGGCACGGTCGAGGAGACCTCGGCGTCGAGCTGGTCGACGGTCATCGGACCCCCGTCGGCCGCGGCTCTGTATCGGGCTCCGACGATGGCTGTCTCGATCTCTGCTCCCGAGAAACCTTCGGTTTGGTCGACGAGATGGTCGATGGCGAGTTGCTCGGGGTCGATGCCACGCTTCGCGAGGTGCATCCGGAAGATCTCGCGGCGGCTTGCCGCGTCGGGGAGATCCACGAAGAAGATCTGATCGAACCGACCCTTGCGGAGAAGCTCCGGTGGGAGGGCGGATATTTCGTTGGCTGTCGCGACCGTGAAGACCTCGCCACTGTGGTCCTGCATCCAGCGCAAATAGGTGCCGAGCAGCCGGCGGGCGACACCTCCATCCGATGTGCTCGTAGAGAATCCCTTCTCGATCTCGTCGATCCACAGAACAGCCGGCGCCATGGCTTCGATCGTGCGCAGTGACGCATCCAGACGACGTTCGGACTCGCCGATGTACTTGTCGTAGAGGCGTGACGGGTCGAGAAGCACAAGGGGAAGCCCCCAACTCCGGGCGAGTGTCTTGGCGATGAGCGACTTGCCGCACCCGGGCACACCGGTGAGCAGGATGCCCCGCGGTGGGTCGAGATCCGGGGTATCCAGAGCGATCCGACGCAGTCGCAGCCACGACTTGAGTCCTTCCAAACCGCCGACCTCGTCGAGTGTGCCGGCGGCCGCATCGACGATCTCGAGGACGCCGTCGGTGTTGAGGAGCTCCGCCTTCGCTGATCGCAGCTCCGGTATCGAGGCAAGCATGCCGTCTTCGAGCACCTGGCGCCTGATCAGGCGAGCTGCCTCCTCGAGTGTGATGCCTCTGAGTGCCTCGGCCATCTCCTCGATGCGATCGCTTCCCACCAACACCGGGAATCCTCGGTCGGCGAGCCCGCGGACAGTCGAGCGGATCAGCTTCACCAGCTCGTCCTTTCCGGGAGGTCGGAGACGCCAGCGATGTGCAAGGCTTTCGAGGTCCTCGGGCAAGTCCGGGTGGGGCGCGGTCAAGATCAGTGTCTGACGCCGCCGGGGGCGCTGCGCAAGCTCCTTGATCCTTCGAATCGCAACGGGATCTTTCAACATCGGGTTGGCGTCGGCGAATACGAACGCTCCAGGGGTCGACACCTCCGAAACGAAGCCGAGAGCCCTGTTCGGATCAGCGCTCTGATACTGCGGTTGCTGGCCGTCTCTCATGAGGCCTTGGGCCACGGACCATGTCCACACGGGGATGTGCAGCTCTCCGGTGGCGCTCCTCAGGAGGTCCAGAAACCGCGGTTCCTCGTCGGTGGCGACCACCAGCAACGGGTACTGCGATGCGAGCAGCACCTTGAGATCGGCGGCGTTGTCCATGAGTAGGAGTATCGCCCGGTTCGAGCGTGAGGCTGAGGGATTCCCAAGAGGGCTCCTGAGGAGCCTGGCTCTACCCGTCCTTGCTAGATCGGTAATCTATCTAGCATGGTGCGCGTGGCGAGAAGAACCGACAGGAGAGGGCAGTGGCTCAAGGGCTTGCTCGACCTCTGCCTGCTGGGGATCCTGTCGCGAGGAGAAGCCTATGGGTATGAAATCGCCAGGCACCTCGCGGATGGGGGGATCGGCGAAGTGAAAGGGGGAACGTTGTATCCGGCGTTGTCGAAGCTGGAGGATGCCGGGCTCGTCGCTACCTCGTGGCGCGAGAGCGAGAGCGGTCCCAACCGCAAGTACTACGTGATCACGGAGGACGGCCGGCGGGTGTTGGAGGAGGAGTCGTCCGCGTGGTCTTCGATGTCCGAGGCAGCATCGAGGCTGATGAAAGGGGTCCATCATGACGCCTGAGAACTGGACGTACCTATCGCAACTGGTGAGAGCGATGCGGCAGTGCGGCATCAGGGGAGAGAGGATCGGTGAACGCGTCGCAGAGATCGCGGACCACCTCGAAGAGTCGGGGGCCGATCCAGTTGCCGAGTTCGGCCGTCCGATCGAGCTCGCCGAACGGCTGGCCGTCGACGAGAAGCTCCTGCCCGTGTGGGCACGGTCTCTCGTGGTGCAGCTGGCCGGGATGTCCCTCGCGATGATTGGCGCCGCGGTTGGCACACCGGCCTTCTTCAGTCCGGCTCCTGTGACAGTCGAACTCGGTCAGGTGTTGTGGGCGGTGGTCTTCGGAGCGCTCATCATGGTGGTTGGATGGCTGGGGGTCCGCCATCTCGATGGGAAGAGCTGGGAGTCCGGGTTCGCGTGGTGGTGGTTTCCGGTGATCATTCTCGGCGTGTGGGTGGGGCAGAAGCTCCAGATTGGGCTCCACGTCGCGCTGTTCACTGCGACCCGAGCAGTCGCTGCCACGGTCGGAATCGTGTTCGCCGCGGTCGGGCTGTCGATCGCGAGCATGTACAGCTCGCGTGTCCGGTTCCCTCCTGGCGCCGAGTATCTGAAGCCGTTGAGGCGCGGCCCGTTCTCTGGCTCCTCGAAACGGCCCTAGGGCTCCCCGTTGCTGCTGAGGGCTGCCAACTGCGAGCAACGCTCGCTCTTGCCACAATGACGCGGTGCGCTACGAGACTATCGATCACACAGGCGACGCCGGAATCATCGCCTATGGCACGTCGATGAACGAGCTGTTCGAGAACGCTGCCTACGGCATGTTCGATCTCATGTTCGACCTGTCCTTGACGCGGCCGGATCGAGCGAGGCACATCGAGATCCAGGGATCCGATCGGGAAGAGGTGCTGTACGGCTGGCTGTCCGAGACGCTGTATCGATTCGAGACAGAGGACACGGTGTGGTGCTCGTTCGAGGTACGGGTCGGCACAGGCGGACTGGTCGCCGTCGTGGGAGGCACGAACCCGCCTGCTCTTCGCGGATCACCGGTCAAAGCCGTCACCAGACACGACCTCACGATTGCACAACAGGGTAAGAACTGGACAGCTACCGTCCTCTTCGACACGTAGTCGGCCGAGGAGTCGCAATGCTGAAGGAGTTCAGGGAGTTCATCAACCGGGGCAATCTCATCGACATCGCCGTCGGTTTCGTCATGGGCGTGGCGTTCGCGAGCGTCGTGTCATCGTTCGTCGGCAAGATCGTCAACCCACTAATCGGCTACATCTTCAACGTATCGAGCCTGGACGCGCTGTGGATGTTCGGCAAGACCGTGGATGGCGTGCAGCAGGGCAGCGTTGGCGCATTCATCGGTGCCCTGATCAACTTCATCATCGTGGCGTTCGTCATGTTCCTCGTTGTCAAGGCGTACAACAGGATGAAGACCAAAGAAGAGGAAGCGCCACCGGCGGAGCCTCCGGAGGACACGCTTCTGCTGCGCGAGATCAGGGACTCGCTGGCCAAGTAGAAGACGTAGTCTCGGAGGTGATGGACCTCCGACGGATCGACGACGTCACCTGGGAGTTGCCGCGTAGCGGAGGCATGCTGGTTCCCGGCAGGGTCTACCTGGCCGAGACCATCGAGACCGAGCAGGCGCTGCAACAGGTGCGCAACGTCGCACATCTACCGGGCATCGTGAAGGCTTCATTCGCGATGCCCGATATTCATTGGGGATACGGGTTTCCGATCGGTGGGGTCGCCGCGACCGACGTGAACCAGGGCGGGGTCGTCTCGCCAGGGGGTGTGGGATTCGACATTGGGTGCGGGGTTCGTCTCCTCGCATCTTCTTTCACCGAGGGCGACTTCGAAGCACACCGGCGGCCACTGATGGACGAGCTCGACCGGCGGATACCTAGAGGGCTCGGAAAGGGGTCGATCGCCTCCGGAGTCGATATCGGTTCCGTCCTCGAAGACGGTACTCACGCCGTGCTCGCCTCCGGATTCGGAACCAACCGGGACCTGGAGCGATGCGAAGAGCATGGCCGCTCCGAGGGTGCCGACAGCGCATCGATCAGTGACCGAGCGAAGCGGCGCGGTGCCGGGCAGCTTGGATCGCTCGGAGCAGGCAACCACTTCCTCGAGGTACAAGTCGTCGACGAGGTCGTCGACGAGGAAGCTGCCTCTGCGTTCGGACTCGCTCCAGGCATGGTGTGCGTGATGATCCACTGTGGGAGCAGAGGGCTCGGTCACCAGACGTGCACCGATTACCTCGACGCTATGCAGCACGTGAGTGTCGACATGCCGGACAGGCAGCTGGCCGCGGTTCCGGTCGAGTCACCGGAAGGCAGCCGGTATCTCGCGGCCATGGCGTCGGCCGCAAACTTCGCATGGGCCAATCGTCACGTTCTGGCCCATGAGGCACGGCGGGCGTTCGCCGCTGCGTTCTCGATCGCGGATCCGGGCATGGATCTCGTCTTCGATGTTGCACACAACCTCGCCAAGTTGGAGACCCATGAAGTCGACGGCGCGACAGCCCGCCTGTGTGTGCATCGCAAGGGGGCAACACGTGCGTTTGCGCCGGGGCATCCAGATCTCTCCTCTGACCTCGAGGAGGTGGGCCAGCCGGTGCTCGTTCCGGGCTCGATGGGGACGGCGTCGTGGGTACTCGCCGGGGTCGAGAACAATCCGGCGTTCGCTTCGGCTGCGCATGGGGCCGGCAGACGGCTCAGCAGGAAGCAGGCAGCACGTCAGGAGAGCGGAACACAGGTGCGTCGCGATCTCGAGCACGATGGGATCGCCGTCAGACCCGGCTCGGTGGCACTCCTCGCCGAAGAGGCCCCGTGGGCGTACAAGGATGTTGACCAAGTCGTCGACGTGTGCGAGCAGGCGCGACTGGCCCGGAAAGTGGCCCGGCTTCGGCCCGTGGGCGTGGTGAAGGGGTAGGAAAAACGTACTTCGTATTTCGTATCCCGCACGATATTCGGAAGCCCCCGCGGTCCATGGATTCACGGGCCCGCGTACGAGGCACGAGGTACGGCAGGCGGAGCCTGCCACTTGGACTACCGTCCTTCCCATGTTCGATTCAGCGGCGCTCGTTGTCATCGACGTACAGGCAGGCTTCGACGATCCTCGTCTGGGTCGTCGCAGCAACCCGGAATGTGAAGGGAACGTTGCAGCCCTCATCGAGGCGTGGCGCGCGGCCGATCGCCCCATCGTCTTCGTTCGTCACGACTCACTCGAGGATGGCTCACCACTGGCGTCAGGAGCGCCGGGCAACGCGTTCAAGGACGCTGTGTCCGGTGAACCCGACCTGCTCGTGGTGAAGCATGTCCATTCGGCGTTCTACGGGCGACCCAATCTCGACGGGTGGTTGCAGGACCTCGGGATTGGCCAGGTGGTGATCTGTGGAATCCAGACGAATGTCTGCTGCGAGACGACGGCCCGTATGGCGTCAGATCTCGGCTACGAGACGACGTTCGTGCTCGATGCCACTTGCACCTTCGACACCGCCGGTCCTGACGGGTCGGTCGTCTTGGCGGAGGACCTGATGCGGGTCACCGCGGCGAGCCTTTACGGCGAGTTCGCGACAGTCGTGAACACGGCGGACCTCATCTAGATCTGGTTCTTCCTCCCCGCGGTACTCTCGCGATACCTCTCCGTAGGCTTCGCCCAGGACCCCTTGTTCCCTTCGGGCCATCTCCCCCCCAACGCTCAGCCCTGTGGCCACGCTGGAGGAGGGGATCGCTCACTCCGTTCGCTGGGGAGGAAGCGGTCGCCTTGGGGTTCTACGGCGGCTGTGGTCGCGTTCCTGCTGGGCGCTGGCTGCTGGGGCCGGCTGCTCGCTGGATGGCTGAATGATTCCTGGAAGGCGACAGTTCGGTGAACCTTCGGTGACAAGTCCGTTGCGCCGGCGCATTCATGATCGCGATCGGGTAAAGAATCCACAAGAGAGGAAGGGGCATTGCATGACGAGGCGTTCAATAACGTTCGTCCTTCTCGTGCTGGTCATGGTCGTTGCGCTTGCGGCACCGGGCCTGGCGGCGAAGAAGGCACCGAATCCGAATCCGATGGCACTCGAGCACGCGAACGAGCATTCCCGCGTGCAGCAAACAGCTGCCGCCGCGAGCGGAGTTTCCATGGCAAGCGCCAATGGTCCGCTCTCGGTCGCAGATGTTGAACTGGTGGGGTACGAGGTCCTGGACAAGAACTCGTATTTCCATGGCACCCTGATCGGCGGTCTGTCCGACTTGACCTACGATCCGATCAACGGCGTGTACTACGCCATCTCGGATGACAAGAGCGAATTCGCATCCGCTCGGTACTACACGGTGAGCGTCTCTGCCGATCCGAGCAAGGAAGCCGATGCGGCCGTGTCTGTTGACTTCAAGGACGTGACGTTCGTTCGTGACCACGGGGGTCTGTATCCGCTCGATGGAATCGACCTCGAGGGCATCGAGTGGTTCTCCAAGAACAAGCTGTTCGTGTCGAACGAGCGAGATGTGAACGGGGATCCTTCCGTGCTCCGCCTCAACCCGAATGCCCGAGTCGACCGATCACTCCGCCTTCCCGGCTACTACTACCCGATGTACGAGTACGACTCGGAGCTGGAAGAGGACGTCCTGGTGTCGGGCGTCTACAGCAACTTGGCGTTCGAGAGCCTCACGCTCACGCCGGATCATGGGACCTTGGTGACCGCGACGGAGGCATCACTCGCACAGGATGGGGTACCGTCGACGCACACGACGGGGAGCAACTCCAGGGTGCTGGAGTTCGGAGCTCCCGGTTTCCAGCCTGCGGCGGAGTTCGTCTACCCGGTGGGACCGATCCCGAAGGGGACCGCGAATGACGGCGGCGACAACGGCCTGTCTGCGATGGTCGCGCTGGACAATGACGGCACATTCCTTGCAATGGAGCGGTCATATGTGGGCGGCTATGGCAACACCATTCGCATCTACCAGACGTCAACCGCAAACGCTACCGACGTGTCCGGATGGTTCACGATCAAAGGCAAGAGCTACACGCCGATGACCAAGGATCTGGTCGTCGACCTGGAAGCGGACCCCGGTCTGGTTCCCGGCGAGACGATCGACAACATGGAAGGCATGGCATTCGGTCCGATGATGAAGGACGGCCGGTACCCGCTGGTGCTGGTCAGTGACGACAACTTCAATCCGGAGAACCAGAACACCATCTTCATCGTCCTGGCGGTCACGCTCGAACCGGCCGACTGATCGGGGAGAGCAACGAGTGAAGGGG
>CAZBXV010000040.1:0-18810 GCA_964496205.1 uncultured Acidimicrobiia bacterium
GTGGTTCGCCGTTGACCGGTGGCTCCGCGTCGAGGAGGCGTAGGGTCGCGAACCTTCTTCCTTCCGTACACGGAACGTCCTGTAGGTTCAGAGGTTGGAGGAGTTCGTGACGGAACCGCGAATCCATACGATCGAAGAGGCGGCCAACCTCAGTCTCGGAGAGACCCTCGAGCTGCATCGCGAGTACGTCAACGAGTCGCTGACCGACCTCATCGCCGGGTACGGACTGCCACGGCGGTTCGTCAAGGCTGAGGGGATCCGGCTCTGGGATGGTGACGGCAACGAGTACCTCGATTTCCTGTGCAGCTACGGAGCGCTGTCTCTCGGCCACAACAACCCGAGGATCATCACCGCCGTGGAGAAGGCCAGAGCACTCCCCAACTTCTTCGTGATCTCCCCCGGTCCGGTCACCGGCGCTCTCGCCGCGAGTCTCGCGAGCGTCAGTCCTGGCGACCTGCAACGCAGCTTCTTCTGCAACAGCGGCTCCGAAGCCATCGAAGGCGCCATCAAACTCGCGAGGGCGGCGACCGGGCGGCCCAGAATCGTCGCCGCGCAAGAGGGGTTCCACGGCAAGAGCATGGGAGCACTCTCGGCCACCGGGCATGAGGAGATCAGAACACCGTTTGCCCCGCTGCTGCCTGGTGTCGTTCACGTGCCATTTGGCGACACCGATGCGATAGAGGCAGCGTTGAAGGAGGAGCCGACAGGCGCCGTCATCCTCGAACCCATCCAAGGTCCGGCAGGCATCATCGTGCCACCGGACGGGTATCTCACGGACGTGCGCCGGCTGTGCGACAAGTACGGAGCGCTGCTCATCCTCGATGAGATCCAGACAGGTCTCGGCCGGACCGGGCGGATGTTCGGATGCGACCACGAGCACGTCGTTCCCGACGTCCTGTGTCTATCGAAGGGGCTCAGCGGCGGGATCTACCCGATAGGCGCCTACGTCACGAGCGACCGTGTGTGGCGACAGGCGTACGGCACGAAGAAGACGGCGTCGCTGCACTCGTCGACGTTTGGCGGCAACACCCTCGCCTGTGCCGCCGCACTGGAGGCGATCAGGATCACCGTCGATGACGACCTCCCCGACCGGGCGGCCAAGCTCGGCGACTACTTCAAAGGCGAGCTAAACACACTCGCCGACAGGTTCCCGATCCTTCGCGAGGTCAGGGGACGGGGGCTGATGATCGGCCTCGACTTCACTCGGACGAAGAACCCGCTGACCCGTGGTGCCCTCAACCAGACCGCAGCGATGATCGCCGTGCAGATGATGCACCGCCACCGCATCGTCAGCATCTACACGTTCACCAACGAGAACGTCGTTCGTCTCGCACCGCCGCTCACCGCCGAGAAAGCGGACTTGGACAGGTACCTGGAGGCCCTGGAGGACACCCTCTCGCGCAATCGCTCGTTCCCGAAGCTCACCATGTCGACCCTGCGGGCGATCCGCCCCCACCGACGGGCCGCGCGCCGCTAGCGGCAGAGGATCTCGAAGGACCCCTGCTCGGTACCGACTGTCTCGCCCGTGCCCTGGGTCTCGCCAACGAACGTCGCCGTTCCCGTGGCCATGCCGTCGGTCAGCTCCCACGAGTCGACCGAACCCTTGCCAAGTTCGACTATCGCGAACCAGCGGATTGCCTCGGATTGGAGGTCGACGTCGAGGGTCGGCGCCTGGAGGCCCTCAGCCTCCCAGTCAGTGACCGGTATCCCAAAGTTGATCTGCATGGAGACGTCGGTGCCACCGGCCTGGGTTGCGTTGCCACTCGAGTCGGTCGCGAAGGAACCAAAGATCAAGTTGTCGAGGCTGTTGCACAGGTTCAGAGGATCGGCGGGCACCTCGTAGGTCGTCCCGCCGAATGTGACGGTGGCGTAGTTGCCAGAAGCAGTCGAACCGTCGGACTGGCCGTCCGACGCCGCGTCGTCTTGTGACTGCGTCGAAGCCGTCGTTCCGTCCGAGTCGGACCCGCTTCCACCGCACCCAGCCACCACCAGCAGCAGAACACCCGCCAGAACAACGAATCGAATTCCCCGCACCACCCACATCTCCCGTGTCGCCTTGATCAACAAACTACGGCACGATGCTCGCTATCTGGATAGGTTCCGTCGGGCGCCCAGGACCCTGGCTTCGGGACACCTTCCCAAGGTCGATTCGCTCCTGGGGGAGGGAACATGGGTGAGATTCGTGCGGAGACACGGGTAACACATCGGGGGGGTGACCCGAAGGAACGGAGGGGGTCTTGGGCGAAGCCCACAGGGAGGTGACCCGAAGGGACGGAGGGGTTCTTCGGGCCCTACCCGCGGACCTGGCCGGTGCCGGTGATCACGTACTTGTAGCTGGTCAGTTCTTCGAGACCCATCGGGCCGCGGGCGTGGAGCTTGTCGGTGCTGATGCCGATCTCGGCGCCCATCCCGAACTCGGCGCCGTCGGTGAACCGGGTCGACGCGTTCACGTACACCGTCGCCGAGTCGACCCCCGCCATGAACGCCTGCGCAGCCGCGTCATCTCGGGTGACGATGGCGTCGGAGTGGCCCGTCCCGTACGTGTTGACGTGCTCGATCGCCGAGTCGACGTCCTTCACGACCCGGATCGCCACGATCAAGTCCAGGTACTCCTCGTACCAGTCGTCCTCGGTCGCCGGTGTGGCCGAGCCGATCAGGCGACACGCGGTCTCGTCGCCGCGCATCTCGACCCCTCGCCGGTTGAACACCTTCCCCATCGCCGGCAGGAACTTCTCGGCGATGTCCTCATGCACGAGCAGTGTCTCCATGGCGTTGCAGACGCCGGGCCGCTGAACCTTGGCGTTCTCGCTGATCGCCAGCGCCATGTCGAGGTCTGCGCTTCGGTCGACGTACGTGTGGCACACGCCCTTGTAGTGCTTGATGACGGGCACCCGTGCCATCTCGCTGACAGCCCGGATCAGGCCTTCGCCGCCCCGGGGGATGATCAGGTCGAGGTAGTCGGTCATCTCGCACATCACCCTGACGGCGTCCCTGTCGGTGGTCGGGATCAGCTGGATGGCGTTGTTCGGCATGCCTTTCGCGGCGCCGCCCCGCTGCATGGCCGTGGCGATGGCCAAGTTGGAATGGATGGCCTCCTTGCCGCCGCGCAAAATCACCGCGTTGGACGTCTTGAAACACAGCGCCGCCGCGTCGCAGGTGACGTTGGGGCGGGATTCGAAGATGATGCCGATGACGCCGATCGGGACCCGCACCTTGCGGATCTCGAGCCCATTGGGTGGGATGCGGGTGTCGAGCAGCTCGCCGACCGGGTCGTCCAGTGCTGCGACCTCACGCAAGCCTTTGATCATGCCGTCGATGCGTGCGTCGGTGAGGGTGAGGCGGTCGAGCATCGCCGAGGACAACCCGGCTTCGGTGCCTGCGGCAAGGTCCTTGGCGTTCTCCTGCTGGAGGAATGCCCGTTGCGTGTCGAGTTCGTCGGCCATCGCTTCGAGGATCGTGTTCTTCTCGGCGGTCGACAGCCTCGCCAGTTCGCGGCTGGCCGCTTTGGCGGCCGCACCGATCTTCAGGACCTGTTCCTCAACTGTTGTGTTCACAGCATCACCATATTGTCTCGGTGGATCACTTCGCCATACCTGCCGTCGGTGCGCCGGCCCTTGATGGCGTCGATGTCGTCGCTCGAGTACTCGACGAGCCCTCGGGCGAGGGGCCGTCCGTCGGCGGTGCGGACATCGACCATCGCACCAACCTTGAACGTGCCGGTGACACCGGACACACCAACCGGCAGAAGGCTCGTGCCATTGCGGAGGGCGGCCGCGGCACCGTCGTCGATGACGAGGTGGCCTTCTACCCGGTTGAAAAACGCGATCCAGCGCTTCCGTTTCGACATGTCGCCGGCTTTGGGAAGCAGGAGGGTTCCCTCGTCGGCGCCGTCGAAGACGCGGGTCAGAACGCCGGGCGAGCGACCGTCGGCGATCACGACCGGGATTCCGTTGTGGGCGGCGAGCTGGGCGGCCTCGAGTTTGGAAGCCATGCCGCCGGTGGAGATCCCGTCGTTGTGGTCCGCGACGAGTGCGAGGACATCATCGTCGACCTCTTCGATCAGCGAGACGCGGCGTGTCGCGCCGTCGTGGGGTTCACGGAGACCGTCGGTGGAGCTGAGCAGCACGAGCGCGTCGGCGTCGACGAGGATCGACACGAGGGCGGCGAGGACGTCGTTATCGCCGAACTTGATCTCTTCGGTGGACACGGCGTCGTTCTCGTTGATGATCGGGATGATCCTGTTCGCCAAGAGCTTGAGGAGCGTGTTGCGTGCGTTCAGGTGACGTTCCCGATGTGTGAGCGTGTCGTGGGTCAACAGCACCTGGCCGACAGGACAGCTGTTGGCCCCGAACAGTTCGTCGTAGACGCTCATGAGGCGGATCTGGCCGACGGCGGCCGCCATCTGAAGGTCCGGCATGGCTTTGGGTCGTGTCTCCATGCCGAGTGCATCGAGCCCGGCGGCAATCGCCCCCGAGGAGACGAACACCATCTCCCGGCCCTCGTGTTGGAAGCGTGACATCTCGTCGACGAGGAGGCGTGAGCGGTCCGACCGGTCGGAACCCTGCACGAGCACCCTGCTGCCCACCTTGACGACGACACGCTTCGCTCCCCTGAGCGCCTCCCTGTGTTCTGTGTGGGTCATGGTCGGATCGATTCTGACTGGGACAGGCGATGGTGGTACCACATCGACGGGGAGTTGTCGAGGGGTTGGAGGGGTGTGGGGGTACCCACTCAAACCCCGAATCTGACGATTGGGACCTGCCAGGTACGCTCACGTCAACACACTTCAGGAGTTGTCACCATGCCCGCCGCGTCACCTCGCACCGCACGATCACGATGGTGGTCTCTCGCTGTCGTCGCACTCGCTACCGCCATGATCATCCTCGACGCCACCGTCGTGTCGGTCGCCCGCCCCACAATCATGGAGGCGCTGAACCTCAGCATCACAGCGTCGGAGTGGATGACCACCATCTACACCGTCGCCTTTGCAGGCCTCCTGATCGCAGCAGGCAAGACCATCGACCGGTTCGGTGCCCGTCGCATGGTGTTGTACGGGGTCGCCCTGTTCGTCATCGGGTCGATCACCGCCGGTGTCGCCGCCGACGCCAAGCTCCTCCTTCTCGGCCGGGCAATCGAAGGAATATCCGGCGCGCTGATCCTGCCCGCATCACTCTCCACACTCACCGCCCTGTTCACCGACAAGGCCCGACCAACAGCATTCGGCGTGTGGGGCGCGGTCATCGGCGGCATGGCAGCCCTCGGACCACTCGTAGGCGGATGGCTCACCACCAACGTCGGCTGGCGTGCCGTGTTCTTCGTCAACGTCCCGATCGGCATCATCCTCATCGCCGCCGCATGGTTCATCCTCGTCCAGTCCGTCCCGGCACACCCCGGCGATCGTCTCGATCTCATCGGCACCACCCTGCTCGTCATCGTTCTGGGCACGGTGACATTCGGACTCGTCCAGGGCCAGAGCTACGGCTGGATCATCGGACTGCGCGACGCCTCATTCGGACCGGTCACGCTCGGAAAGGGCGGACCGTCCGAAAGCCTCATCGCCTTCATCATCATGGCCATCGCGGCGGTCGCGTTCGCCCTCAGAGAACGGCAACGGTCAAGACAAGGAAAGGAAACCTACCTGGCGTGGGACCTGTTCGAGTTCCGTGGCTTCCGGTACGGGAACTTCGCCGGCGCCGGCGTCAACTTCGGTGAAGTCGGCCTCGTGTTCCTCCTCCCCCTCTTCCTTCAGGCCGCCCAAGGACGCAGCGCCTGGAACGTCGGACTGATCCTCGCCGGCCTGGCCATCGGCGCGTTCCTCGGTGGCGGCATAGCCGGAGAGTTCGCCAGGAAATACGGTGAGCGCATCGTTGTCGAGATCGGCATCGCCCTCATGGTCATAGGTATCGCCGGTGCTGCCTGGCGTATGAGTGCCACCATCGGCGCGTGGGAACTGATTGCCTGGCTGAGCATCGCCGGCGTCGGCATCGGATCGGCCCAAGCACAACTCTCCAACCTGATCCTCGACCAGATCCCCGACGAGAAAGCCGGACAGGCCTCGGGGACCCAAAGCACATTCCGCCAGCTCGGCGCAACATTCGGGATCGCGCTCGTCGGCACCGTCCTCACGTTCGGGTTGAGTCATGGGGTCAACTCCGCGCTCACCGCGAACGGCAGCCTCCCGGCCGCACAGGTCGAGCAGATCACCAACACGCTCGCCGAGAGCGGCGGCACCTCGCTGCTACAGATGCGCCAAGAGGCCGCCATGAAGCCGCTGCTCGACACGATCGACACCGAGTTTGCCGATGCCGTGCGCAACGCCATGTATGTAGCGCTCGCCGGGTTCGCGATCGCTCTGGCGGCGACACGGCTGATGCCCAAAGCTTCGGAGCGAGACAGGGGGTAGGTGCTCGGTTGGTGGGAACCGCCCCTGTGGGCTACGCCCAGGACCCCCTCTCGCCCTTCGGACGACCTCCCCGACGCTCAGCCTGCGGCTTCGCTGGGGGAGGGAACACGCTCGACCCTAGAACCTCGTTGGGGAGAGGAACCGTCGCTTCGCTCCTGTGGAGGGAACCTGGCGTCCCAACGCCCTCGAACCGGCAGTCACCTGAACCCGGGCATGGTCGGGTAGAAACGGGCCGATCTACTTCTCTCGGGTGCCCGACACTCCGATCAGCAGCATCACCAGTCCCACTACGACTCCGGCAATGAACAGGAATCCCACTATGCCAGATCCCTCGTTCATCCCCAGCCACACGAGGAGCAGTGCGCCCATGCCAAGGGCTACGACCGCCCCGACGATCATCGTTGCCAGACGTGTCATCGTCGCCTTTCCTTCGCCACACAGCCCTCCGATCACAGTACCCGGGGCCGGCTCAAAGGGGTGAGGGCGTTGTCATTCTTCCCAGCGGACGGTGACCTCGTCGTCGAGTGGCATCGATGCCGCCTCCGCCTCGATCGTCTCCATCACCCGCTTGGAGAGCTTTCTCCACGGGAATACCTTCACCTTTCCCTTGGTACGACGCCACGTGCCGACAATCTCACCGCCGACGAGGACGGCACCCGGCCAGACACGCGAGGTCCAGAGTTCGTTGCGGCGGGCCTTGTCCGGGATCATCAGCTCCCGGTCGGCACCCCACAGGAGGTAGAAGGTGTCGCCGCTCGGCAGGAACCGGGCCGGCGCCGGAGGAAGGGACTCCTCTCGCAACAGCTCCTCGTCCTCGGCGAGAATCCACGCCTCGCCGCCGACCGGAGTGTCGACCGGCACCAGCTCCAGATCGAGAAACGTGGGACGCCGCACCCCTGCCCAGCTGCCAAACGACTCAGGCGTCGACGGCCCGAACACGTGCAGGTATCGGCGGACCAGTTCCCGACGGGCGTCTTGCTCGCCCATCTCCGGTGTCGGAACGGTCCAGACGGTTGGCCTGCGGGCACCCTCCCAACGGATCAGCACAGAGCCGGTGAGGGCTGCGTACCGGAGCACGTTCGCGTCCTTGTACCCGATGGCCTTCCCTACCTCGCTGAACGGAATGGGGGGCGAACCGTCCATGTGCGCGTGGAGTCGTTTCGCGACATCCTGGGCCCTCTCGCGGATCGCGCCGCTCTCCGGCATGCGTCCCAGCGTGAACACCGGCACGTCCTCTTTGGTGACGACGTACACGCTGTACCGGAGCCCCCACACCTGCACGTAGACAGGATCCTCCCAACTCGACGGCGTGGCTCCTTCGACCCGTGCCCCGATCGACAGAACCGCTGCGCGAGGCATGGAATCGGCGAGGCCCGCATGGGCAGCACGTTGCAGCGATTCCGGGCCGGCAGGGAGACGAGCGTCGAGGTGCGAAACACGGCGACGGTAGGCGAGGATCTGGTCACGGGTCAGCCGCAGCACCCGTTCACGCTACCAGTGGCCCTACGTGCAGGATGAGATGGACCACCCCGGGACCGGCAGCGACCCAGATCGATGACCTCGAGAATCCTCCGGCGCGCCTCCCCACCCCTCCCTTCTTGCGTGAGAAGGGAGGACTATGTGCGCTTTTCTCACGCAAGAACAGGTTTGGATTCTCAGCGACCCCTTAGCCTTGCTTCAGGCTGCCCTCATACGCGTGGTGCACAGTCATCTCAACAACTCATCCTCCCTTCCCAAATAGCGCCCCCGCCAGGGGGCGCTTCTCTCTGGGGGATCCCCAGGGTGACAATGGGCTCACAGGTCCGGGCCTTCAGTTTGAGAAACCGACACGGAAGACCGGGTCTCCCATGACTGCATGGTGGCCGATGACCGATGCCGCGGCACTCCACCCCTGCGGGTGCACCCCGCCCGGTTTGAACGTCTTGCCGTGCAGATACTCGGGGAACGACCAGGCGTCGTCGTCGTCATAGGGGAGGGCGTTCGCCGCATCAAGTCCGGCCAGGATCTCTCGAGCTTTCTCAACGCGTCCCCGCCCGGCAAGATCGGCGACGTAGAAGCCTGAGATCAGCGGCCACAGGCCCCCATTTTGATACTTGAACGGCTCATTCCGGAATGTGTAGGAGAACATCGTCTGAAGCTCTTGCCATGCCCGGTCCAACGGTTCTATCACTGGGTGGAAGGCCGGCAACAGCGGCATCCTCGGATCAAGCAACTCGTTCTCGATGTACCCATTGACTTCGGCACGTTGGGACTCATCGGCCACTCCAAGCAACGACACGAGAACGTTGGCGAACCCGTCGAACCGGTAGCCATAGCCCATCGGCGAGAAGTACGGCATCCAGTAGGTGGCGTGGCGTTCCTGCGCGGCACGCCGTCCCTGCTCCCACATCGTCTCGTGATAGGCGTCGCCGGGCGGATCATCCTCACCCGAAAACCAGAAGTTGGCGCGGATCAGGTGACGGAGCCGGCTCGATTTCTCCTCGAGCGCATGATCGGCCGAGCCGTGCAGGTGGGCGTGGAACGCACCGAGACAACGCTGCGCCTGAAGGTAGAGCACCTGGTCGTAGAGGACGTAGCCTTGATGGACGTACTCGTCGGCCCAGTCGCCGGTTGCCGGCACCCACAAGAGCCCACGGCTGTTGAACTCCCACGCGCCGAGGAGAAACGAGACTTTCTCGATGGCAGGCAACATCCTGCGAAGGAAGTCATCGTCGCCCGTCGCACTCCAATACTCGCCGCAGGCGATCAGGAACCAGAGATCGGCGTCGACCCTCCCCGCCGTCCCGCCGTAGCTGACGCGGTGCGCCACCGGATCGACGTTGCTTGGGATCTCCCCATGCGGCCCTTGGTGCTCGGCCAGGGTCTCGAGGGTGCGTTTCGTCGCCATGACGAGTTCGGGATCTCCGTGGAGGAGTGCGGCGAGGCTCAGGATCCCGCCGTCGCGAGCCCAGATGCGACGGTAGTTGTCGCGGTCGATGGGTGCAGCGACAAAGCCATGATCGGTCGTGCATCGGTTGAGCAGCTCGACGGCGTTCCGATAGCCCTCGCCGTCTCGAGGAGTGGTGAAATCAGGTGTCATCGCCCGACCCAACCTACTCGAAGCGTCTGGAGGGGCAGTCGTCCCCGGAAATCTCACCGAGTCTTCAGGCTCGCTTCACCTTGCCTTCATGTCGGTGTTGGATAGTGATCTCAACAACTCATCCTCCCTTCCCCTCCAGATAGCGCCCCCGCAAGGGGGCGCTTCTTCATCCAGCCTTCTCTTCCTCCGTTCCAGCGTGAGTGAGGTGGACTATGTGCCCCTTTCTCACGCAAGAACGGGGTTGGTTGGACCCCAGGTCGCGATAGCCTCGCCTGGATGGTTCACGAACTCACCCGCACCCAGGCGCGCCGGATCGCCGTCACCGCACAGCTTCTCCAGAAGGACCGGCCTGCCGACCTCCACGACCTCGTCCGCCACCTCGCATTCCTCCAAGTCGATCCGGTCGACGCCATTGCACCCAACGCCCACCTCGTCACCTGGAGTCGTCTCGGATCGTCCTACGATCGGGCCGACCTCGACGGAGCGCTCGCCCGGCGCACCCTCGTCGAACTCGACGCGCTGATCCGCCCCGCCGAAGACATACGGCTCTACCGAGCCGACATGGCCAACTGGATATCGGGCAACAACCTGCTCGACTGGCAGAAGTTGCGCACCGATTGGGTCACTGCCAACGACGCCTGCCGGCGTGACATCCTCGAACGATTGGAAACGTCCGGGCCGCTCCTCTCTCGCGATCTCCCGGACACATGCGTGAAGCCCTGGAAGTCGACCGGATGGACAAACAACAAGAACGTCACCCAGATGCTCTCGTTCATGGCGGCGCGGGGCGAGGTGGCGGTTGCGGGACGCAAGGGCAGACAGCGTTTGTGGGATCTCGCCTCACGTGTCTACCCGGACGAGCCTGCGGTCCCGATGGAAGAGGCGCTGGAGGTCCGCAACGAGCGGAGGCTCCGTGCGCTCGGAATCGCCAGAGCAAGAACCCAACAGGCACCCGTCGAGGCGTGGGATGTCGGTGAGGCGGGCGAACCCGCCGTGGTCGAAGGCGTGAAGGGCGACTGGCGCGTCGACCCGACCTACCTGGGCGCACCATTCAAGGGCCGGGCAGCGCTGCTCTCACCGTTCGACCGACTCGTCCACGACCGCAAACGCACCGCCGATCTGTTCGAGTTCGAGTACTACCTGGAGATGTACAAGCCGGCCAACCAGCGTCGCTGGGGGTACTTCGCCCTGCCGATCCTCTACGGAGATCGCCTCGTCGGCAAACTCGACGCCACCAAGGACAAGAAGGAGGATGTCCTGCGCGTCAACGCCATCCACCAAGACGGTCCGTTCACCAAGACGATGACGGCGGCCGTCACCCGCGAGATCAAGGCACTCGCCCACTGGCTCGAAATGGACCTACAGCTCCCGTAGCTTTTTCACCGACTCTTTAGAACGGGTTCATGCCGGCCTTACACAACACCTGCATACTGGTTTCAACAACTCATCCTCCCTTCCAAAGCGCCCCTCCGGGGGCGCTTCCCTTCTCCCTCCCTCGGTGGCATCAATAGCGTGACCGTCACATGGAATCGTTCGATCGACGCATCTTCACTCGTCGGCTCCTCGCCCAAGATGTGCGCTACCTGTTCTGCCACACACGAGAAATCAGTGACCTGATGCGCAGCCGCACCGTCACGCGGGCGTTCATGGAGAGGATCATGTCGGTCGTGACCGCGGTCAACGACTGCCCATACTGCTCGTGGTATCACGCCAAGCAGGCACTGGAGTCCGGGGTCGATCCCGATGAGCTGCGCCGGCTGGTCAGCCTCGAGTTCTACGCCGACGCCTCCGACCTTGAGCTTCCCGCCCTGTTGTACGCGCAGGACTATGCCGAAACCAACCGTCACCCCGACCCGTTCGTGCGGCGTCGCCTCGTCGAGTTCCATGGTGACGAAACCGCTGGCCACATCTCGCTGGCGATTCGCATGATCACGTTCGGCAACCTGGCCGGCAACACGTTCGACGCCTTCCTCAGCCGGCTGGAGGGCGCTCCTGCGCCTGGCAGCAGCGCCGCGTTCGAGTTCCTGTTCTTCGTGTGCAGCGCACCGTTCTTGCTGCCGATCCGTCCAATGCTCGAAAAACTCCAATTCTCAGGAACTCCTTAGGTTTGATTCAGGTTTCCCTTACCCGCGGGGCGCATAGTTGCCTCAATCAAGTCTCATCCTTCCTTCCCTCCCTGAAGCGCCCCCATGTGGGGCGCTTCCTCCTTGTGAAGGTGTTCGACCTTCACGCCAGTCTGCCGACGACCACGTGCATAGCCGACGAGGTCCCCCACCGCTCTGTGACTCGAAGGCCCAGCGATGCCAGGTTCACGTTTGCGGGAGACCTCCCACCTGCTACCGGGCCCTCGTCTTTGAGAAACTCGCCCAGCAAACGTTGGGCCGCGATAGGTTGAAGCGACTAGTCACTTGGTCTGGTCGGGAGGGATCACGATGAAGAAACTGGCCTTGCTACTGGCACTCGTGCTGTCTGCATGCTCGGGTGGCGGCTCGACAGGAACGACGGCCGAGCAAGACACCGGCTCGTCAGACACACAAGCCACAACCACCACGGAGGCGATGGAGACCACAACCACCACGGAAGCCTCACAGTCATCCGGCTCTGCCGAATCCGCACACATCACGCTCACCATCGGGGAGGACACATGGGAGTTCGACGGAGCGCTGTGTGCCTATGCGGACGCCACCCCCGGCAAGGACGGATCGCAGTGGAACGTGTCGAAGGTCCAGGACGACCTGCAGGTGTACATCAACGACGACAAGTTCGGGCGCTACATCTCAATCAGCAACATCAAGGATTACGGCACCTTCCAGTGGGAAGCCAACGGCGACGCCGTCACTGAGCTGACCGTCGACGGGAACGCTATCGCCGGAAAGGGCACGTTCAGCGACCTTGCCGGCGACGGCCCTGCAACCGACGGCTCAGTGACCGCAACCTGCTCGAGCTGGCTCGAGGGGTAGTACACCGACCCCAACGGCCTCTGGCACCGTCGGTTTCTGTCACTGCCTCCGCGTACGATGACCACATGGGATCCACAGAACTGATGACCCTCCGCAACATCGGACCGGCAATGGCACGAGACCTGGCGATGCTCGGCGTCGGCTCGATCTCCGACCTGGTCGGCCGTGATGCAGACCTGCTCTACCTCGAACTGGCGGCGATCACCGGAGCACGCCCAGACCCGTGTGTCCACGACACGTTCGCAGCGGCGATTCATCAGGCCCGCACCGGCGAGGCACTGCCGTGGTGGGAGTTCACGACCGAGCGAAAACGGCGCCAACGGGACGGAACCTTCGTGTAGGAGGACCTGAGAAGACAGCGAGATTCGCCACCGCGAAGTAACGGTTCACCACGAACGCACGTCATAGGCGGCGTCATCTCACCCTCCGTTGGGACGGGAGCGTCCTCCCCAGGACGCTCCCGCTCGCGAGAAAGATCAACCAAGGTTCAAGTCGAGGTAACGGTACGTTCACCCCACCGTGGCAGAGTGGCCTTGTTCAGGACCTCCGAACTGAACGGAATCTATCCTCCGTGAAATGAGCGCCCCTCGGGGCGCTCTCCTTCTTCACAGGTGGAGGGTCCTCACCGAACATTCACGGGCCGGCATAGCATCGTTCACTCGCGCCGCGGATACCGGCCCTGTCCACGTCCTCCATCCGAACCCTGCACAACGTGGATCACCAAGAAGCGTCCTACAGGGGCGCTTCGCCAGACTCAGGACTCCCACGCTGATGACAACGGGTCGCCATATGCTCACGACCAGCGAGGCTTGGAATCTCACCAACTCCTTAGCTCCGATTCACGAAGGCCTCATACGGGTACTGCATAGTGGCATCAACAACTCATCCTCCCTTCCCTTCCAGAAGCGCTCCCGTCAGGGGGCGCTTCTTCTTATGGTGGGAAGGTCTGAGTCAACGACGGTGTTGACAGGAATGATGGACGCGAAAGACCCTCTCTTCACCGACAGACGCCTCACCGAGCTGGTCCCTTCGATCCTGGCGGTCTGGGACGGCAGTCAGATGTCAATCGTCGACGTTCGCCTCGCCGTTATCAGAAGGACCGGCGCTGATTCCGCAGGCAGGGAGACGCTACGACGTTGGCTCGACCCGCAACACCCGCCCTCGGACACCGACCTCTCTCTTCTCCGGGCTCACGTCGGTTCCACTCACAGCGCTGACCCCGACGACCGTCCAACAGCGTGGACCGACCCGGAGCCCGCTCCGATCGATAGCACCGAACGTCGCAGGCGCCCGAGAACACCCGCAGACGGTCTCTACTTCGGCTGAAAGCCCGAACCCAGGGCTGTCAGCGGTGTTTTCCTCGTTCAGGAGCCCTGGGTTGGGGAGAATCGGGAACCTGAACGGCCTTCACGACCAATACATAGACAGGAGACGGACCGGCACTCACGCGCAGAGTCACCCGGTTCGTTGAACGCCCCTCTCGTTCCAGGGATCGAGAGGGGCGTATCGCACTGACGATACGATCTCACAATCGTCTCACTCGATCTCTGCGTACAAATCCATCCGCACGTTGCCGGGTTCGATCGGTTCAAGTGATTCCTCGAACCACCGGCAGGACGGAGCCAGGTCGATGCCGTTGCGGCGCATCATCTCCTGAAGGCGCTTCCACCCTTCCGTGATCCACGAGCCGGTCGGATCCTCCTCGAACGACCCCTCGATTCCGGTCACCACGAACGTCCCCGGTTCAATCGTCCTGTAGTGGCCATCGTCGGCGACTGCCGGATCGGCAGACGGCACGGTCAGCATCACCCGATAACCGACGTTCTGCGGATCATGCGCAAGGTTGCCGTCGAAGTCGATGTTGTGTCCAAAGATGCGATGTGTTCCGATCATCTCAGGGTGACGCTGCATCCACGTGCTGAGCCTTTCGTGGGCCTTGAGTTCCGGGTCCGGTGCGAAACCGTCGAAACAGATCACCGTCATCTCCGGCAGCTCCTTGGTCAGTACGCCCATGTTCACCTCCCCTATGAGGTCGATCCTGCGGGTCCTCGCCACCGGCACGTCGCGGTTTCGGACGTGGCTCGGAGGGAACCCAAACTCCTTCTTGAAAGCACGGGTAAATGCCTCGTGGCTTTCATACCCGTACCGAACGGCAATCTCGAGGATCGAAGCGTCGGTGCCGGCCAGATCGCTCACCGCCTCCGACAGACGCCGTTTTCTGAGGTACTCGGCGAACCGGTAGCCGGTGAGCGCTGGGAAGTACTGCTGGTAACTCCTCGGCGACATCCTGGCCGCCTCGGCAGCATCGGCAACCGAGACCTGCTCACCGATGCGCTCCTCGACAGCGTCGACCGACAGCTGTATCTGTTCGTAGATCGTCAGCACACCACCGAGTGTATGGGACGCAGGTCATCCTCTTCTGACCGCGAGCGCAGACTTGAAAACCGCAGTTCTCCACACCTTCCTTGGCGGGCATTCGCCGGAACGGCATCTGGGAGAGGGTACGCTGGTCTACGGGGCGCAATTGGAGGAGGAGGTCACATGCGAGGGCAGACGTCCGTTCTACGGTTGGCGCTGCTGGTGGGCTTGCTACTGCTGGTCCTGGCGGCCTGCGCAGCAGGACCAAACCCGGAGGTAGGCACCGCTGCCTCAGGTGGCGACGTGGCGGGGTTCTGGCAGGGAGTGTGGCAGGGATTCATCTCCCCCATCACCTTCATCATCTCGCTGTTCACCGACAAGGTGAACTTCTACGAGGTCTACAACAACGGCAACTGGTACGACTTCGGTTTCGTACTAGGCGCGGGAATCCTCTTCGGCGGCGGTTTCGGAGGTCTCCGCAGGAAGCGATAGACGACAGCGGTCGCCCAGGACTCCCTCCCCGGCTACGCCGGACCTCCCACAACGTCGCCCCGCTCCTGGGGAAGGGAACGGTCGTCCCGCTCCTGGAGGAGGCAACGGAACTCGTGGCTACTTGCTCCAGCCTTCGGCGTGAAGCCGGTGTTTCTCGGCATCGAACTCGGCCCGACGGAGCACCTCGTCGAGATCGTCGATGGTGAGGAAGTCACCGTAGAACGTGAACCGCGAGCCCACGGGTACGGTGAGTCTCCCGTCCGGAAACACCATCACGTAGAGCTTGTCGAGCGTGTCGTGGTCGAGCCAGTTGATCTGGATGCTCGAACCCTGAACATGTTCCTCTAGGGCAGAGAACTCGTCACCGGGGACGACCATGTCCTCCCATCGCACCTCGGGGTCCATCGAACGTGGGAACGCCTGGAACACGTTGTAGAAGACGCGGTTGGGCACCTGGACGGCGTATCTGTCAAGCAAGGCCACGATGTTGGGCACATCATCGATGTTGGAGCGGGTGACCGGTGTCGCCACCTTCACGTCGATCGACGGATGTTGGGCGAGCATGCCCAGCGCTTCTACCACCGCCCCGAAGTGCCCCGGGTTCTTGGTCCGAGACGACACCTGCTCGTTCGAGCCGTCGAGCGGCAGCGACACGAGATCAATGTCGGCTCCGCACTTCTCGAGGAAGCCGGCCGACAACTCGTCACCGGTCGTCGACAGCGCGACCTCCAGCCCACGTTGCTTTGCGGCGTGAATGAGCGTGCCGATGTCACCGCGCTGCATGGGGTCGCCTCCGGTGAACACGATCCTCCTGGCGCCACTGTCGGCGATCTTCGCGACGATCTCGAGGGCGGTGTCGGTGTCGACCTGGGCAACACCCTGTGGTCCCCAGCAGTACGGACAGGCTTGGCTGCACTCGCTCGTAACGTGAAAGTCGATAGTGGCAACGGACGACATGCAAACACGCTACCGCCGATCGGGGTCTGCCTGGTTCTCAGGGCAGCGCCGGTGAGGCGGTCGGCCCCTCGAGGTCCACCAGCTCCAAGGTGGAAGGACTGACAGTGGAGGTACACGGCGCGTTCAGTGATCGTGCGTATGCCTGGAACCGCTCTCCCACGGCGAGACCTGCACTCAGCGGGTCCGAGCACCAGTTCTGCCACTTGAACGTCGCGACCAGGTAGGGCATGTCGGGTGTGAGCGTCTGCCCAAGGTCGATTGTGATCGGATTGTCCGTGACAGTCGCATTGGTGGATTGCGGCCCATCGGTGAAGAGCCGCAAGACGAGCGGGCCTTCGACAGCACACGGTGCGGGGTTCAGTAGCCGGAGCTGCACGACGAGCCGGTCGTCACCCGGCGTCATCCCGATCTCTGGTTCGATGTAGCAGGTGGGATCGTCCTGCGTTCCGGGCGGATACACGTTGAGTCGGTACGGGCTCCAGATCTGTGCGGCGAGCGATCGAGCGACGTCCAGACCGCTGCACATGACGTCCACGATGGTCCCTCCGTTCGAGATCACCACGTGGGCAAACCCATCCACTCCGGCGGCGGTCTGACCGATCGGAACCTCGGTTCCATCCCGGTTCCGCGTCAGCTTCGCCGACTGGGTGAAGACGGGCACGTACGGGTTGATCCCCCGATCAGTGACTTCGACAAGGCAGCCGTCGCCCTCCGGCGAGGTCACCTCGGCGCCAATCGTTCTCCTGCCCGGCGTCTGGAGATCGGACTGCCCTACGTAGACGCGTGACGGGCGCCAATCGTCGTGAAGATCGAGATACTTCCCGCCGACAGGAACGAACCTAGGCAGAGGCATCACGCCATCGACGAGATCCGGCAGCCGGTACCGGAACGCTCGTTTGCCAAGCAGGTAGAGGTAGCCGCCCCCTTCCACGATCTGACCATACGGGTACTGGAATGTCTCCGGCTCGAGCACCGGCAGTGGCAGCAGTTTCCACTGGCCCGATCCGTCCCACACGGCGATTCCCGAGCACGACTGGATGAATGCGAGCCCGTCACCGGCTGTTGCCTGAGGGACGCACTCCCACATTGGCAGCGGCACCGACGGGAGCTGTGTCCAGGTTTCGTCGGAGGGGTTGAACATCGCTGCTTCCAGCTGGTAGTTGGCTGCCAGCAAACCCTCGCCGGTCCACACAGAGGTGCGGGCCCTTTCAGTGATCGGCGGCGTTGGCCCGTTGTTCAGCTGGTCCGAGGTAGCTTCGGCCACTCCCTTTGATCCGAGCGCGAGCGTCTCGGTGCCTGTCCAGTGCAGGGTTGGTACCGAGGAGACATCGCTTCCTGTGAACCACGGTGACTCCTCGACGATCATGGATTGTCCGGTTTCGTTGGTGTCGGGTCGGTAGGAGTACCCGTTTGCGGAGAGGATCTTCTCACCGGTCCATACAACCGGCGGGTCTGCTTCTCGGAAGAAATCCGCGTCGATCGTGCGCCATGTGTCGGTGTCGGGTGCGTAAGCGACCGCGATTGAACAGTCACTTCTCTGGTTCTTGGGCGACCAGACGATCATCTCGCTTCCTGTCCACACGCCCGCCTGGGCCCCTTCGTCACACAAGGGCGCCGGCGGCAGTGCGTGTACGTCGCCGGTTTCGTGGTCGATGAGTACACCGTCCCAGACCGTGCTGAAAGCGGTGTTGACAGGGTCGAACGTGGGACCTCCATAGCCCCCGAATACGATCAACCCGCTTCCGGTGTCTCCGACGACGGAGTCGTAATAGGGCGACCGCAGCGTCCCAAGGTCTTCCCAGCCGGGTGCGAGTTCGGGTTCCATAGGCACCGATGCCACCGTCGTTGTCGTTGTTGTCGACGAGGTGGAGGATGTCGTCGGGAGAGCGGCGATCGTCGTCGTGGAGCCGTCTGGAATGCTGACCCGGGGCAGGTCGGGTGCCGCGATCCACACCGCGATCATCCCGACGATCACGGCGAACACGGCCGTCGGTGCCACCCACGGCGGTCGTCGATCATCCTGGTCCATTGCGGCTCCCCGTTCCTGCAACTCCCATCAACAACGTATCGCGGATGCGTTCTTGTGACGGCCGACCGGACTTCAACGGTTCGTTCTGAATGCTGCGTCGATCAGTGACACGTACCCCTTCGAGGCCGATCGATCATCCACCTTCATCGCCAACACATCTGTGCTCCCAACCCATGCACAGTAGGTGATCCCGAGGACCGACTGGCACGAGTCGAACACCCAATCGTCACCGTCCTGCGGCGGTCTGCCTGCGAGCTTCTGGTAGGCGCGATCGGATGTGATCTCCTTGAGGCGCGGCAGGTCGTCGTCCAGCCACACACCGAACACGTATGCGGCGATGTCATCCGGTGGGAGCGGAGCAATCACCACCTGCGAGACGGGCGGGGCGGGTACGAGCGTCGCGGATGTCGCTGCCGTCGTTACGGTCGTGGGCGCCGTCGATGTCGTCGTTTCCGCCGTCGATGAGCAGCCGGCGAGCACGCCTGCGATCACGACCACTCCGATGGAGGTTCTCCTCGTCACGGAAATCATC
>CAZBXV010000040.1:18910-21148 GCA_964496205.1 uncultured Acidimicrobiia bacterium
CACGCCTGCGATCACGACCACTCCGATGGAGGTTCTCCTCGTCACGGAAATCATCCTCGCATGCGACATAGACAAACGCAGTGGTACTGTAGTACTATCGGACTATGGCTGATACAGTCCGACAGTTCAAGGTGTACCTGCCGTCGGAGTTGATTCGCGAGATGAAGCACGCCGCGATCGAGACGGAACAGTCCCTTTCGGCGTTCGTAGCCGACTCCATCCGCGAACACCTCGACGAGCTTCGAGAAAGGAACGAACAATGACCATCGACGGTATCGAGTACCTCTACCTCGAGACGCGCAACTGGGGCAAGACGGTGAAGTTCTGGCAGAGCCTCGGGTTCACCGTGGGGCTCGACCTTGGACACTCGGGCCGGCTCGACCCGCCAGGTGGCGGACCTGGCTTGTGGGTCGAGGAATCCTCCCCCGAATCCCAGCTTGCACGCGGAGTGTTCTTGAAGGTCTCGACTCCCGACTTCGACATCGAGCCTCCGGTCGAGAAGGTCGGGGACGCTGTCGAGAGCCACTGGGGTACCACGCTCCAGGCGGTTCGGGATCCTGACGGCCGGGAGTTCTTCCTCCAGTACACCCCCGAGTGAACAGCGACGACGAGGCCCCCTGCCAGTCTGGCCCTAGGATCGTTCCATGAGTTGGGATGAAGCCTTCTCCGAACGGTATGACGAGTGGTGGCCCGGCATGACGGCGGACATCCCTTTCTACGTCCGGCTTGCTCGTGAAGCCGACGGACCGATCGTCGAGCTGGCCGTCGGGAACGGGCGCGTCGCCATCCCGGTTGCGCGCGCAACCGGTCAAACGGTGATCGGCATCGACACGTCTCCATCGATGATCGAGCAGGCCCGGACCAAAGCGAAGGAAGCGGGAGTCGACTTGGACCTCCGGTTGGACGACCTGAGAGACCTCGAGCTGGAACAGCCCGCCGGGCTCATCACCTGCCCGGCCCGAGCCCTGCTTCACCTTCCCACCTGGTCCGACCGTCGCCGTACATTCGAACGTGTTGCCGCCTCGCTGCGGCCTGGCGGGCGGTTCGCTTGGAACGCCTTCGCGTTCAACCACCGAGTTGCCATCGAACAGGAGCAGGTGCACCACGATCGCCCAGTCCCGCACGCGGTCCGATACTCCGTCGGCGACAACCGAGTTGACCTCGTCCTCGACGGGGGTGAAACGAGTTCGCTGTGGTGGGCGACGAAGAACGAGTGGCTGGGACTCATCGACGTGTCCGGGTTGACCCTCGAAGCGCTGCACGGAGGCTTCGCCGGCGAACCCTTCACCGAGGACAGCACCGAGTACGTGTTCGTGGTTCGCCGCTGAGGGTTGGTGGGCACCGCCCCGGCTTAGCCGGACCTCCCAACGCTCAGCCCTGCGGCTTCGCTGGGGGAGGGAACGGCTCGGCCCTCGTGGCCTCGCTGAGGGAGGAAACGAGAAGGGCGATACACTCCCGCGCATGGTGGATCTCCCCGAGCACGCAGCGGCCAACCGCGACTACTGGAACGGCATGGCTCAGGACTGGATCGTCATGGGCGAACGGGCGTGGGACGCAGACTCCGCCAGCTGGGGCGAGTGGGGAGTCCCCGAGGAAGAGCTTCATCTCCTCCCCGACGACATGACCGGCATGGACGCCATCGAACTCGGATGTGGCACCGGGTACGTATCCTCGTGGATGGCACGTCGTGGCGCGACCGTCGTCGGCATCGACGTCTCGGAAGGGCAGCTCGCGACCGCCCGTCGTCTCGCCGACGAGCACGGCGTCGCCCTGACATTGATCCACGGCAACGCGGAGGCAGTTCCCTACCCGGACGAGTCGTTCGATTTCGCCATCAGCGAGTATGGCGCAGCAACATGGTGCGACCCATACGTGTGGATCCCGGAAGCTCACCGGCTGCTGCGACCCAACGGCGAGTTGGTGTTCCTTTCGAACTCCAGCCTTTCGGCACTGTTCGCTCCTCAGGACGGATCGATCCCTCTCAGCGAAACGCTTCAGCGCGACTACTTCTCCCTCTACAGAGACGACTGGCGGGACGCCGTCGTCGACCCCGGCGGCATCGAGTTCAACCTGCCGATCTCCGGCTGGGTCCACCTGTTCAGAGAGACCGGTTTCGAGATCATCGACTTCTTCGAGCTACAGGCACCGGAGCCGGGGCCGCAGATCAACTTCGTCGTGAGCGCAGACTGGGCATACCGTTGGCCGTCCGAGCAGGTGTGGAAACTGAGGAAGCGGTAG
>CAZBXV010000041.1:0-21081 GCA_964496205.1 uncultured Acidimicrobiia bacterium
GACAGCAGGGCCATGCGCATCACGACGCCGTTGTAGGCCTCCTGCCAGTAGCGGGCGTGCTTGAGCTGGTCGACTTCAGGCAGCAGCTCGTCCATTCTCGGCAGCGAGTGCAGCACGATCGAGCTGCCCTTCGCCTTTTTCATGACCTTCTGCGTCACCTGGTAGTTGGCGGGCGTGAGACCGTACTCGTCCTGCTTCTCCTGGCGGGACTGCGTGTAGTCGGGCTGGACGACCGGCTCCATGTAGATGACGTCGGAGTCAGCGATGGCTTCGTCGATGTGTTGGACGATCCGGTAGTTGGTGCCTTTGGCGTCGAGCTCTGCGAGGTACTCGGGCAGCGGTGACATCTCCTCGGGGGAAAGGATGATCAATTCGGCATCGAACTGTGACAGCGCGTAGCCAAGGGAGTGCATGGTGCGCATCCTGTGGTCGCCGATGGCGAGGAAGCTGAGTCCATCGACCGTGCCCATCTCCCTGTAGACCGTGTAGAGATCCGTCAGTACCTGCGTCGGGTGTTCACCCCAGCCGTCACCGGCGTTGATGACGGGGACGCTCGACCACTTGGCCGCTTCCTGTGGTGCGCCCTGCTGGAAATGGCGCATCACGATGGCGTCGCCGTAGAACTCGAGCATGTGCACCGTGTCCTTGATGGACTCCTGATAGAAGTCGCCGGCTCTCGTCATCTTGGCGTCGGAGAACCCGGTGACGTGCCCGCCGAGGCGATGCATTGCTGCTTCGTGGGCAAGGCGGGTGCGGGTCGACGGCTGATAGAACGCGGTCACGAGTGTCTTTTCGGCGAGGATGTCGGAGTTCCTTCTCTCACGGGCGATCGGCTCGACTTCGTCGGCGATCTCGAAGAGATGGAAGAACTCGTTCCGCTCGAAATCTTTGAGTGACAAGATGTCTCGACCGGCGAAACTCCGCATGAGCTGCCCTCCTTGGGGTTGGCTTGATTGATTGGTCATACAATAATACAATATGATGACCATACGCCAATCTGAGACCATGCGATGATCACGCGCAACCCATCCCTCACCGACCAGGTGAAATCCCACCTGAAGTCACGCATCATCAACGAGGAATTCGACGGTGGAAGGATCCCGCCGGAGACCGAACTCGCGACCGACCTCGGCGTCAGTCGGACGACCGTTCGTGACGCGCTCAGCCGACTCGAACACGAAGGCACGATCTACCGCAGGCAGGGGGCCGGCACGTTCGTCAACCCGACCGGGCTTCAGATCAAGTCCCGACTCGAGGAGATCTGGTCATACGAACAGGTGCTGCGTGACCACGGCTACACGCCGTCGGTGCAGGTGCTGGCCAGCTACGAGCGCCCCGCCGACGAAGCAACGTCGGAAGCGCTGGACTTGGCAGAGGGAGCCGAGGTTCTCGTCATCGAAAAGCGGTTCCTCGAGGACGACGAACCCGTGATGTTCACAATCAATCAGATTCCGAGGGATATTGTTCAGGATGTGATCGACGAGGCGGATGAGGGCACCCCCGTGTACGAGTTCCTCGAAGACCACTGTGATCGGACGCTTGGGTACTACCTCTCCGAGATCGTTCCTGTGGTCGTCGACGACTCAATCTCCGACACGCTCGGCATTCCGGAAGGAACACCCGTGCTTTCCTTCGATGAGATCGGATACGACCAGAACAACGAGCCGGTCGTGCGAGCGACGTCGTACTTTCGCGACGATCTGCTGCGATTCCGGCTGATCAGACGAAGGACCGGTTCATGAGCCGGTCCGAGACCAGCGAGCTGCAAAGGAGCAGTTGATGCAAACTCATCTCCATGGTCGTGACATGATCACGACTCAGGAATGGACCAAGGACGAGCTCGATACCGTCCTCGACGTCGCCCTCGACCTGAAGCGCCGGAGAGCGCTCGGCGAACCACACGCGCTCCTACGTGACAAGGTCCTCGCCATGCTGTTCTTCTTCTCCAGCACGCGCACACGAGCAAGCTTCGAGGCGGGCATGGCACAGCTCGGTGGCCACGCGATGTTCCTGGACTCGACGAGCACCCAGATCGGACATGGCGACACGTGGAAAGAGATAGGTGAGATCCTCGGCCGATACAACGACGGCATTGCCATCCGTCAGGTCGACTGGGGCATCGGCAACAAGTACATCCGTGCGGTCGCTGAAGCAAGCCGCACCCCGGTGCTGAACATGCAGTGCGACTGGTATCACCCGCACCAGGCCCTCGCCGACTTGCTCACGGTCATCGAGCAGAAAGGCGACCCGTCCAAGCTCACCGTCAACATGAGCTACGCGTACGCGTCCAGCTACCAGAAGCCGATCAGCGTGCCGCAGAGCCTGATCCTGCTCATGACACGCTACGGAGCGAAGGTTCGGCTCACTCGTCCACCGGAGTTCAAGCTCATGCCCGAGGTCATCGCCCAGGCGGAGGAAAACGCGAAGAAGGCACACGGTTCCTTCGAGATCGTCGAGGACTTCGAAGAGGGGATGCGCGGGGCCGATGTCGTCTACGCCAAGGCATGGGGTTCGATGCTCACAACCTCCGACCTCGAGGAGTCGGCGAAGATCTCGGAGAACTACAAGGACTGGATCGTCGATGCCCGCCGGATGGAGATGGCGGACGAGGACGCGATCTACATGCATCCGTTGCCGGCCGATCGCAACATCGAGGTCGCAGACGAGGTGATCGACGGTCGTTGGAGCAGAGTTTTCGATCAGGCGGAGAATCGCCTGCACGCTCAGAAAGCGGTAATGGCACTCACCATGTAGGAAGAGGTTTTTGGGGCGCCGACGGCGCCCCAAACCACAGGCACCACGAAAGGATGTGCGAAGGTGCAGCAGCAAGCCGTATCGGAGTTCATGGAGTACGTCATCGAGCGGGCCCCGGCTCAGTGGGAGTTCCACCAGGCCGTACGCGAGGTGGTCGAGTCGGTGTGGCCGGTCTTCGAGCGGAGCCCGGAGTATCTCAAGGAGAAGATACTTCACCGGATGGTGGACGCAGAGCGGATCATCATCTTCCGGGTTCCGTGGATCGACGATGCCGGAGACGTACAGGTCAATCGCGGCTACAGAGTCGAGATGAACAGTGCGATCGGGCCGTACAAGGGGGGACTGCGATTCCACCCGACCGTCAATCTGGGCGTCTTGAAATTCCTCGCCTTCGAGCAGGTCTTCAAGAACGCGCTGACGACACTCCCCATGGGTGGCGGCAAGGGAGGTTCCGACTTCGATCCGAAAGGCAAGAGCGATCGCGAAGTGATGCGCTTCACCCAGTCGTTCATGAGCGAGCTCTTCCGACACATCGGTCCGCACACCGACGTTCCTGCCGGTGACATCGGCGTCGGTGCTCGCGAGATCGGATACCTGTTCGGCCAGTACAAAAAACTCGCCAACGAGTTCTCCGGCATCTTGACCGGCAAGGGCGTCACCTGGGGTGGCAGTCTCATTCGACCGGAGTCGACCGGCTACGGCACCGTCTACTTCACAGAGGAGATGCTGCGCGCTCACGACGACAGCATCCATGGAAAGACAGTGCTGGTTTCCGGATCCGGCAACGTTGCCCAGTACGCCGTCGAGAACGTGAATCGACTCGGTGGTACCGCTGTAACGCTGTCCGACTCGAACGGCTTCATCTACGACCCCGACGGGATCGACGGAGAGAAGCTCGCCTGGGTCATGGAACTCAAGAACGTGCGACGTGGCCGAATCCGCGAGTACGCCGACCAGTTCGGCGTCCAGTACTACGAGGGTCAACGCCCGTGGGGAGTCCCCGGTGCCGAGGTCGCGCTTCCATGCGCAACCCAGAACGAGCTGAACGCCGAAGAGGCCAAGCAACTCATCACGCACGGTGTCAAGGTCGTCGCCGAGGGAGCCAACATGCCGACCGAGCCGGAGGCGGCCCGTCTGTTCATCGACAACGGCGTGCTCTTCGGACCAGGCAAGGCCGCGAACGCTGGAGGCGTCGCGACATCCGGCCTCGAGATGGCACAAAACGCCGGGTTCACGTCATGGACCCGGGAAGAGGTCGACGCCAAGTTGCTTGGCATCATGAGCGAGATCCACCGGGAGTGCCGTGAAGCCGCCGAGGAATTCGGCGCCGCGGACAACTACGTCATAGGGGCGAACATCGCCGGCTTCCGCAAGGTCGCGAACGCGATGCTCGACCAAGGTGTTGTGTGAGGAGGTTCAAACCATGAGAAAGACCGTTGGCTATTTCGAAGGCACGGACTCGACGCTGCTGACAGACCTTGTGTGCGACGGCCACGACACGCTGCCGATCTCTAACGGATTCGACAACCACGGCATGCACGTGCGAATCATCAACAACGAGAACCGTGTCGATGTCCTGATCGGCTATGTCCACAAGATCTTTGCCCCACAGGACGAAGCACAGCCGGGCAGCGTGACCTACCAGGACATCTTCCACGTGTGCCGCACGTTCCAGGTGCCTCTGATCCTGGAGGTGCACACGCGTCTCCAGGAGAAGGCGAGGTCGCTATTTGAGGAGATCCCCGACGTTGTCGAATTCGTAGATCCATCCCAGATGTACGCGCGGGTCTCGGAGATTCTGAAGTCCAAGTAGAAGAGTGAGGGGGCTGTCGGTTCTGCACCGGGGGCCCCCGACCTCGACCCCATCGAGCTCACCCGAAAGGAACTGAATGCGTATCGCAGATCGAATCAACCGCCTCGGAACGGAAACGGCGTTTGCCGTCTCGGCCGAAGCGAACGCCTTCGCTGCCGCGGGCAACAGGGTCTACCCATTCCACCTCGGCGACATCAATCTCCCAACTCCCCAAACGGTTGTTCACGGAGCGGAGAAGGCGATAGCCGATGGCAAGACCGGCTACTGCCCCAACGCGGGAATCCCGCAGCTCCGGGAAGCGATCGCAGCCGACGTCGCTGCCTCACACCACACCGGCTACACGATGGAGAACGTCGTTGTCCAGCCTGGCGGCAAGCCGACCATCGGCAAGTTCATCCTCGCGTTGATGAACCCGGGCGACGAAGTGCTGTACCCGAACCCCGGTTACCCGATCTACGAATCGCAGATCGAGTTCAACGGAGGCGTCGCTGTTCCGTACGGCTACACGGAGGGTGAGAGGAATTTCCTGTTCGATTTCGACTCGATCGAGCGGGGCATCACCGACAAGACCCGGCTGCTGATCCTCAACGATCTCCAGAACCCTATGGGAGCCGAATGCTCTATCGAAGAGCACGAACGTCTTGCTGAGCTCGTCCGCAAACACAACCTGTACGTGCTCGCCGACGAGGCCTACTTCGATATGCGCTATTCGGGCAAGAGCACCTCATTTGTCGAGCAGCCGGGAATGGCTGAACGCACCGTTGTTCTCTACACCTTCTCCAAGAAGTTCGCGATGACGGGCTGGCGGCTCGGCGCAAGCATCGGTCCGAAGGAGATCGTCGACGTGATTGCCAAGATCAACGTCAACGACGAGTCCTGCTCGAACCACTTCATCCAGTACGGCGCGCTCGCCGGCCTGCAAGGGGACCAAACCGAGGTGAAGGCGATCCTCGCCGAACTCGAAGCCCGCCGCAACGCCGCCGTCGAAGGGCTCAACGCAATCGAAGGCGTGTTCTCGTTCCGTCCCAACGCGACGTTCTATCTGTTCCCGAACGTCACAGGACTGATGGCCGCCAAAGGAATGGACGACTACGAGGAGTTCCGGCGGGCGGCGCTCCACGCCACCGGCGTATCCTTCACGACTCGCCTCCACTTCGGCCGAGCCATCGCAGGGGAGAAGGAGCGATACATTCGACTCGCCTACTCGGGCATCGGAGTGGACGACATCCAGGAGGCGCTCGCGAAGCTGAAGGACTGGGCAGAGGGTTAGGAGCCCGCTGAGTCTACGAACCCAGGGCTGTCAGCGGTGTTTTTCTCGTTCAGGAGCCCTGGGTTGGGGGATTCGGTTCTGATAGGGACCTTGGGCCGCTCTGCTGCTCGGTGGGGTGCGCCATGACGCGTCCCACCGTCGTGTTCTGCCCCTGGTACGCTCGCCCGATGCTTCGACAGATGGTGCGTGCCACACGGCTCGAACGACGGTTCTACACAGAGCTGATCTTCGACGACTACGCGACAGGAAACGCGGTACTCGTTGTCGCAGGCGTATACGCGGCCATCGCAGTGAGCCTGATGGTCGCCCACTACGCGGTGGATCTCGTGGGCCTCCTCACAATCGTTCTGGGTGGCGTCATTGGATGGCTCATTCTCGGAGGGGCACTGTGGCTGACCGGCGTCAAGCTGTTCGACGCGAGTGCCCGTACACAGACCGCAATGCGGCTGGTCGGGTTCACCCAAACACCCCTGTTGTTGCTGGCGGTGGGCTACCTGCTTCCGAGACCGACCGGGCCGGTACTCGCCGCCGTTGGTATCGGCTGGTCGTTCGCAGCCCTGGTCGTCGCGACTCGCGTGCTGTTCGACTTCGACGTCAAGCAGGCCGTGAGCGCCGCGTTGCTGGCAACGGCGGTTTGGCTGGTGGTCGGTCTCATCGGGCTCGGTCCAACCACGGTGATTCTGCACTCGTTCGTATGACCACCTACCGTCTTGATCTTTCGTACGATGGAACCGGCTTCCATGGGTATGCGAGACAGCCCGGCCAGCGGACTGTGCAAGGCGAATTGGAGACCGCCCTGGCACGGGTTGTCGGAAAGGTCGAGACAGTCGTCGCGGGACGCACCGACGCGGGAGTCCACGCGAGGCATCAGGTCGTGTCGTTCGCCGCGGACCGACCAGTCGATCCGGAGATCCTGGTTCGTCGTCTCAACGGAATCCTCACCGATGAGATCGTTGTGTTCGGATCTTCCCGGGTGGAAGACTCGTTCTCGGCGAGGTTCTCGGCCACGTCGCGGACCTACCGCTACACGATCCTCAATCGGTCGTTCGCCGATCCACTGCTTCGGTCGACATCCTGGCACGTACCGGACTCCCTCGACGTGGCCGCGATGCAAGAAGCCGCCTCTGCGCTGATCGGCGAACACGACTTCGCATCGTTCTGTCGGAGGGCCGAAGGCCGAAGCAGTGTCCGCCGCGTGCTCGACGCCACGTGGGGCAGGGAGAAAGACCTGGTTGAGTTGTGGATCATGGCAACGGCGTTCTGCCACCAGATGGTGCGGTCGATCGTTGCGCTCTGCGTCGAAGTCGGCCGGGGCCGGGTACCCGCAGGGCGGGTGTCGACGATCCTGGAGGCTCTCGACCGATCCGCGGCCAAGGGAGCCGCTCCCGCACACGGTTTGGTGTTGTGGGACGTGACGTACTGAGAGCGTTGACGGGCAGCGAACGCCTTTCGCTCCAAGTATCTGGTACCAAGTACCCGGTATCGCGCTGAGAGGCAGACACCGGAGCACTGGCGAGCTCGGCACGATACGAGGTACGAGACACCAGGCTTGGCCCAGTTGGCGATTGGGTCACTGCTCGTATACCATGTGGCGGCTCCGAGAGTCTCGGAGTTTTCCCTCGCGAGGTTTCCATGAGGCTGCAGAAGACGTATTCACCGAAGGCCGCAGACGTGCAACGAGCGTGGTTCGTTGTCGACGCTGCCGACCTTCCCCTGGGGCGCCTGTCGTCCGAGGTTGCCCGCATTCTCAAGGGCAAGCACAAGCCGATGCAGGCCCCACATGTCGACACCGGCGACTACGTGATCGTCGTCAATGCCGACAAGGTTCGGGTGAGCGGTCGGGACAAGAAGTACTACCGGCACTCCGGGTATCCGGGCGGCCTGACCGAAGAGGGGCTCGAATCGTTGCGTGTTCGCCGTCCCGAGGAGATCGTGCGACGGGCAGTTCGCGGCATGCTCCCCAAGAACAGGCTCGGCAGGCAGATGCTTCGGAAACTCAAGGTGTACGCAGCGCCAGACCATCCTCACGAGGCTCAGAAACCCACGCCGTTGGCGTTTGACATTCGAAAGGTGGAGTCCTGATGTCCAAGATGCTCGTCCAGGCAACCGGCCGCCGGAAGGAGTCCGTCGCGCGTGTTCGCCTGTACGACGGGACCGGGGCGATCATACTCAACGACAAGCCCCTCGAGGTCTACCTGCCCACGATGGCACAGCGGCTGCGGGTCCTTTCACCGCTGCGTGAGGCCAACCGAGAGGGACGGTACGACATCAAGGCGACCCTTCAGGGCGGTGGCACGACCGGACAGGCAGACGCACTGCGCCTCGGCATCGCCCGCGCGCTCGTCGAGTTGGAGCCGGAGCTTCGCCCAACGCTGAAGAAGGCGGGTTTCCTCACCCGCGACGCTCGCAAGGTCGAGCGCAAGAAGTACGGTTTGCGCAAAGCTCGCAGGGCACCGCAGTACACCAAGCGTTAGTTTTGTGCCCCGTCCAGCAACACCGGGCGCGCTCAGGACGGCCAGATGACACCGCTTGCTGTGTCCTCGTCCTTGACGCACCGCTGCGGGTGCACCTGCGTCTTGCGCCCCTGCCATCGGCGCCCGTGGCTCTCCCTGACCATCACCAGCGTTACCGGACAGGACACTGCGCCCCGCTGCGCGATGCTCGGCGTTTCCAGGACGGCCAGATGACGCCACTTGTTGTGCCATCGTCCTTGCCAGCGGCGAGACTCGTCGTGAACTGTTGCCTACGTTGCGGGACGGAGCACTGATGCTCGAGAGCGGCAATCGCCTGTTCGGCACCGACGGGATTCGCGGTGTCGCCAACACCGAGCTATCCGCGGACATCGCGCTCGCCCTCGGGCGAGCGGCCGGTGAGGAGATTCGTGGAGAGTCCGTTCTGATTGGACGCGACACTCGCCGATCCGGTGAGATGCTCTCGGAGGCGTTCCAGGCTGGACTGCACTCGGTCGGCGTCGACACGCTGGATGTCGGGATTCTGCCATCGGGCGGGATCTCGCATCTGGTCGCGGCGACCGGAGCGGTGATGGGAGCCATCGTCTCAGCCTCGCACAACCCGGCGATCGACAACGGCATCAAACTGCTCGACCATCGCGGTTCGAAACTCGCCGACGACAGAGAAGACGCGATCGAACAGCGGCTTCGTAAGGGTGCTCCCTGGCATCTCGCTTCCGGTGATCGGGTCGGCACGAGGATCTACGTGGAAGATGCGGACGAGCGGTACCTGTCGTTCCTTCTGGACACCACGCAGTACTCATTGCGCGGGTTCAGGCTGTTGCTGGACTGTGCCAACGGCGCAGCGACCAGGGTGGCCCCTGAACTGTTCAGGCGGCTGAGCGCCGATGTCGAAGCGCTGTGCGCCGAACCCGACGGAACCAACATCAACGACGGCTGCGGCGCAGCACATCCCGGCTTCCTTGCGGCCAAGGTGCACGACCGAATCGGGCTGGCGTTCGACGGAGACGCAGACCGTCTCATCGCCATCGACGAGAACGGCATGCCCGCCAACGGAGATGTGATCATGTCGATCATTGCCCGTCACATGAAAGATGCAGGCAAGCTCCGAAGGAACCTCGTCGTGTCCACCGTCATGGCCAACCTGGGTTTCCGCAAAGCGATGGAAGCCATGGAGATCGACCTCATTGAGACTCAGGTAGGCGATCGCTACGTGAAAGAGGCCATGTGGGAACGCAGAGCGGTGCTCGGCGGTGAACAGTCCGGCCACATCATCTTCGCGAACCTGGCCGAAACAGGCGACGGCCTGCTCACGGCAGTGAAGCTCCTCGAGGTTCTGGCGATCACCGGCAAGGAACTGCGCGAGCTCCGAGCCGAAACGATCACCGAATTCCCGCAGATCCTTCGCAACGTGCGCGTCGCGGACAAGAGCCGCCTTCCCGAGGCCGAAGTCCTGTGGGAGACGATCGCTGCAATGGAACAGCGGATGGCCGGCAACGGACGCATCCTCGTCCGTCCCTCGGGGACCGAACCGCTGATTCGGGTCATGGTCGAAGCACCGACCCGTGACGAGGCGGTCGTCATCACCGACGAACTGATCGCAATCGTGCGAAACGAACTCGGCTAGGTGTGACAACCGGGGACGTTGTCCCTGGCGTGATGGTGTGTGTCCTTGCCATCGGCGCGACTCGCCCTGCGCCTCACCACCGTCACCGGACAGTGCCGGTGCCCGCAAACCGATTCATGTGGTCGCCGAACAGGTATCCTTCTTCTTCGAGACCGACGCGTGACGTCTTAGCGCCTGGCCCTTCGGGGTGACGAGGAAGAGGGAGTATCGAAGCATTCGGCGGATGCCCTCTCGGTGGCCACGATCGTGACGAAGCGGAGCAAAGCCCGGGGGAGACCCCGAAACAGAGGCCGCTTCGGTGTGGGAGACGGGTCGGACCCGTCTGGTGCCGGTCTCCTGAAGAAAAGGAGACGCTATGTGCGGCATCGTCGGCTACGTGGGCCCGCGCCAGGCCCAGGACGTCCTGGTTTCGTCGCTTCGAAGACTCGAGTATCGCGGATACGACTCGGCGGGAATCGCCGTATCCAACGGCTCGACCATCTCGATTCGCAAAGCGGCCGGAAAGCTCGATCGGATGGCCGCCATGGTGGAGACAGACCCGCTCGAGGGGACGATCGGAATCGGACACACACGGTGGGCAACACACGGTGTGCCGAACGACCTCAACGCGCATCCGCACTTCGATCAGACGGGTGAGTTCGCAGTCGTTCACAACGGCATCATCGAGAACTTTCTCGAACTGAAGGAAGAGCTATCGGAAGCGGGTCATCAGTTCACCTCGGACACCGATACAGAGGTGCTCGTTCACCTCATCGCCGACGAGTACGACGGCGATCTGGCCGAGGCGGTGCGACGGGCGGTTGCCCGGGCCGAAGGCGCCTACGCCCTGGTGACGATGTCCGCCAAGGAACCGGACAAGATCGTGGCGGCTCGCATGATCAGCCCTCTGGTTGTCGGTGTAGGGGACGGCGAAACGCTGCTCGCATCGGACATTCCCGCGATCCTCCCGTACACCGATCGGATGATGGTGGTCGAGAACGGTGAGATGGTCACGCTGACCGCCGGCGGGGTGTCGATCGAGATGCTGGACGGCACGCCAATCGACCGCGCCCCGCAGCATGTCACCTGGACCGTGGAGCAAGCGGAGAAGTCGGGGTTCCCGCACTTCATGCTCAAAGAGATCTACGAGCAACCAGGGGTGATCGACGAGACGGTGATGGGCCGGATCGACAGGGACGGCGTCGTCGACATAGACGGTGTCTCGTTCCCGCCAGGGTTTGTCGAGGGACTCTCGAAGATTTGGATCACCGCGTGTGGCACCGCGTACCACGCAGGTCTGGTCGCACGGGATGTCCTCGAGAAGTCGCTGCGGCTGCCGGTCGAGATCGACTACGCACACGAATTGCGATACCGAGACCCGCTGATCGAACCCGGAACCCTGACGATCGCGATCAGCCAGTCCGGTGAAACAGCCGACACGCTCGCAGCTGCGCGACTGGCGAAAGACCGAGGATCCCGGCTGCTCGCAATCACCAACGTGGTCGGTTCCACGCTCAGTCGAGATGCCGACGATGTCCTCTATACGAGGGCCGGTCCTGAGATCGCAGTTGCATCGACCAAGGCCTACACGGCCATGCTCATCGGTGAGTACCTGCTCGCGCTCAAGCTCGGCGCCGACCGAGGTTCGATCAGCGGCGAGCAAGCGGCGGCACTCGCCACCGAGCTATGGACCCTCTCCGGCAAGGCGGAACGAGTGATCGAACACGACGCGGCCGTTGCCGAGATCGCCGAGCGGTTCGCCGACACGACAGATGTCTATTTCATCGGACGCGGCCTCGACTACGCGGTCGCAACCGAGGGATCACTGAAACTCAAAGAGATCTCATACATGCACTCCGAAGCCATGCCCGCCGGTGAACTGAAGCATGGGACGTTGGCTTTGGTGACGGAAGGGACGCCTGTGGTGGTGATCGTCACCCAGCAACACCTGTACGAAAAGACGATCTCCGCCGTGCAGGAAGTCAAGGCACGAGGAGCACATGTGCTCGCATTGGCGTACGACGATGATCCACAGATCGACAAGTTTGCCGACGAGGTGCTGCGCATTCCACGGACCATCGACTTCCTGTCGCCTGTCCTGTCGATCATCCCGCTGCAACTGCTTGCCTACCACACTGCCAGAGTGCTTGGGCACGACATCGACATGCCGCGCAATCTGGCCAAGAGTGTGACGGTCGAGTAGCCGCGGCTCCTGCGGTAGCGTGACTCCATGAGGATCGTTGGCCTCGGTATCGACCTGGCGGAAATCGACCGCGTGCAGCACCTGCTCGATAAGTACCCCCGCTTCGCGGAGCGGTGCTTCACCGAACATGAGCGTGCGTACGCATCGCGGTACGCATCGCCGGCGAGCCGGTTCGCCGCGCGTTTCGCCGGCAAAGAAGCGGTGATGAAGAGCCTCGGCGTCGGGTGGCGGCACGTGTCCTGGAAGGACATCGAAATCACAGGCGGGGGCCAGCCGAGGGTGAATCTCAGCGGCAGGGCGTTGGCGAGGGCCCGGCAGATCGGTGTGACAGAGGTGCTGGTGACGATCACCCACACCGATGACACGGCGATGGTATTCGCGATGTCACTCGAGCAGTAGCAACACTCTGAGCGCACTCGACTCCGTCAGGCCAGGAACCGCGTCACTCGGGCCTGCGCTCCTCGGGACGGAGGCGGGCACGAAGTTCCTCGATGCGTTTCCTGAGGTCCGCGACGTTGTTCCTGCTCTCGTGAACTCTGCGAAGGTAGTAGACGTCCACCGGCTCGAGGCCTCCTCCCGATGGACCCCCACCTCCGTACGAGACCTTTGTCTTCTTGATCTGCTGTGACTCGAGGACATCGAGCTGCCGTTCGAGGGTCGCCAGCTCTTGTTCGAGCATCGCTCTTCCCTCGGGAGTCGCGGTGAAGAGGTTGCGAGCCTGCTCACGAAGTGATGCCTGTTCCTGGTGCAGCACCATACGGGTTGAAAGATCGTCTGCGTGTTCGAGTTCGGACGTGATCTCCGCGAGCCGGGCCCGTACCTCATCGAGGGTCATGGGGAGAAGATAGTCCTCAGTCCTGAGTCTTCAGTCTTGAGTAGCCGGCAACGGTGGACGATCTACGTTGGTGAGAACCGCCCCCTCCGTCCTCGGCTTTGCCGAGTCCACCTCTCCCAGCGTTCGGCCCTGCGGTCTCACTGGGGGAGGGAACCAGTCGCCCTACGGTTTACTGGCGGATGGGGTCGCGTTCTTGCCGGCCGCTGGTGGCCGGCAGCTGAATAGCTGATTGGCTGTCGCCTCTGACGACTGTCGACCGAGGACCGGCTCGCGAAGCGAGTCGTGCCCGGTACCATTTCTCCCATGCGACCCGTGCTCACCCCGACAGCGTCCGCTCGGCTCGACGCTGCGTCACCCGTGCCCGGTCCGGTACTCATGGAACGCGCAGGGCTGGGTGTAGCGCTCACCGCGGTCGAGATGGGGGCACGGTACGGTTCTCGAGTCGTCGTCCTGGCTGGTCCCGGCAACAACGGTGGTGACGGGTATGTCGCGGCCAGGTACCTGAAACAGCGGGGGATTGCGGTCCGGGTACTGGCCCTCGCCGATCCCAAGACCGACGATGCCATCTGGGCTGCCGGAGAAGCGGCCAAAGCAGGGGTCCCCATAGCGCCACTCCGCGATCTGGAGCCTGCGGATCTCGTGATCGATGCCCTATTCGGGTCCGGGTTCCGGGGAACCCTTCCTGACGTCGTTGTTCCGTGGACCGAGACTTCGATGCCCGTCCTCGCCGTCGACATCCCGAGCGGACTGGACGGAACAACAGGTGTGGCACAAGGGGCCGTGTTTCGTTCGTCGCTGACCATGACGTTCCACAGCCCGAAGGTGGGCCAGTACATCGGCATCGGACCGGACGTATGCGGCAGCCTGAGGGTACGAGACATCGGACTGTCGGGCGGCGACGCCGAGTTCTTCCTCGCTGACGAGTCTGATGCTCCCCGTCCACCAAGACAGCGATCCGCCCACAAATGGTCGGCCGGGTCGGTCCTGGTCGCTGGGGGTTCGCCCGGAATGACGGGTGCCCCGCTGCTCGCGGCGCGTAGCGCCCTCCACGGAGGGGCCGGGTCCGTGTCGATCGCGACGCCGGGCGCCCTGCAATCGGTCTACGCCGCGGCCGCCCCCGAACTGCTCAACATGGCGATCGGCAGCGGTGAGAGGTACCTACCCCAGGATGCCGGCCCGCTCGCCGAGGCGGCCGAACGTTTCGACGTGGTCGCGGTCGGTCCGGGACTCGGTCCGGGAATGGACGAATTCGTCGCCGAGCTGCTCGGACGGCGAGACGGCCCGATTGTGATCGACGCCGACGGACTCAATGCGCTGCACGGATCGGACGTCCTGTCTGCCCGAGTGGGCCCAACTGTGATCACCCCGCATGCCGCCGAGTTCTCGCGGCTCACCGGGGAGGACGCCACCTACGGGAACGCCGCGGAGTTCGCAGTGAAGACAGGAGTCGTCGTCTTGCTGAAGGGGTCTCCCACGTTCGTGATGGGGGACGCCCGCTGGGCGATCACCTCTGGTGGACAGGAACTCGCAACGATCGGAAGCGGGGATGTGCTGACCGGGCTGCTCGCTGCCTTGTGGGCCCGTGGGCTCGACGCCGAGACAGCGGCCCGCTCCGGCGCCTACTGGCACGGAAGGGCCGGAAAGCTGATTGCCGCCAACCGTACAGTGACAGCAGATGAACTCGCGCTCGCGGTTGGGGAGGTTGCCTGGTGAGGCCATCCTGGGCCGAGATCGATCTCGACGTACTGACCGACAATGTTCAGAGGATTGCCGACGCGGTCGACCCGGCCGCCGTATGCGCGGTTGTCAAAGCCGACGGGTACGGACACGGCGATGTTCCTGTCGCCGAGGCGGCACTGAGCGCAGGGGCCGACCTTCTTGCGGTCGCACTCGTCGAGGAGGGGATACGACTACGCGAGGCGAGTATCGACGCCAAGGTCCTCCTCTTGTCCGAGCCCCCGATCGACGACGCCGCCGAGGTCGTTCGATGGGATCTCACGCCAACCGTCTACCGTAGCGAGTTCGTCGATGCACTCGCCGATGTTGCAGACCGCCCTCTTCCGATCCACGTGAAGGTCGATACGGGCATGCATCGAGTTGGTGCCTCGGCGGCGGACGCGGTGAAGCTCGCCGAACAGATCAACACCGATTCCCGATTGATCCTGGAAGGAGTCTGGACCCACTTTCCGGTGGCGGACGAGAACGATCCGTTCACCGAAGCGCAACTCGCAGAGTATCGGAGTGTCCTCGAAGAGATCACGAGACGCGGGATCGAGGTTCCGATGCGCCACGCCGCGAACACCGCCGGCGCGTTGCGGTTTCCAGACGCGAGATTCGACATGGTGCGAGCCGGCCTCAGCATGTACGGAATCAACCCTGCACCGGGCGTGGTGCCGGACATTGGCCTGCGGCCGGTCATGCGGATCGTCTCACAAGTGTCGATGGTTCGCAGGTACCCGCCCGGGACGAGGGTTTCGTACGGCCGAAGGAGACCCCTCGATCATGAGTCGACGGTGGCGACCGTGCCGATCGGATACGCCGATGGGCTACCCAGACTCCTGTTCGACCATGGGGAAGTGCTCATCCGGGGCCGCAGGCACCGATTCGCAGGGAACGTGACGATGGATCAGATCCTCGTCGACGTCGGCGATACGGGCGTCGGCATCGGCGATGAGGTGGTTCTGATCGGACGCCAAGGGGTCGAAGAGGTCACAGCGACCGAATGGGCGAACCACCTTGGCACCATTCCGTACGAGATCGTGTGTCAGATCGGCCCGAGACTGCCCAGGAGGTACGTGTGAGTTCCATCACAGATGTCGCCGGAGTGCGTATAGGCCACTGGACGGATGCAGAGGCACGAACCGGCTGCACGGTCGTGTCGTTTCCGGAGCCCAACGTTGCGGCGATCGAAGTGCGAGGAGCGGCTCCCGGCACCAGAGAGACCGCGCTGCTGGCTCCAGGGATGAGCGTCGAGACCGTGCAGGCGATCCTGCTGACCGGAGGATCGGCCTTCGGTCTGGCGGCCGCCGACGGCGTCATGCGAGCCCTCGAAGAGGAGGGACGCGGTCATCCGACACCAACCGGCCCGGTGCCGATCGTGCCGGCGGCGGTGATCTACGACTTACTGGCCGGCGATTCCTCCGTACGGCCAGGTCCGGAGGCCGGAGCCGCCGCATACCACTCAGCCTCTGACGCTCCGGTCGAGGCCGGGCCTGTGGGCGCCGGTACCGGCGCGATGGTCGCCGGATGGCGCGGGGCGTTTCAACCGGGTGGTCTCGGATCGTCTGCAGTGGCCGCAGGCGACGCGACGGTCGGAGCGCTCGTCGTCCTCAACGCGGTCGGTGACGTGTTCACACTCGAGGGAGAGCCGCTGACCGGCGGGGATCCGATCCCGGCCGGATCCGAGGCTCCGCCACCGACTCGGACCAGCACGACGCTCGTCGTGGTCGCTACCGACGCCGCGCTGACGAGAGCAGAACTGACGCGAGTGGCGATCCGGGCGCAAGATTCGCTCGCAGCGTGTATCCGACCGACACACACCCGATATGATGGCGATGCCGCATTCGCGGTCTCCTGCGGGAACGCCAGCGCCGACGCGAGCATCGTCGCCGAAGGGGCGTTCGTCGCAACGGGACGTGCGATCGAAGCGGCACTGGCATGGCGAAAGACGACAGAGGACACGTGACAGACGAGGCACTGCGAGAACTCGGCGAGCGAGCCCGGCAGTGCACGGCCTGCCGTCTGGCCGAAACCCGAACGAACGTCGTGTTCGGCGACGGGTCCCCGGAGGCGCGCGTCATGTTTGTTGGTGAAGGGCCGGGCCGAAACGAAGACCTTCAAGGTATCCCATTCGTGGGCGCCGCCGGCCAGCTCCTCAACCGTCTGCTCGGAGAGATCGACATGCGTCGAGACGACGTGTACATCGCGAACGTCGTCAAGTGCCGGCCACCCGGCAACCGCGATCCACGACCCGACGAGATCGCAAGCTGCAAAGGGTTTCTCGCCGACCAGATACGACTGATCGACCCGGACGTGGTTGTGACGCTCGGCAACTTCGCGACCAAGCTCCTCCTCAAACAAGAGATGGGGATCACGAGGCTTCGCGGCCATGCCTACCCCTGGTGGAACCGAACGATCGTGCCCACCTTCCATCCGGCGGCGGCCCTCCGAGGTGGACAGTCCGTCCTCGACAAGATGAGGGAGGACTTCTCGCTGATCGAATCGGTGCTGTCGGACACGGCGGATATCGAAGAATCGGAGGCTCCGGAGCCGGAGCAGATGGGGTTGTTCTGATGGACATCGTCTCGACAACTGAAGCGGACACTCGCCGGGCCGGCCGCCGACTCGCCAGCCTGCTACGCCCCGACGACGTGCTCCTCCTCAGCGGCGGGCTGGGCGTTGGGAAGACTGCGTTCGTTGCAGGCCTGGCCGAAGGCCTGGGTATCGAGTCCAACGTCACGAGTCCGAGCTTCGTCCTGGTCCACACCTACACGGGAGGATTCATCCCGCTCGTTCACGCCGACGTCTATCGTCTCGGCACGCTGAACGAACTCGCCGACCTGGAACTCATCGACGAAGCCCAAGGATCGATACTGGCGGTCGAATGGGGCGAGGCTGTCGCATCGGCGATGCCTGAGGATCACCTTCTGATCCGTTTCACGATTCAGGAAGACGGGTCGAGACGAATCGCATTCAGTGGCCATGGTGGCGCCTGGCAAGGTCGCCATCTCGAGGATGTGCTGCAATGAAACTCCTCGCGATCGAAACTTCGACCCCGGCGTCGTCCGTTGCCCTCGGCGAGGGACGCCTTGCCGTTGCATCCGCGGCGAAGGTCGACCGCAGAGGACACGCCGGCTTCATCGTCTCCGCCCTCGACTACCTCTTCGACCAGGCAGGGTGGTCACCATCCGATATCGATGCGATCGCAGTCGACGTGGGGCCCGGCCTCTACACGGGCATTCGGGTCGGGCTTGCGACAGCACAAGGTCTTGCGTCCAGCCTCGGTGTGCCACTCGTGGCGATCGTGTCCCTCGATGCGGTGGCTCTCGGCGCAACCACAGGTCACCGGCACATCTGGTCTGTTGTCGACGTGCGTCGGGGTGAGGTCGCCGTTGCCTCGTATCAGCCCGTCCCAGGTGGCGTGGTCCGCGACAGCGAACCGCGAATCGTCCGTCCGGACCATCTGAGGGCCCTCCTCGAATCGGATCCCCAGAACGCACTTGTGGTCGGGGATTGGGAGGTACTTCACGAAACGATCTTGCGCGGGCTCCATCGGGTCAAGGCCGGCAGGCCCCGCTACCCCTCTGCCGAAGCGCTCCTCGGGCTTGCGGTTGGACCGGTCGAACGTCAAGAGTTCCCACCCTCCCGAGACATACGACCCCTGTATCTGCGCGAGCCTGACGTCACCATTGGTTGGTCCGAGTTCAGGAAGGAGGGGCCATGGTCGGAGTGATCGCGATCCGTCCGATGGATCCCGCCGATCTGCCGTCAGTACTCGCCCTGGAACAGGTCACCTTCGCGCAGCCCTGGGACGAGGCAATCCTCGCCAGCGAGGTGGTGTCGAACAATCGTGCCTACCTGGTCGCAGATGCCGGCGGCGAGATCGTTGGCTATGGGGGACTGTTGCTGGACGCCGACGAAGCACACATCGTCACGCTTGCAACCGCCGTTCGCCGCCAAGGGCTCGGCACCAGACTGATGCTGGGTCTCGTTGATGCGGCGATCGCGTACGGAGCGGAGCATCTCACCCTCGAAGTGAGAGCTTCGAACAAGGTAGCCCAAGATCTGTACCGGAAGTTCGGGATGGCCCCGGTCGGGGTTCGGGCCGAGTACTACGGCGATGAGGATGCGATGGTCATGTGGGCACATGACATCACGGGTGCTGCATACCGATTGCTGGTCGAATCGATCCGAAAGGGGCTGGTATGAGCGGCGGACCAGTTGTCCTGTCATTCGAGACGAGCTGCGACGAAACAAGCGTGGCCGTCGTCCGCGGCACGACGGTTCTGTCGAATGTGCTGGCATCACAAACGGAGATTCATGCACGCTTCGGAGGTGTGGTTCCCGAGGTGGCCGCCCGGGCACACGTCGAATCGATCCGCTCACTCACGCATCGGGCGCTCGTCGAGGCCGGCATCCATCCGGACGACCTGGATGGTGTGGCCGCGACACAGGGGCCGGGCCTCATCGGGGCGTTGCTCGTCGGATTCCAGTTCGCCAAGGCGACCGCGTGGGCGCGTGGTCTCCCATTCGTCGGCATCGACCATATGGAAGGGCACCTGATGGCACCTCGCCTTCAGCATCCAGGATTCGAGCCGCCGGCCGTGGTCGTGCTCGCGTCCGGTGGCCACAGCCAGATCGTTCATGTGGCCCGGTGGGGCGAGTATCAGGTGATGGGGCAGACGATCGACGACGCGTCGGGTGAGGCATTCGACAAGATCGCTAGGTTCATGGGCTTGGGATATCCCGGCGGGCCCGAGATCGACAAGACGTCTGACGGTGGCGACCCGACAACGATCGACTTCCCGAGGGCGCTCGCGGATCGCAGGTACGACCTGTCGTTCTCGGGACTCAAGACCTCCGTTGTCACGTTCATTCAGAAGGCGGCTGCTTCCGGCACGCTTCCGCCCCTCGCAGACGTCGCCGCATCGATTCAGGAAGCGATCGTTGACGCGCTGATCACCAAGACATTCAACGCCGTCGAAGACACCGGTGCACAGACGGTCGCCGGTGGGGGAGGGGTGCTGGCGAACCGCCGGCTCAGGCAGAAGATGCAGGAGGAGGCGAATCGACACGGCGTCCAGCTCCTGCTTCCTGATCCGATCCTCTGCACGGACAACGCGGCAATGATCGGTGCAGCGGGTGCCTTCCACCTCATGCGGGGCGACTACACCGAGTGGGACGCGTCGGTCGATCCGTCGATGGTGCTGTGATGGGCAAGGGTTTCGTCATCGGCCGTGTCCGCGGCATCCCGATCAGCGTCGACGCGTCGTGGCTCATCATCTTCTTTCTCATCTGGATGTTCTTCTGGTCCGACCTCGCGACTGCCGCCCGTCACGGCATGGCAGCGACGCAAGCGGGAATCTGGATCGGTGCGTTCGTCGGAACTCTCCTGTTCTTCGGCAGCGTGGTCGTTCACGAGCTGAGCCACTCCCTGGTGTCTATCCAGCGTGGAATCCCGGTGAAGCAGATTCGGCTGTTCATCTTCGGTGGCGTCTCCGAGATCGAGCAAGAGGCGACAACACCGGGTACCGAGTTTGCCATCACGATCGCCGGCCCCCTGTCTTCGCTGCTGCTCGGCGGCATCTTCTATCTGCTCTCCCTCGCGTTTGGCGATACAACGCTCGTCGGGCGGCTGTGCTGGCAGCTCGCCTGGATCAACGCGATCCTGGGCGTGTTCAATCTCGCTCCAGGGTTTCCTCTCGATGGTGGCCGTGTTCTGCGGTCGATCGTGTGGAAGGTAACCGGCGATGCGGACAAGGCAACCAGGGTCGCCGTCATGGGCGGGCGTGGCGTTGCGATCGTCATGATCGTGGTTGGCGTCATCACCCTTCTCGGTCGAGGGAACCTGGGTGGACTGTGGTGGATCGTTCTCGGCTGGTTCCTTTTTCAGGCGGCAGGGTCGGCCGAGTTCCAGATGGAGGCCAGACGAACACTCCGGGGAGTGACGGCGGGTCAGGTGATGACACCGGCGCCGGTCTCGGTGGATGGTGGTGCGACGCTGCAGGAGTTGTTCGACGGTCACTTCATGCAGCACAACTACTCGTGGTTTCCCGTCGTCGTGGATGGCCAGGTGAGAGGAATCGTCAGCATGCGACAGCTTCGCGACGTCGACCGGTCACAGTGGTCATCCGTGCGGACATCCGAGGTGATGCGGGTACTCGAGCCCGATGAGATCGTTGCCCCCGACAGAGATGTCGAGGGTCTCATTCCTCGACTCACTGGCGAAGGCCGGCGGGTGGTGGTCGTCGACGACGGCCGTCTCGTCGGGATCATTTCGCCCTCGGACGTCTCTCGGTGGATCCATCACCACACCATATGAGGTCCGAATCCGGGATTAGCAGTCCCTGACGGCGAGTGCTAGGCTTTAGCAGTCAAGCAACCGGAGTGCTAAGGCAACTCGAAGGAGG
>CAZBXV010000042.1:0-20114 GCA_964496205.1 uncultured Acidimicrobiia bacterium
TTCGAGCCCGTCCTCTGACCGAACACGTCCCAGCCGCCGACCCTCAGTGAGTTGCCGGAAAAGCTCTTCCGGCAACCCGAGTCACCGTGTCCCTGTCTTCCGAGTGAATTAGAAGGCGGTGGTGTTGGATGACTCCCCACCACGGATCGGTTCCGTCGTCGTCGGCGGTGAGGAGCTCGACTTCCAGACCATCGGCCCGGCAGGCTTCCGCGATCAGCTGCGCGTGGAACCGATCGGGACCGACATCCAGATACTCCATAGGATCCACACTACGCGTCGGATCGGACCGCCGTCCGAAATCGCTCAATCGCCAACGCCACGTGTTCTTCGGTAATTGTCAGCGGGGGGGTGAATCTGACCGCGTCGGGAAGGGCGTTGAGGACCAGGCCTTCGTTCAGAGCCCTCTCGGTGACTCTCGAGGGATCATCGACTACCGCTGCGAGCAACAGCCCCCTCCCTCTCACCTCGTGCACTCCGTCGATGGCTTCGAGTCCCGATCGAAGCTGCCTGGATCGTTCTCCCACGTTGTCGAGGAGGGCCCGTGACTCGATCTCGTCGAGGACGGCCAGCGCCGCGGCGCACACGACCGGTCCTCCACCGAATGTCGTGGCATGGTCCCCGAACGTGAAGGCAGACGCGACGTCGTCTCGTGCCATACACGCGCCGATCGGAAGGCCGTTTGCGAGGCCTTTGGCGATGGTTGCGATGTCGGGCTCGAAGCCGAGCGACTGCCATGAGAACCATGTCCCGGTTCTCCCCAGACCCGCCTGAACATCGTCCACGATCAACAGGGTTTCGGTGTCGTCGCAGAGGGCCCGCAGGTCGTCGAGGTACCGCTCGTCGAGGGGACGCACACCACCCTCTCCCTGGGTCGTTTCGATCATCACAGCCGCCGTCGTCGACCCCACGGTGGCTCGAAGGGCCCCGATGTCGTTCGGGGGCACTTGGCGGAACCCTGTGGGCAGTGGTTGAAAAGCCGCTTGCTTCGCCGGCTGGCCGGTCGCTGCGAGCGTTGCGAGGGTCCGTCCGTGAAACGATCCATCGAGCGAGATGACTTCGTACGCGTTCGGGCCTTTGTGTTGTTGGGACCATCGGCGTGCCAACTTGATCGCGCACTCGTTCGATGTTGCGCCGTCGTTGGCAAAGAACACCTTGTCCAGACCTGAGATCTGCACCAATCGTTCGGCCAGCGCTACCTGAGGATTCGTGTAGAAGAGGTTCGAGACGTGTACGAGTTCGCTCATCTGCGCCGAGACGGCATCCCGAATCCGTTGGTTGGAGTGGCCCACGGCGACAACGGCGATGCCGGCGAGGAAGTCCAGATATCTGCGTCCGTCCCGGTCGAAGAGCCACACGCCGTCCCCGCGTACGAACTCGACGCCGTGGCGCCGGTAGGTCTGCATGACCACGGCGGCTTCGCGGTCGCTCAGCCGATCAGACATCGTCGAACCTGTGGATCATCGTTCCGATCCCCTCGGGGGTGAAGATCTCGAGCAGGACCGCGTGCTGGATGCGGCCGTCCAAGATGTGTGCTCTGCGTACACCGGCCTCCATCGCCGACACGCACGATGTCAGCTTGGGAAGCATCCCCCCCTTGATCGATGCACCCTCGAGCAGCGTTCTCAGCTGGGCCAACGTGAGGCGCTGGATCAGGTCTTCCTGGCTGTCGGGGTCTCGATACACTCCCTCGACATCGGTGAGGTAGACGAGCTTCTCGGCGTGGAGCGCGGCGGCGATCACCCCTGCCGCCGTATCGGCGTTGATGTTGTACACACGCCCGTCTTCACTTCCCCTGCCGAGTGGCGCAACCACAGGAACGAATCCAGCGTCGAGCGCCTTCGTGAGTATGTCGGGATCGACGCGTTCGATCTCTCCCACGAATCCGAGGCGGGGGTCCTTCTGCCGCACCGAGAGCATTCCTCCGTCTACCCCCGTCACGCCGACTGCATTCGCTTCATGGCCGATCAAGAGACGGACGATGTCGGGATTGACGACACCGGCAAGCACCGATTGGACCACCTCGATCGCTGCCTCGCCGGTCACGCGCAGACCATCAACCCATTCCGACTCGACACCCACGGCGTGAAGCGTCGACGTGATCTTCGGTCCTCCCCCATGCACGACGACAGGGCGAATCCCCACCAGCGACAGAAGTGTGATGTCGCCGGCGAAGCTGGCCCTCAGGTGTTCATCGTTCATCGCGGAGCCGCCGTACTTGATCACGATGGTCTTGCCCCGGTACTCCTGGAGGTAGGGCATGGCCTCCATCAGAATCTTGGCCTTGGCCATCGTGACGGCTATGCGGGACTTCGCCGGATCCGGTGCTGCGTGGCCGGTCGCCATCAGGACGGATCTCCATTGAAGCGGACGTACTCAGGCGTCAGGTCGGTCGTCACGATCACAGCCTCCCCTTCTCCTTCGCCGATGATGACGTCCACACTGAAGTCGCCCTTCAGGGGCCCGCCCTTCCCTGTCCCGACACCCCCATCGGTCACCTTGGAGTCGCCGAACCAGATCGACACTTGGGAAGGATCGAACTCCACGTCGCAGGCGCCGAGTGCTGCGATGATTCGGCCCCAGTTCGGATCGCCACCGTAGAACGATGATCGGACGAGCGCACTGTCCGCAATTGCCTTGCCGGCCCTCCGCGCCGCGTCGTCGTCGGGCGCTCCCCCTACATGCACCATCACGACCCTGGTGGCCCCTTCGGCATCTCGGGCGATCTGCATAGCAAGGTCCTCACATACCTCCGCCAGCGTCTTCGAGAACTCGTCGAGATCGGGCGCTACGCCCGACGCTCCTGAAGCGAGCACCACCACTGTGTCATTGGTCGACATGCAGCCGTCGATATTCAACGAGTTGAATGTCACATCCACGGCCATCCGTAGCGCATTGCCGAGCGGCCCCGAATCGATCGCCGCGTCCGTTGTGATCACGGCGAGCATCGTGGCCATGTCCGGTCTGATCATCCCTGCGCCCTTCGCCATTCCGCCAACGACGTAGCCTCCGGCGTCTCGGACTGCTTGCTTCGCACCTGTGTCGGTGGTCATGATCGCCACTGCCGCCGCGTCGGCACCCTCTCTCGAGCACGAGGCAACCAGCGCGTCCATACCCCGCACCATGAGGGCAACAGGTAGTCGAGGTCCGATCGGTCCCGTAGAACAGGGAAGAACGTCGTCGGTTCCACAGCCGATCAGTCGCGCGAGTGCCTGTGTCGTCGTGAGGGCGTCTGCGAGGCCCTCGTTGCCGGTCGCGGCATTCGCGCAACCCGAGTTCAGGAGGACTGCCCGAAGGCGTCCGCTCTGCATTCTCCTCTTCCCGAGAACCACTGGCGGTGCAGCCGTTCGGGATGTCGTGAAGACGGCCGCTGCCGGTACGGGAACTCCCGCGTCGACGAGCGCCATGTCGAGCGCCGTCCCTTCCTTGATGCCGGCGGCGATTCCACCAGCGACGAACCCCTCGGCCGCGGTCACCCCGTTCATGGCATCAGCCCGGAGAGCGGAAGTCCGGCTGTTTCGGGAAACCCGAGCATCAGGTTCGCCGCTTGTACCGCCTGGCCGGCCGCTCCCTTGAGCAGATTGTCGATGACCGAGATGGCGATCAGGCTCCCTGTGTGCTCGTCGGAGAACGCCGTCACGAGTGCCCGGTTCGATCCAACCACCCAACGTGTCTGCGGCGGATCGGAGACTACGTCGACGAACGGTGTCGAGTCGTACGCTTCACGAAGAACGGCCAAGAGCTCACTCCTGGGCGTGTCGTGCAGGAGTGGGACGGTGGATGTGACGAGCATGCCCCTCAGCATTGGCACCAAATGCGGCGTAAACGTGACGCTGGCCGACTGGCCACTCGCTGTCTCCAGCCCCATCTCCATCTCCGGACGATGGCGATGTGTGGAGACGCCGTAGGCTCTCACACCTTCGGCGACCGACCCGAAGAGGAGATCGTCTTTGAGGGATCGGCCGGCCCCGGATACACCCGACATCGCATCGACCACGATCCGAGAACCGTCGATCAGCCCGGCCCTTACGAACGGAACGAGCCCCAGCAGCGTGGCAGTCGGGTAGCAACCCGGCGATGCGACGAAGGATGCGCCCTCCACATCGAAGATCTCCGGAAGCCCATAGATCCAATCCGACAACGCTCCCGGCGCGGGATGAACGGAACCGTACGCTTCGAGGTATCGATCGGCGGTATCGAGCCGGAAGTCGCTTCCCACGTCGACGACCTTCGCGCCTCGCTCCATGAACCGCAGCCCTGGTTCTACGGACGCTCCATGGGGAAGCGCAAGCATGATGAGGTCCACGTCTGGAACTTCCTCCGGAGCCACTCCGCCCAGGACTCGTTCCGGGCCGGTCAGCTGGGGATGAACGTCACCGAGCACTCGCCCTGCAGACGTGTGCGCACCAAGGTAGGCGACCTCAAACATCTGATGGCCATCGATGAGCCGAACCAGCTCACCTCCCGCGTACCCGGACGCCCCCAGGACTGCAACGGATGTACTCATAGCATCGGAACTATACGCATGCACGCATACCTATGCAATGCGTGAGGCTCACTATCGATGATGCCGCCACATGCGGCGGGACCCGTCGGACGCCAGGTTCCCTCCCCCAGGAGCGACACGACCATCCCCTCCCCCAGGAGCGAAGCGACATTGGCGGAGGAACCAATCTCCACGGCCGTCGAACGGCTCGGCCCCAGTCGTTCAGCCACAGTGATCGCGTTCTGGCTGGAGAAAGGGAACTGGCTGCTGAACAGCCGATCCGCTGTCAACCGTCGGCTCTCCAATGTTTCAGCAGCTCGTATGCCTCTTCGGGCGTGTAGGGCCCGTGCTCGATACGGTGTTCGGTGAGCAGCTTCATCGCCTTGCCGACGATCGGGCCGGGCTCCACACCCAAGAACGCCATCACGTCGTTGCCGTTGACCGGCGGGCGCAAAGCGTCGATCTCCTCTTTCTGGCGAAGGATGTCGATCCGTTCCTCGAGTTCGTCGATGCCCGCCTGAATCGCTCTCGCCCGGGCTTCATTCTTGGTCGTGACGTCGCATCTGACGAGTTCGTTCAGGTCCTCCAGGAGCGGGCCGGCGTCCCTCACGTACCTCCGAACGGCCGAGTCGGTCCAACCCATCTTGAACGTGTGTGGTCGCAAGTGCAGGAACACGAGCCGGGCGATGTCCTCCACCTCGTTCTTCGGGTATCGGAGCTTACGCAGGCGTTCCCGTGCCATGCGTGCCCCAACCACCTCATGGTGGTGGAACGTCACCCCGCCGTCCACGAACTCTCTCGTGTCTGGCTTGCCGATATCGTGCAGCAAGGCTGCGAGGCGCAACCGAAGCCTCGGTTCGCACTTGTCTACGACGGCCAGCGTGTGGGCCAGGACGTCCTTGTGGCGGTGATACGGATCCCTCGCTTCTTCGAGGGCGGCTATCTCGGGAAGGAACTCCGCTGCAAGCCCACTCTCGACCATTGCAGCGAGGGCTTCGCCGGGAGCAGGAGCAACGAGAAGCCGGGACAGCTCGTCGCGGATGCGTTCGGCGGACACAACATGCATTCGTTCGTGCATGACCCGCACGGCGGTGAGTGCCTCGATCGACGGATCGAACCCCAGCGAGGCCATGAATCGGAACAACCGAAGCATTCGCAGTGGGTCGTCCGAGAACGAGATCTCCGGTCCGACGGGCGTCCTCAGCAGTCGCGATTGGATGTCTTCGAGAGCGCCATATGGGTCGATCAGCTTCGGCGCCGGAACCAGTTCGAGCGCTGCAGCGTTCACCGTGAAATCACGTCGCGACAGGTCGGTCTCCAGATCGTCGGAGAACCGGACGATCGGCTTTCGACTCTCGTCTCTGTACACCTCCTGTCTGAAGGTCGTGATCTCATGAACGGTGCCCTGTTTGAGAACCCCGATTGTCCCGAACTGGGCTCCGACTGTGAAGGTTGCATCTGCCCAGTCTTCGACGAGTTCGAGAATCTGGTCGGGTAGGGCTTCCGTCGTGAAGTCCAAGTCGGTGTGGTCCCTGTCGAGCATGAGATCCCGAACCGACCCACCAACGAGGTAGAGGTGGAATCCGGAGTCGGCGAACCTCCGCGAGAGCTGGTACGGCGTGCGGGATGGGTCGAGCAGCCAACCCATCCGTTCAGGAATCATCGGCAACAGATTAGGCCGGGGACGAACGGTGTCATCCCCGGCCCGCCCCTCTCCGCACCAACGGTGTTACTGAGCCTTCACGAGACCCAGCTGCTCCATCTTGACCTTGAAGTCGTGGGAGTTGGTCGCAGCCCCCAGTGCCGCGTCGTAGGTGATCAGCCCTTCCTTGAACAGATGCATGATCGACTGATCGAACGACTGCATGCCGTAGAACTCACCTTCGCGAATGACGTCCGTAAGCGTGTGCGTGTTCTTCTCATCGACGATTCGATCGAACACCCTTGCGTTCATCGTCAGCACTTCGACCGCCGGCACTCGACCGTGACCGTCGGCTCTGTCGATGAGTCTCATGCTGACCACTCCCCGCAGCATCCCACCGAGCAACAGCCGGATCTGTTTCTGCTGGTAAGGGGGGAAGAAATCGACGATGCGACTGATCGTCTCGGTGGCGTCGATCGTGTGAAGCGACGACAACACCAGGTGTCCTGTTTCGGCTGCCTTCAATGCGGCTCTCACCGTCTCCGCGTCGCGCATCTCACCGATCATGATGATGTCGGGATCCTGACGCAGGACCCGCTTGAGCGCTTCTGAGAAGTCCTCCGTGTCGACACCGATCTCCCGCTGGGACACGATGCCCATCTTGTCGGAGTGCAGAACCTCGATTGGATCCTCGATCGTCAGGATGTTGACCTTTCTGGTCGAGTTGATGTGGTCGATCATCGCGGCCAGGGTCGTCGTCTTGCCTGTGCCGGTTGGGCCGGTGACGAGTACGAGGCCCCTGGGTTCCTCAGACAGCTTGGCCAGAATCGCAGGGAGGCCGAGTTGCTGGAAGCTGGAGCTCTCGGAGAGGACGCGCCGGATCACGATGGAAACCGATCCTCGCTGGCGGTACACGTTCACCCTGAATCGGCCGATGTTGTGGCGGCCGTAGGCGAAATCCGCCTCACCGGTTTCGCGGAATTCCGCCGCTGCCTTCTCGGTGAAAATCGCGTTTGCAAACGTTTCGGTGTCTGCAGGCAGCAAATCACTCAACGATGTCGGGTGCAATTCACCGTCGATGCGCATCACGGGAGGCGATCCGACTTTCAGGTGAAGATCGGATGCATCCACCTCTCGCATCTTCGCGAGCAGCTCATCAATGGGTACGGCCATGTCTCTTTCCTTCGACCAGCATCAGAGGTATCGGCGCCTCAGACGACTTCTTGATGTCAGAGTTGCCAGAAGGCGCTCTGCGCCTCGACGAGCAGGTCGAGGATCCTCCAGGCGCCCTTCGGAGAGATCTCGTCGGTAGGTTCAGCCGTCTCCCCTGCGATTCCGGCCACCGTCGCTTGGATGGATCGTTCCATGGCTCCGAGGTTGTAGCCACCTTCCAAGAACAGCATGAGCCTTCTGCCTGGTGCGGCCGCCCGAACGGCAGCGCCCATGCGCTGATAGTCCGACTCGACGAGCGAGGCATCTGCGATGGGATCCATTTGATGTCCGTCGTAGCCGGCGCTCACCAGCACCCATTCCGGATCGAATTGGGACAGGATCGGGTTGACTGCACGCTCAAATGCCTCTGCATAGAAGTCGCCGGCCGTATGAACAGGGACCGACAGGTTTACTGTCATGCCGGCGCCGGGACCCACTCCTACTTCTTCGACCCACCCCGACCCTGGGTAGAAGGGGAACTGGTGAAGCGAGATGTACAGAACGTCCTTGTCCATGAGGAAGGTGTCCTGGGTTGCATTGCCATGATGGATGTCCCAGTCAACGATGGCGACGCGGGCTCCTTCGTCGGCAAGCATCCTGGCGGTGATCGCAATGTTGTTGAACAGGCAGAAACCCATCGCCCTGTCGGGAAGCGCGTGATGTCCAGGAGGGCGAATCGCCAGGAACGCCGCGTCGGCACCTCCCGCACGAAGATGCTCGGCGGCGAAAATGCCTGCGCCGGCAGCCCGCAAGGCTGCTTCCCAGCTTCCGGGACCGGCCGGCGTATCCGGATCGAGATCTACCCGGTACTCCCTGGTGCGGCGCTTGACCGTGTCGACGTAGCCGGGCTGGTGGACCGTGAGCAGCAGCGTTTCGTCGATCAGCGGGGCTTCGACATGTACGACGTCCGCCGGACCCGACTGCACTCCGCGGATCGCCGCCGCCAGGCGTTCGGGCCGTTCCGGGTGCCACGCACCCGTCTCGTGACGGAGCATTGCCTCGTGTGACACCAGGAGAACACGCATGCCCCTACTCTGGCAGATGCGCCGAGACCCGATGTACGATTCAAGGCGGTGAGGGGGTTCGGCATGCGACACACAGGTAGTTGGCCAGGAATAGTCGTCCTCCGCAACGGACTGTCCAAGGCAATCGCGAGACCGTGGAACGGCGACGTGCCCGATGCACACCTGTACCTGGTACGCGGTTCAGCCGCCTTCCTCGAGCAATCCGTCGACTACCTGCACGAACTCGGTGTGCCCTCGGTGATGTCTCCTCCCCTCCCATCGACATCTCATCAGCTCTGGTTCGAAGCCGGCTTCGAACCCTACGAGTGGCTCGACGTATTCGGAAGAGACATGGCGGAGGACACCCCCGATCCTGAAATCGAAGTGAGAACGGAACGGAACGTGAACTGGGACGAGGTGGAGGTGGTCGACCGAGCAGCTTTCGATCCGTTCTGGCGACTCGATGCCCAGGGGCTGGAGGAAGCGTCGACGGCGACACCGACCGCTGGAGTTCTGACTGTTCGGAAGAAGTCATTGCTCGGATTCTCGATCGTCGGGGCGGGTGCGGCCGCCGGGTATCTCCAACGGATCGCGGTCACCCCGGACAACCAGCATCAAGGAATCGGAAGGGCGCTCGTTCGCGAGTCGATCCGATGGGCCCGTCACCACGGCGCTCGACAGATGCTGCTCAACACGCTTGGAGACAACGCAGCGGCTACCAAGCTCTACATATCCGAGGGATTCTCACGACTCGATGATCGGCTCGCCATCCTCAGAAAGGCGCCCCATTGAGCACGTTGCGGCGCGGCCCCGCACAAGAGCACCGGTAGTCTTCGGATCGTTCGTCGAGAGGAGGCGACATGCCGCCGCCGCTTCCAACCCGCTACCGCCTCGAACAGAGGCTGGGTCGTGACGGTGACATCGAAGAGTGGCTCGCAACAGACACCTCACTCGACCGGCCCGTGCTCATTCGCGTCCTTGGCCCGGAGACCGATGAAGAGCGCAGGGACCAGTTCCTTTCGGCGATGCGTTCAGCCGCCGGTGTTCAGCACATGCACTTGGCAAGCGTATACGCTGCCGCCTCTGTGCCTGATGGCGCCTACTCGGTCACCGAGTGGACCGGGGGCGTCACGATGCAGGATCGCTTGGATGCCGGCGAGCCGATGACCGCTGTCGAGTTCGTCACCAACGCCGCCGGTCTGGCCGGTGCGCTGGCAGCGCTCCACGAGTCGTCCGTGATGCACGGTTCGGTGGACCCGTCGGCAATACAGTTCTCTTCCGCGCACCCTGCGAAGCTGGGTGGGTTCGGACGCAGACCGCTCGCGACTTCCGAAGCCGAGGACGTCTCCGCGATGGCCGAGACCCTCGACGCCTGCCTCACGGGCAACTCCTCGCTGTCCGCTCCCCCTTCGCAAATGGTCGATGGGGTTTCCCCCACCGTCGATACCGCCCTTCTCGACGCACGGGCCGGCGCGCTCGACGCGCAGGGACTCGCCGCAGCGCTTCAAGGCGCACCGAATGTCTCGGCTCCTTCACACCGGCAAGGCTGGACCTGGCGATGGCTGACCCCGGCCCTGCTCCTTCTCGTGGTCGCGGCGGGTCTCATCGCGCTCGGGTCGACACTCAGACCCGGCGCAGAGTCACCTGTCCTGTTCCCGGCGCTTCCTCCAACGACAACGACCACTCCGGCGATCGACGCAACCACCACGACCACCGCTAGTACGACCACAACTCTGAGCTCGGGGCTCTCACTCCTCGACATACAGGTGTTCGACCCCTACGGCGACGGGACCGAGCATGACGACGATCTCCCACTCCTCACCGACGGAGACGCCCTGACCGCGTGGAAAACCGAGCACTACTCCGCCGAACTCCCCCGCATCAAGCCGGGAGTGGGCCTGATCTTCGCCGTTGCCGGCACCCCTGCGACATTCTCGGCAAGAGCGGTCTCCGACGGGACCTCCTATGGTCTGTTCTGGGCATCCACCGTGCCGACGGGGATCGAGGGATGGTCGAGAGTCTCAGGAGGAACCGTTTCCGGCGGTTCCATCACCCTTCAGCTGCCTCCTCGCAACGGCGGCTACTGGCTCCTGTGGCTGACCGACCTCCCGGCGCAAGGCGACAGCTACTACACATCGATCGGAGAGGTGAGCTTTGGTCAGTGACGATAAGCTCCTCTCCGCATTCCTCGATGGGGACGCCGCCTCCTTCGACGAGTTGATGTCACGACACGAAGATGCGATCTTCCGGCTTTGTCTCCGGATGCTCGGAAGTCGAGAAGACGCAATGGATGCCACCCAGGACACGTTCCTCACGCTCTATCGGAAGGGCAAGCAGTTCTCGGGCAAATCGAAGCTGTCGACTTGGCTCTACCGAGTGGCCATCAACACCTGTCACGATCATCTCCGGCGACGCAAGCGGCGCCAGACCGTTCCGATTCCAGAGGGAATCGATCCGCCCGACACCGCCGTTCAGGACGCGTTCGACTCGGTCGAGGTGAGGCCCGATATCCTGACGGCGCTCAAAGCCATCCCCGAGGAATTCCGAGGCGCGATCGTTTTGATCGACATCGAGGGGCTCTCCCTCGACACCGCCGCCGATGCTCTCTCCGTACCCATCGGGACGGTGAAATCCCGCACCTACAGGGGAAGAAGGCTCCTTGCCGAGTATCTCGGGAACTTCCCGAGCCCATCAGAGCATCAAAGGGATGAAGACCATGCATGAGCACGACATCGACCTCATCGCAGCCATTGCGGAACAGCGACTCACAGGTGAGGAACTCATTCGCGCCGGCGCCGAGGTCAGCGCGTGCCCGGAGTGCACCAAGCGCCTGGCGGAACAACGTGCGGCGCGTGCCTTCCTCGGTACCGCCCCGGATGTTGGTCTGACGTCGATCGAACGGGCTCGGCTCCATAGAGCCATGCGTCCACGTCCATCACGCTGGTACCGGCTCGTCCCATCGTTGGCAGCTGCGGCTGCCATCGTGGTTGCGGTGGGGCTTGCTACTCGAAACACCACGATGGAGTCCCTCCCGACTGCCAAGGACATCGGGGCGCCCCTCCAAACCGAACAATCCCAGCGCAACGCCTTCGAGCCATCGGCCGAATCGACAATCACGGCGGCTGCCAGTTCGACGACCCTTGCCTTCGCTGCGGGGTCCGTCGCCGAAGACGCCGCCGCGCTCGAGGAGTTGGCCACCATCGCCTCGCAACTCAGGGCAGATCCTCCCGACGAGATGGCAGATGCGTGCGGTACCAAGGCTTTCGAGCAGACCTCTCTCGACCCTGTCGCCTCAGTCGATATCGAGACTTCCTACTACACGGTCCCGGCCGTGATGTTCGTGTACCAGGACAGCGCCCTTGTCTTCGACGCCGGGACGTGTGACCTTCTCGACACAATCCCGGCTGTCGAACCCTGACATCGCGGCGCTATCCTCGGTAGCTCAATGAATGACATGGCCACACGATTCGCGGACTTCCTCGAAGACATCGCCACAAAGGCTAGATCCCTCACTGTGGATCGTTTCGCTCGAGCGATCCGGCTTGCTCTCGCCGGCACCGTCGCTCTTGCACTCATCTCCGTCGCGCTGGTGTTCCTGATCGTCTCGGTATTCCGAGCGGTCTCGGTTCCACTGACGGTGGAGGGAGCCTACGCGCTGTTCGGCGGACTATTTGTCGTCGCCGGCGTGTTTGTGTGGTGGAAGCGGAAGCCCAAGGACGGCAATGACTGAAGACATCATCATCATCGGATCCGGGCCGGCCGGCCTGACAGCCGCGCTCTACGCAGCTCGCGGCGGCAACAATCCCCTGGTTCTCGAGGGGAGTCAGGCAGGCGGCCAGCTCATGCTCACCACCGAGGTCGAGAACTTCCCCGGCTTTCCGGACGGTCTCCTCGGTCCTGAACTCATGGACCGAATGCGCAAGCAGGCCGAACGTTTCGGTGCCCGAATGCTGACCGTCGACGTTTCGAAGGTCGACCTGTCGACATATCCATACGAAGTGTGGGCCGGTGCAGACTCATACGCCGCACGGACCCTCATCATCTCCACCGGCGCGTCGGCCATGTGGCTCGGTATCCCTGGCGAGGAGCGCCTCCGAGGGCGCGGTGTCTCGTCCTGTGCGACCTGTGATGGCTTCTTCTTCCGGAATCAGGAAATCCTGGTCGTCGGGGGTGGTGATACCGCAATGGAGGAAGCCCTCTTCCTCACCACCTTCGCATCGAAAGTCTACGTCGTGCACCGCCGGGACGAGTTCCGGGCCTCGGCCATCATGGCCAAACGCGTGATCGATCACCCCAAGGTAGACGTCATTTGGGACACGGTGCTCGAAGAGATCCTTGGAGATGAAGAGGTCACGTCGGTTCGTATGAAGAACGTCAAGACCGGAGAGAAAACCGAGATGCCCATCAGCGGCGTGTTCGTCGCCATCGGTCACCGTCCCAACACCGAGCTCTTCAAGGGCGCACTCGCCATGAACGATGTCGGATACCTGATTCTGGAGTCCGGGTCGACGAAGGCCTCTCTGGAAGGCATCTTCGCAGCAGGCGATGTCGCCGACCCCATCTATCGACAGGCCATCACGGCGGCAGGAACCGGCGCACGCGCCGCCATCGACGCCCGCCGCTGGCTCGAACAACACGAGTAGGAGGACCCGTGGCCAACATCATCGTCACAACCGACAACTTCGCGGAAGTCACAGACGCAGACCTCCCGATCCTCGTGGATTTCTGGGCCGAGTGGTGCGGTCCTTGCCGAATGGTCGCCCCGATCCTCGACGAGATCGGCCAAGAGCACCCTGACAAGCTCCGAATCGGGAAGCTCAACGTTGACGAAAATCCAACGCTCGCCGCCCAACACGACGTCATGAGCATCCCCACGATGATCCTGTTTCACGAGGGCGTGGAGAAGCGGCGCATAGTCGGGGCCCGCCCAAAACACGCTATGGAGGCAGAGTTGGCGCAGTTCTTGAAGTAACGGCGAGCTTCGCTCACAGCAGCCGGCCTCCAGCAAAACGCGACTACATCTCCCGCGAGATCGCCGGTCGATTGTCTCCTCCCCCAGTGAAGCCCCGAGGCCGAACGTTGGGGGAGGTTCGACGAAGCCGGGGAGGGGGCCTTCCGCACCTAGATCGCCCCAGGGTGTTCTCGTCTTCCGTACCTGGCTCTGGCTGAAGACTATGACTCGAGACTCGAGGCCCAGATGGTGAACCGCGACACGGCCCGAGAACCTCAACCTTACTTACGTCACGTGACGATACTGCGCCCCTAGATCAGGTCGTTGAAGATCCGCTCGAGATCGTCCAGTGAGGAGTAGCCGATCGAAATCTTGCCCGAGTGCTTGGGCCCGTAGGTGATCCGCACCGTCGTTCCCAGCGCGTCCTGGAGCCGCTCCTCCAAAGCGATAATGGCTGCCGGTCGAGCCGAGGGTCGTCGAACCGACCCGGTTGTCCCCATCTCCGCCCTACTACGGACCGCTTCCTCGACCTGCCTGACCGACCATCCTTCCTCGGCCGCCTTCTTTGCGAGGTACTCAGCGTACGATCGATCGTCGACGCCCAGGAGGGCACGGGCGTGGCCCTCTCTCAGAGACCCGCGTTCAAGGAGACCTTGAATCGTCGCCGGCAACTGCAACAGGCGAAGCACGTTGGTGACCGCCGACCTGGACTTGCCCACGCGTTCACCGATCTGCTCGTGTGTCAGCTCGAAATCGTCCATCAACTGCTGGTAGGCAGCGGCCTCCTCGAGAACGCCCAGGTCCTCTCTCTGGAGGTTCTCGATCAACGCCTCCGTAAGGAGACGGTCATCGTCTCCTTCGCGGATGATGACCGGAATATCGGAAAGGCCGGCCATACGTGCGGCACGCAGTCGTCTCTCTCCTGCAACCAGGACGAATGATCCGTCCTCTTCTTCATTCACAATGGCAGGCTGTAGCACACCCACTTCTCGAATGGACGCAGCCAATGACTCCAGTGCCTCCTCGTCGAATCGTTCCCGCGGTTGACGCGGATTGGGTCGAATTCGATCGATCGCTACGCGAAGAAACGTCCGATCCGCCTTGGGGATCAGGGCATCGAGACCCTTGCCGAGGCCGGACTTCCTAGTCGACATGAACACCTCCCTCATGGCGCTGTATGAACTCGCGTCCGAGCTGTCGGTATGCGATCGCGCCCCGACTCATCGGATCGAACGCTTCGATTGGCTGACCGTAGGACGGTGCTTCCGACAACCGAACTGATCTCGGAATCACTGTCCTATACGCCGTGTCGCCGAAAAACTCCCGTACCTGAGACACGACATCTGCAGACAGGTTGGTCCTGCCATCGAACATCGTCAGCACGACACCCCCGATTCGCAGTGATGGGTTGAGGTTCCCACTGACAAGCTCGATGTTCTTCATCAGTTGACTGAGCCCTTCCAGCGCGTAGTACTCACACTGGATCGGAATCAGCACCTCGTCCGAGGCAGCCAGAGCGTTCACTGTCAGAAGCCCGAGGGACGGAGGGCAGTCGATCAAAACGACGTCGTACTCTCCGCGCAGTTCGCCCAGGGCTTTGCGTAACCGCAACTCTCTCGAGAACACCGATACCAGCTCGATTTCCGCTCCTGCGAGGTCAATCGTGGCCGGGACTAGGAACAAATCGCGGAAGCTCGTCGCTTCCACTGCGTCCTCAATGGGTGTGTCGCCCAGCAGCACGTCGTATGTCGACGCCGCAAGGCCGTTCCTGTCGAATCCAAAGCCGGAAGTGGCGTTTCCTTGAGGATCGAGATCCACAACGAGGATCCGCTTGCCCTGAAACGCAAGCGTTGCGGCGAGGTTGATGGCGGTTGTCGACTTACCCACGCCGCCTTTTTGGTTGGTTACCGCGACAACTACGGTAGGTCGGTCATTCTCCACGATTCCGTATCATAAGCAACCAGCCCGGCGGGTCAAGCACCCCGACCTCAACGACCTCTCCGCCCAGGCGATCCCAGTCCGGCCGGCGTATCACCGACCTCGCAAGTGCAAGTACCCCCACTCCGCCCAAGGCAAGAACCGCCGACATCCAATCGACTGCCTCCCGTGGGCTGAACACCGCCCGCATCACGACGGCTTCGCAGGTCCGGAGCGTTCCGACGTCCCGTGTCGCCACGCTCACATTGTCGAGTTGGAGCATCCGAATCGCCCGCCGCAGCAGAATCGAACGGCTCTCAGATCGCTCAACCAGCACCACCTCCGTGTCGGGCAACGCAATTCCAAGCGGAATGCCGGGGAGGCCACCCCCCGAACCGGCATCGAACAGCCTCCCTGGGGTCTCTTCTGGCCATCCGGCCAGGAAACTGAGGCTGTCGGCGACGTGACGGCTGTCGATTCTCGTCGTCTCGGTGGGGGAGAGGAGTCCGGCAGCTACGCCTTCTGTTGCGAGCCACTCACTGTATCGTTCGAGCAGTCGCCCCCGCGGGCCGCTGAGCGTGCGCTCCACGGCCTGGCCCTGCTTGGGTGCGATTGCGCTCCACCACTCCAGCAAAGCCGCAACCTCAGGTTTCACGTGAAACTTCAGTCTTCGGGAGACAGAACCACCGAGCGGCGTGGCTCCTCACCTTCCGAATAGGTCCGAACTCCGTCGACTTCTGCGACCGAGTCGTGAATGACCTTCCTGTCAGCAGCGTTCATGGGCTCGAGCATGATCTCGGTCTTCTCGTCCAGGACCTGCTGCGCGAGGCGCTGCGCATAGATGCGTAGGGCTTCTCGGCGACGCTCTCGGTACCCACCGATGTCCAGTCGGATTCGTGCGGATTCCTTTGTCTTCCGTTGAATCACCGTCTTGCACAGCTCGTGAATCGCCTCCAGCACCGCACCGTGCTTCCCGATGAGTGCTTCCGTCTGGCCACCGACGACGTCGGCATAGATGATGTCATCCTCGACGCGCGTCTCCACTGTGCCGTCGAGTCCGAACGACTCCAGGAGCCCGCGCAAGAAGCTTCCAACGATTTCGGCTTGCTCTTCCCGCACGGCGCCACTCTCCTCTTGCTTTGGTTCCTGCACCCGTTTCGGGTTGGGCTTCGACTGCGTCTTCTTCTTCTCCCGGGGGCCAGAAGAGCGGGAACCCTGTCCTGACATACCAGATTTTGGTTCTTGCTTCTTCCGCGACCTGCGGCGCTTTCTCTTCGGCTTCGCCTGAACGCGGACCACCGCGTCCTTGCGTCCCATCCCCAAGAAGCCCTTCTCCGGCTCCTGAAGAACCTCGACCTTCACCTGGTCCGGCGACTTCAGTCCCAATTCCTCGACGGCCGCCTCTACGGCGAGCTCAACCGTAGGTCCCTTGACCTCGACCCACTCCACGACTACTTCCTCCTCCGACGCTTCCTCTTCTTCTCGGAGCCCTGCGGCTTGCTCGGCCTCGGCGGCGGCTCGTCACCGCCGTTCTTCTTCTTCTGTGCCGGCGGCGGCTCCGGACGGCCGTCGATCTTGAAGATCACGGACTGCTGTCCAATCCTGAACAGGTTCGCCGTTACAAAGTACAGGTTCAGACCCGCTGGGAAGCTGTACGAAAACACACCGAACATCAGTGGCATGATCTTTGTCATCATCTGAGCCTGCCGCCCCGCTCCGTCACTGGATTGTGGCGTCGCCTGCTTCGACTGTATCCAACCTGTTGCAATCACCAACAACACAACGATCAAGTAGGGGATCGCTCCGACCCACCCCGCTTGCAGCGCCGTGCTTGGCGAATCTCCCAGGTTCATGCCGAGGAACTTCGGCAGTCCGGCCTGGAGGGCCGCGAGCAGATTGGACCCGGCCGGCATGAACTGGTCAGGGCTGCGCAACAGTCGAAACAGTCCAAACCAAATCGGCATCTGAATCAGCATCGGCAGCAGACACCCTGCCGGATTGACGCCCTTCTCCTTGTAGAGGGCCATCATTTCCTTGTTGAGTGTCTCCGGCTCCTCCTTGTACTGCTTCTGGAGTCGCTTGACCTCGGGCTGGATCTCCTGCATCGCTCTGGTGGACCGGGTCTGTTTCAGCGTCAACGGAAAGAGAATCACGTTGATCAACACGGTCAGCAGGATGATGGAGATCCCGTAGTTGGGGATGACGTCGTAGAACAGGCTCATCGGAACGCCGATGAAGCGCGCGAGTGAATCCAGCACTACCGATCACCCCTTGACGGAACCGGGTCATACCCGCCCTCGCTGAGGGGATGGCAGCGGGCAATGCGCTTGGCCGCCATCACACCACCCTTCAGCGCTCCGAATCGGCCGATCGCCTCATACGCGTAGTGAGAGCACGTCGGCGTGTATCTGCAGTTCTTGCCGAGCGAAGGCGAAAGGAACCGCTGGTAGACGCGGATCATGGCTCGAATGACGAGCGCTCCCGGTCCATGTTCAGACACGTTTCTCCTTCGTCGCGGCTTCCAACCACCGCACCAGTTCGCCAAACGGCGCCGTCAGTACGGCCCGTGAAGCAAACACAATGTAGCTGCCATCGGGCAGAGCGACCTGATCGAGTGCCGCCCGCAGCCTTCTCTTCGCCCGGTTGCGAACGACGGCAGAGCCGATCTGACGTTTGCCGGCCACGATCCCCACATGCGGAGCGCGACCATCTCGAGCGATGAGCACCGTGATCCCTCCCGATCGATGGCGCGTCCCGGTTGCATATACCTCTGAGAACCGGGCGCGACCTTTCAGAGATTCAGGCGGAGAGCCGCTTGCGGCCCTTGGTGCGGCGACGCTCGATGACTGCGCGACCCGCTCGGGTTCTGCTGCGGGCGCGGAATCCATGCTTTCGTTTTCTGCGTCGAACATTCGGCTGATAGGTACGTTTCATGAGGTGTCCAGAGAGGTAGCTGGAAGTGCGCAGCGAGGTTACGGGTGGTCCGAGGCCTTGTCAAAGCACCCGCAGCGTTCCGTCCCTCCGAATCGCGAAGTTTTTATTACCGGTCGCGAAAACCCGCAGTGCGCCCGCGCGTGGGCCAAACGCCTCATTCGTCCGTTCCTCGACGATCGCGAATCCGGCGGTAAGCAGGCAATTGGTATATTCTGTTATCCATCCTTTGGGTGCTCACCGGCGATTTTGCCGATCTTGAAGACTCCTCCGGCGCCTCCATATACTCGCCAAACGCCGGAGGCTGAACGCCCACTCACTTCCCCGAGGGGCCCGACCGACGTGCTACGAAAGCTAGAACTGCCCTCGGGGTCAACGTTTCTCCACACCCTGTGGATAGTTCTGTGGAATCAGCGAGAGGAGGGGAAACGTGGCAGAGCCACAGTCGGCATCCTGGGAAGAGGAGACCTTTGAATCGGTCCTTCGTTCCAGGGTCAGTCCAGTCACATGGCAGACATGGTTCGCCGCCCTCTCCTTTCGCCTTTCCGACGGCCGTGTGCAGGTCGTAGCCCCGAGTGAGTTCCATGAACGCTGGGTTCGCGACAAGCACGCCCCCATCCTCGCCGAAGCGGCCAAGGTCGCCTTTGGAACCGGTGTTCCGCTCGAGTTCTTGGTCGATTCTTCGCGCAGTTTCCCTGAGCTGGAGCCCGACGAAGACGAACCCATCGGGAGACAGGAGCGCCGGGTGGAGGAAGTGGCCAAGCCACAACAACAGGGGACACTCGGCGCCAAGTACACCTTCGACAATTTCGTGGTCGGCCAGTCGAATCGTTTCGCTCATGCCGCGGCCATGGCTGTGTCCGAACGCCCCGGCATGCACTACAACCCCTTGTTCATCTATGCCGGAGCGGGCCTCGGCAAGACACACCTCCTGCATGCGGTCGGACACCAGTACCGGCAGCTCAATCCAAACGGGGTCGTGCGGTACGTCACCTCCGAAGGATTCTTCAACGAGTTCATCGATGGAATCCGCCAGAAGCGCATGGATGGCTTCAAGACGAAGTATCGAACCACCGACGTCCTCTTACTCGACGATGTTCAGTTCTTCGAGGGTAAGGAACAGGTTCTCGAAGAGTTCTTCCACACCTTCAACTCTCTCTACGAATCCGGGAAGCAGATGGTGTTCAGTTGCGATCGTCACCCGAAGCAGCTCTCGACACTTGAGGACCGGATCCGCAGCCGTTTCGAATGGGGCCTGCTGACCGACATCCAGCCTCCGGATGTGGAGACTCGTCTCGCAATCCTTCGCAAGAACTCCGAGTTCGCTCCCCAAACCGTTCCAGAGGAAGTACTTCAGTTCATCGCCGGCCACGTGCGGGCGAATATCAGAGAACTCGAAGGAGCGCTCACAAGAGTGACCGCATACGCAGCGCTCACAAACCAGCAAATCAGCCTGGAGATCGCTCAAGACGTCCTTCAGGATCTCTCACCCGACGATGCTCAGCGCCCCGTCACGGCAGACGAGATTATCGCCGCCACAGCTGACGCATTCGGGTTCGGCGTGGCCGAGCTTCGCGGACCCAGTCGGAAGCAACCCTTGGTACGGTGCCGCCAGGTGGCGATGTATCTGTGCAGGGAACTGACGGATTTGTCCCTACCGAAAATCGGCGCTCTCTTCGGGGGTCGGGACCACACAACAGTGATGCATGGCGTCGACAAGATCACCACGCTCATCACCAGCGATCCCCACATCTTCGAGAAAGTCACAGCTTTGTCACAACAGCTGAGGAGAACATGATGTTGTCCACATCCGTCGACTCCGCTCTCACGCACCGTGTGGATAGCGTTCAAGATCATCCACACGCCCTCCACAGCTCGATACAGGCTCCAACCTGGGGTTTTGGCTGCTTTTCCCCAATCCCCAGGCCTACTACCACTACTACCGTTGATAGATACAAAGAGAAGGGATAGCTA
>CAZBXV010000043.1:0-16842 GCA_964496205.1 uncultured Acidimicrobiia bacterium
ATGCCTCCGAACCTCTCACTTCACCCACGACAATCCGGTCGGGTCGCATCGCCAGAACCGTCTTCACGAGATCTCGCAAGGAGATAGCACCAGATCCATCTAGAGACGGCGGACGCGCCTCGTAGTAGGAGCCGTGAACGATTGGGACATGGAGCTCCCTGACCTCTTCGCAGCATCGAATGCACATGCCAGAAGGGACCGCAGCGACCAGGGCAGCAAGGAGCGAGGTCTTCCCGGCGCCGGGAGGACCAGACACGACCACGCTGCTGCCCGTCTGGCTCATGGCCCAAAGGAACCCGGCGGCGGGCATCGTCAGAGATCCCAGCTCGACAAGTGACGCGAGGGTCTCTCGCCTCAAGGCGTATCTACGAATAGTCACCGACAGCTGGTCTGACACCGGCGCCATCACCGCTGTGAGACGTGCAGAGTCACCCAGCACCCGCGCCTGGACAATTGGATTGGCGGCATCCAGGTGGCGATCGGTGTCGGCAAGCAGACGATGGATGACCCGCCGGTTCTCGTCCTCCGTGACGGGGACACTCAGCGCGCGCAGTACGCCTCCCCGTATGAAGGACACCCTGTCTCCCTCGACAAAGATCTCTTCGACGAGCGGATCGGTCAGCACCTCGGTGAGCGCCCCGTACCCGGCCACCGCGTCGAAGACCCGCTCAACCATCTGGATTGGATCTGCCAGCACCCGTCCCGCACCTCGCTCAGCCTGCCTACGGTATGCGTTGACAGCCTCGGTGACTGCTTCCCTGGTTTCGTTCCGATCAGCTCCGACGTCGAGCTTCCTGCGCTCGATGAGCTGCACAGCCGCGGAACGTATCTCTTCATAGGCGCTCACGTCGTCACCGTGGAAACAACCGACTCGACTGCCCGTACGAACGGGCCACGTCGCACCAGGTCGCCATCCCATGCGGCTCGTCGCACGCGCCGATCCTCGGGAACGAACTCGATCCTCTCGGGCTCGAACACCCTCGTGATCTCTTGAGCAACTTCACTCTTGACGAACGCACCTGTCGGAACTCGATTGACGATCAGCACGAACCGCGCGTGTGCGTTGATCGCTCGTACTTCTGCCACCCATTCGAGGAGTCGCGTCACCCCCGTTGGAGTCGGCAGACCCACTCCTACAACTACGTCCGCATCGGAGATCAGTCTTCTCGCGAGGCGGAAACGACCATCTCCGGGCAGCCGCTCGATCCCCGCGCTGACATTCACAATCACCACTTCGGTCGACGTGGAGAGGTCCCGAATCGCTCCGGACACGTCCTCGGGGCGCAGCTCCAGCCAGTCGCGTGCATTTGGGATCCCGCACACCACGTCAAACCCTCTGCTGGAGTCGACACTCGGCCTTACGCCGTTGCGAGACTGGTCGACAGCCGTCCTCAGGTTCGGTACGAGGGGAAGCCCGAGCCGCTGCGCGATAGATGGCGCCACGTCGTCGGCATCCACCAAGAGGGTGCGCGCTCCCAAGCTCGATCGTGATGCGGCCAGCCCCACAGCGACCTCCGTGGACCCGGTTCCTCCAAACGGGCCCCCAACCACCACAAGTCGACCTTTGGACAACTCCGTCGTCGGTTGCATCGACATCGGCTCATCGGTATCCGGTGGCTGCATCGTCGCGACGACTCGAACGAGATCCTCTGAACTGGCACTGGCATCGATCACTTCATCCACACCGAGATCGATCAGCCGCTGCCGCCCCTCTGGGAAATCCGCTTCGTCAAACACACCGAGCAGGCGAGATCCGTTGGAGTGCACTTGTTCGACAAGCCGGGGACTGAGAAAGGATGTCGTGTCGTCGACGATGAGCACATCGAACCCACCGGCGGTCGCCTCTTCCGCCCTCAGGATCCGTGCTTTCACGTGGACACCACCATGGTCGGCTGCGTGGCGGTGGAGCCTTGTTGCCCACTCTCTTGGGGACAGCACCAAAGCGACAGAAGGCTCTGCAGTCATTGCTCTGGCGGATAGGTCATGGATGCCGGCGGATCCGCTCCCGTGGACCGGATGAGTTGGATCGTTCCCTCCGACATTGCTGCGGCGACGGTCAGGGCTGCGTCGGCATCGAGGGCGATCGTCACCGAGTATCCGCTTCCGAGAGCTCCCGACGAGTCGGACACCGATAGGACTTCGGCCCCGACGAGTACATACCGCGCCGTTCCAGCTTCCGATACGACAACGTCGATCGTATCGCCGCGCTTCAGGAGTCCCCCCACGGCACGATCACGATCGATCGAGAGACTCATCGCTCTCAGTCCATCCCCTGACACGATGAAGTCGCCCTTCGAGAGGAGTGCCCCGGCGAAAACGGTGTGGGCGAGAATCGACCCCTCTCTACTCGCGAGGTCCTCCCGAGTGAGCAGAGTCGCCCGGACGGACTCGTCTGCGTGGATCGGAGTGAACTGGACGGTCGACGGATCGAGGAAGGAGCCCGCGGGAAGATCCACCGCGGACAGCGCTACTTCGACCTCATGGCTCTGGGATTTCAGAAAGGCGTAGTTGAGGACGACCGCAACCAGGCCGGCGAGCAGGACAACCCAATGCCCCGTCGACAGCCGTCCAAACGGCCTGCGCCTCCCAGTCACCATGCAATGCCTCCCAGTGACCGACCCATCATATTCATGCTGTAGGGTGAGTTGCCACCCGCTGGAAGGTCCGCGTGGAAGATCAGGACGACGTCACGAGAAAGCTCGAGCACGAGCTGCGTCTCGACGCAGAAGAGGCCGAAGAGGATGCGGCCCACCTGGCGGCACGATCCCGCCGTCTCGAGGATGTGGCGTTCGATTCGATGTCCCGAGGTGACTTGGTGATGGTGACGGCGCTCGGGCGTTCCGTCTCGGGCGTAGTCGAGCATGCTGCGGGCGATCTGGCGATCGTCGTAACCGACACCGCGCCCGTCGCCGTGAATCTCGGAGGTCCGATCGCGATATGGGTCACGCGTCGGAGCCACGCACATGGCCATGGGCGGACACGAGGGGCAGCTTCGTTCGCCGCGCGGCTCACCGAGTTCGAGATCACGGGCGAGCAGGTCGAAGTGATCGCCCCTCTGGTCGCTGTTGGGATCGTCGCTCAGATCACCGCCGTGGCCAGGGACCATGTGCAACTGGTCACCCCCGATGAGCACAGTCTCGCCCTCCCCTTCACCCAGATAGCCTTTGTCGCTCAACATCAGTAGCGCGTACTCTAGAATATATAACATTGTGTAACGATGTCAACGGTGTGATCATGCGGGGAGACCAACGAGCGGGCGCAGGGTTCGAGTTCCCCGGAATCGACAATCCGGGGCGCGCGTAGAACGAAGCCGCCGCCTCGCTGATCGTCTCGACCGTGCGAGCCGCGGCAGCTTCGGACCCTGCACACGCACGAGCAAAGGCATCCCAGAGGAGCTCTCCGCAAAGCCCTCCCCCGTGGAGACCTGATCTAGAGCCAGACAGCCGAAAAGCTCGGCGGGGATCGACGCCGGTGACCCACACCCTCACCCCCCGAGGAAGGTCGCTGCTCACCACCAAACGCACGACACGTCTGTGATCGGGGCAAGGTGCTCGGAGATGTGTCGGACCATTGCTCGGTGCTGGACGTGCGCCAGCCCGCCCCTATCCCTCTTCGTCGACCAGTTCGGTCACCCGGTGTTGCTTGAGATAGTCGATGATCTCGTCGCGGAAGAAGCGGAAGGATCGGCCGCCAGGCAGACGGTAGGCGGGAATCCGACCCTCGCGGGCATACTTGCGCACCATCTGGATGTTCATTCCCAGCATCTCGGCCACATGGGCCGTCCCGAGAATCTCCGGGTACTCGTCGCTCATGCCGCTCCTTGCTGGTTGGCGATAGTCTACATGAGCGAATAGGCCCGAAACAGAGAGAGGTAGGCTTCGAGGTATGGACGAACAGCCGACCCAGCCCGAGATCGTCGACCCCACCGTTGCACAGCCGACAAAGCTCATCCGTATCGCATCCATGACGAGAGCAACCCTCGATGAAGTCCGCCAAGCGCCACTCGACGAGGCCGGCCGCAAGCGGCTCCTCGGCGTGTACAACTCCACACTCACGGAACTCAAGGAGGCTCTCTCGGACGACCTTCGCGAAGAACTCGACGAGGTCTTCCTCCCCCTCACGTCACAGGTTCCGTCCGAGTCCGAACTGCGAGTCGCGCAGGCTCAGCTCGTCGGATGGCTCGAAGGGCTGTTCCACGGCATCCAGGCGAGCCTCTGGACCCAGCAGATGGCCGCCCAACAGCAGCTCGCCGAAGTTCGGTCCCGAAAAGCGCTCGACTCCCCCGACGAATCGACCGGCCAGTACCTCTGACGGCACCCCACCCATTGGGTGGTAACTAGTCACTTCGGCATCTGGGTCTCTAGTCACATCCTTCTCAAGACACACCCCGCCAGCGCCGATGATTCATCCCATGGACTTGGGCCCACGTGAACGCCTGACGCGCCTGCTGATGCGGCTCCGTCACTTTGGCTATCTCCTCGGCGCATTGGTTCTCGTGATCGTCTGGTCGATCCAGCCATCCGTGAACGTCGCACTGCTTGTCCTGTCGGCCGGCGTGGGCATAGGACTCAACACATTCCTCACCCGACGGGCCGGCATCGCGTGGGGATTCGCCCTCGACATAGTCGGCATCGGTCTCGTGTGGTGGCTCTTCGGATCGGTACCCGTCGTATACCTGATCCTCGCCGTGGTCGCCGTGGTCGCTCCGATCGTCTTGGAGCGCAGGCGAGCGCTGACGGTAATCGGCGTTGAAGCTTCCGTCATTCTGGTGATCGCGGCCGCAAGCGTGATCTCTGCGCAGCGGCCCCTCCCCGGCTACTACCGGTCGGGTCTGACGTGGCTCGACCGGTTCGTCGAATTCGGCCTTCCCCTCCTGATGCTCATCTTCGTCGGAGGGTTCATGACGTTTGTGGCAGGCATACTCGAACGAGCCTCCACCGATCTCGCCGCCAGCGAGAAACGCCTCAGACTGTCGTTCGACAGGGCGGCCACCGGCATGATCACCTTCGACACCGAAGGCCGCATCGTCCAGGCGAACTCCGCCTTCAGCGAACAGATCGGCTACGACCACGAACAACTCATCGGAATGAAGTGGTGCGATCTCATGAACCCCGACGACCGAGAGGATGCAGAAGAGCGCATCGCGTGCGCGCTTGGAGACGGCCCCACGCACTGGAAGGCTGAAGACCGGCTGGTGCGCGCAGACGGCTCGGAATTCTGGGCGGCAATCGTCATGAGTCTCATCCACGATGAGAGCGGAAACCCGAGCTCCTGCTTCCTCCAGATCTCCGACATCTCCGAACAGAAGGCGGCCGAACAGGCGCTCAGTAGCTCCGAGCAACGGTACCGGAGTCTCTTCGAGGGGATCCCTGTCGCCCTGTACCGGACCAGTCCGGAGGGCAAGATCCTCGACGCGAACCCTGCCCTCGTCGAGCTCCTCGAGTTCCCCGACCGGGAATCGATGCTTCAGATGGACGTTCATGACGCGTACGTCGATCCACGCGGGCGAGACGACATGACGGGCAAGCTCGAGGTCGAGGGTCAGCTCCTGGGGATCGAAGAGCAGCTTCGCACCTATGACGGTCAAGAAATCTGGGTCCGAGATAGTTCCAGAGTCGTCCACGACGCCGACGGCGACATCGCGTACTACGAAGGAGCGCTCGTCGACACCACCTTCCGGCACAAGGCCGAGCGGGCTTTGCGCGAGTCGGAAGCGCGGTTGCGGGCGATCTTCGAACATGCCCCCATCGGGGTGATGGCAACCACGCTCGATCATCTCATCGTCGCCGCCAACTCCGGTCTGTCAGGCATGCTGGGCAGGCCGGTCGAGGAGCTTCGAGGTTCGAAAATCGAGAAACTGACACACTCCGACGACCAAACGGTCGACACCGACCTTCGCCAGCAACTCGTTTCTGGTGTCATCCCCTCCTACCGCACCACCAAGCGATACCTGCATGCCGACGGACATCCAGTGTGGGTCGAACTCACGATGACCTTGGTGTACGATGCCGAAGGAGAACCTGAGCTGCTTCTCGGACTCGTCAGGGACATCACCGAACAGCGCAACGCGGAGTCCGACCGCGACAACATGATCGGCATCCTCGAAGCCACCACCGACCTGGTCGCCATCCTCGACATCCAAGGGCGGGTCAAGTATGCAAACAGCGCAGCCCGCGACTGGTACGGATTCGGCGACCAGCATGAACTTGGCGCTCTCGACATCGCCGAACTCGTCGACGAGTCAAGCGAAACCAGTGTGTCCGACATCTTCTCCGAACTCGTCGTCTCCAACATGTGGGAAGGCGACGTCAACATCAAGACTCCCTCCGGCGACGTCGTTCCTGGGTCCGCCGTCGTCGTTGCGCACCGGGACGACGACGACCGTATCACCCACGTCTCAGCCACATTCCGAGATCTCGTCGAACGCGTCGAAACACAGCGGCGTCTCGAGCAACTCGTCGAATCGAAAGACGAATTCGTCGCATCGGTCTCCCACGAACTGAGAACCCCACTCACTGCCGTCGTCGGGCTCGCGCAGGAACTGCGCCGATCCTGGGAGATGTTCTCCACGAAAGAAACCACCGAGTTCATAGGCCTGATCGCAGACCAAGCAACAGAAGTGGCCGACATCGTCGAGGACCTCCTCGTCGCCGCCCGAGCCGATATCGGCAAAGTGACGATCGCACCGGAGACAGTCGATATCGAGGATCAGGTGAGCGGCGTCCTCACGGGCCTCGGCCTGGCCGGCTCGAAGATCGAGACAGAGTTCTGCATGGCGCAGGCGTGGGCCGATCCGACAAGGGTCCGTCAGATCGTCCGCAACCTACTCACCAACGCAATCAGATACGGCGGCAACGAGGTGCGTATCACGTCGACGGAACACGACGGCCACATCGAACTCGCCGTTTCGGATAACGGTCCGGGAATCAGTCCCGGCCTCGAAGAGAAGATCTTCGAACCCTACGGACGAGCACACACACCCGGTTCCCAGCCCAACTCGGTCGGCCTCGGACTAACCGTGTCTCGACACCTCGCACGGCTCATGGAAGGGGACCTCACCTACACCCGCAGGCCCCAGAGCACCTTCGTGCTCACGCTTCCGGTCGCCGCCTCCGCTGCGGAGACATCGACCGGTGTCGCCTAGCGGGTCTCGGCGGGCACCAGCATCGCGCCTGACAGTGTGCTCACCCGGCCGTCGTCCCAACGAACCTCGACGATGCCATTCCTGATACCGACAACCACGCCTGTGCGGCCGATCTGCCCCACCTTCTTGGTGAGTTCCCGTACGCGCATGCCTTTGCGAACGCTCACGCCACCTCCTGCGGCACGTCTACATGACGTCGGTCGGCCCTTCGTGCTCCAAGAGCTCGACGAGCTGATCCTTGGCTTCGGTCGTGCCAAACACCGTCACCACGTCTCCCGCTTCGAGTGTCGAACTGCCTCGCGGGACATATACGATCGTACGCCGCCGGATCGACACGAGCGTGCAGTCGTGAGGCCAGGGCACATCCTTCAGCAGTCTTCCGCTCAAACGTGGAGGCACCTGAACCTCGAAGAACGACACTCCGGGTTCTGATCTGCGACGCAGTCGCTCTCTCGCCATTTGCACACCCGTGACAGCACCCAGCGCGATGTGATACGCCTTGACCACATCTCCACGACGGAACATCCCTATCAGATGCGTCGGATCGTCCTCTGAAACCACCGGCAATCTGGACACACGAAGGGCAGCCATCCGCTCCAACGCCTCACTGACGGGAAAGCGGTCGGTCACTGTCACCGGCTTGGCGGTCATGGCGTCCGCCACGATGCCCGACATCCCAACCCGCAGGATGTCTGCCATGCTGAGCACCCCGGCCAGCTTGCCATGGTCCAGCACGGCTGCGCCATGATGTCCGTGCATGTCGAGAATGTCCTTGGCCTCCTCCAACGTCATGTGTGGAGTCAGGGGCTCCTGGGTCGACATCACGTCCCCCACCGTGACAGCGTCGAGTACATCCACCTCCGACGATCGAACCAGTCGGATCCCTTTGCGGATCAGGGGCATCGTGTAGACACTCTCTGGGCTGAGCACGTCCGCGATCAACGTCGCCAGCGACACGGCAAGCATCAGAGGGAGCACGAGGCCGTAGTCGGTTGTGATCTCGAACACGATGAGGATCGACGTCATCGGCGCACGCGCGACCGCAGCAAACATCGCAGCCATTCCGACGACGGCGAACGGGCCGGGTCGAAGCGCGGTCACGGTCCAGATCGGCGCCAACAGCTCCGCGAGTCCCGCTCCGAACGCCGCCCCGATGAACAGGCTCGGCATGAAGGCGCCGCCAGCACCACCCGACTCGATCGTCAGCGACGTGGCAACCATCTTGAGCACAGCGAGCACCATCAACGCCCACCAGATCTCGTTCCCGGACTGCGTCACCTTCACGATCTCTGCGACGAAGCTCTGGCCGGTGCCGAGAACGCTCCAGTCGGTGACCTCACTCGACATCAGTCCGATAGCCGCAATGACCAACCCGATCGCCAGCGGACGGGTCCACCCTTGAAGCCTGCCGGCCAGGCGTTCGGTGGCTCCCATCATCCGTAGAAAGCCCCAGGCCAAGATCGCAGCGATGATGCCAACGAGTGCGTAGACGATCAGCTCCTGCCACTCGTGACCTTCGATGAGGCCGTATGCGGGCGCTCTCAAGATCAACTCACGCCCGGTCAGGCTGTAGGTGGTGACGGCCGATGCCACGGACGCCACAACCACCGCGGAGAGGTGGCGGATCGACAAGGTCCGGAGTATGACCTCCATGGCGAAGAGCATCCCTGCGATCGGGGCATTGAAACTGGCGGCGATCCCCGCACCGGCACCGGCGGCGACGAGGCTTCGCACCTGGTCTTCTCCCAGATTCGTGTGGCGCGCAATCGATGATCCGATCGTCGCCCCGATCTGCGCGATCGGTCCCTCACGACCGCCCGAACCACCGACCCCAAGGGTGAGCGTCGTCGCGACATACTTGAAGAACACCGCCCGGGTAGGGAGATACCCGGACCGAATCGTCAGTCCTTCGATGGTTGCCGGCACGCCATCGCCTTCCACCTCCGGTGCAAACCGACTCGCGACCGCCCACGCGATCAGGATTCCGACGGGAAGCACGAGCAGGGGGGTCCATCGTCCCCAGGGGATCAGATTGACAACATCTCCCATCGACTTTATGAGAAAGATCAGCAACGATGCGCCTGCCCCCACCAGGACACCAACGATGACGGCCATGCCGAGGAAGCGTGCCGTGTCCCACTGTTCGTGGGCGCGGTGGGCCTGCTCAGAAGTGAAGAATCGTCTCATCCGACGACGAAGACTACTTCGGCGAACCTCCGGTCCTCATCTTCGACGCTCGATCAGTCACGAATCGGCGCGAACCTCGCCTGGAAGAAGCGGAGCTCCGGCGGCTCGTAGGTGAACTCCAGACCACGCAAGGTCTCACGATTCTCGTAGACACTCACCACCGACTCGCCGACCACATCCATGTGGGCCTGTGTGTAGACGCGCCGCGGGATTGCGAGGCGCACCAACTCGAGTTTCGGGTAGTGATGTTCACCGGTTTCCGCGTCACGCCCTGCCGACACGATGCCCCGCTCCATGCCACGCACCCCTGAGTCGAGATAGATCGCGGCGGTCAGCGCCTGGGCAGGGAACTGGTCCTGAGGGATCTGGGGAAGGATGGACATCGCGTCGAGGAAGATGCCATGTCCTCCGATCGGAAGCACGATCGGGATGCCGGCCTTCTCCAAGCTGTGGCCGAGGTACTCGACCTGACCGACACGTGCGCGCACATGATCGTCGGCGTCAACCATCTCCTCGATGCCTCGTGCGAGCGCCTCCATGTCGCGACCCGACATGCCGCCATAGGTGTGAAGCCCCTCGAAGGCAACCAGCAAGGCTCGGGCACGCCGAGCGAGCTCTGGATCACGCAAGGCCAGGAAGCCTCCGATATTCACCAGGTTGTCCTTCTTGGACGACACGGTGGCACCGTCCGAGTATGAACAGATCTCCCGGAGGATCTCCCGGATCGGTGTGTCGAAGTAGTCGGGATCACGCTGCTGGATGAAGTAGGCGTTCTCGAGCGCCCGCGTCGCGTCGAGCATCACGAGGATGTCCTGGCTCTGGCAGTACTCGTACACCTCACGCAGGTTCTGCATCGACACCGGTTGACCGCCGGCCATGTTGACGTTGGTCTCCAACGAGATGTACGGCACCCGATTGGCCCCATACTCCTCGACGACGGCTCTCAGCTTGTCCATGTCGACGTTGCCCTTGAACGGATGTCGATTCGAAGGCTGATGTGCTTCGTCAATGATCACATCGACGAACGTCCCGCCGGCGTACTCCTGGTGGAAGCGGGTGGTCGTGAAGTACATGTTCCCAGGAATGGCGTCGCCGGGCTTGATGAGGATCTGGCTCAGGAGATGCTCGGCGCCCCTGCCTTGGTGCGTCGGGATCAATTCCGGATACCCGTAGACATCGGCGACGGCTTCGACCAGGTGGTAGAAGCTCCTCGAGCCTGCGTAGGCCTCGTCACCGAGCATCAGGCCCGCCCACTGGTAATCACTCATCGCGGAGGTGCCCGAGTCGGTCAGCAAGTCGATGTACACGTCGTCGGAACGCAGCAGGAACGTGTTGTAGCCGGCGTCTCGAACTGCCCGCTCCCGTTCCTCTCTGGTGGTCAGCTTGATCGGTTCCACCATCTTGATCTTGAACGGCTCGGCCCAACTCCTCATGAGTGCACTCCTCTCGACTCGACAAGTCTTGCACACTCAAAGACCCACCCTGCCGGTCGAACCGGCTCATTTGCCCTGATAATGCTCAGGCATCTGACCCATAGGAATCCCTGTGCACAAGCCGTGTCCGTTCCCGTAGACTCGGCAACGTGCACGGTCCGGGATCGCACCTTCGAGCCGAGACCACGCTCACCATGAGCGGCGGATGCACGCACACCCAACCGGCAGCTCCCAAGGAGGCAGCATGAACGCGTCTGGGCGCGTCGAGGATCTCAACCCGAATCACATTGCTCGCCAGCAGTTCGAGGAGGTGATTCCGTACATCCACGAGCTCGTCCTATCGCCAGGTCTGGCCGAGTGGCTGTTCGAACCCGAACAGACGGTCAAGGTGACACTCCCGATTCGTTGCGACAATGGTGAGATCGAGGTGTTCTACGGGTACCGCGTTCTGAACTCGTCGGTCCGCGGTCCTGGCAAGGGTGGGATTCGCTTCCACCCGCAGGTCAACGAAGACGAGGTCCGAGCGCTGGCTGCGTGGATGACACTCAAGTGCGCCCTCGTCGACATCCCCTTCGGCGGGGCCAAGGGCGGGGTCCAAGTAGACCCGCGCACGCTCTCGGCCCACGAAAAGGCGTCGATCACACGGCGGTTCATCGCCTCCCTGGGCTCCAACATCGGCCCCTACACGGACATCCCCGCACCGGACGTATACACAGACGCGCAGACGATGGCGTGGATCTTCGATACCTACTCGATGATGCACCCGGGTCAGAACAACCGGCCGGTCGTCACCGGCAAGCCACTCGAGCTCGGCGGGTCGCTCGGACGTGCCACTGCCACTGCACAGGGAGCCCTGTTCGTAACCGAGCGGTTCGTCGAACTGGGCCAGGTCGTCGGCCTGTCGAACCTGAAGGGCGCCACGGTGGCCATTCAAGGATTCGGCAACGCGGGCCGCAACGCAGCGACCCTGTTCGACCAGGCGGGTGCGACGATCGTCGCGGTGAGCGATTCTCAGGGCGGTGTGTTCGATCCGAACGGAATCGAAGTCTCACGTATCGAGGAGTTCAAGGATCGGACGGGGAGTGTCGTCGGCCTCGACGCCACCAAGCAGCTCGGCCACCTCGAAGTACTCGAGGTCCCGTGCGACATCCTCATCCCGGCTGCGCTCGAAAACCAAATCACCGCTGAGAACGCAGGCCGGATCGACACTCAGGTGATCGTCGAAGCAGCAAATGGACCGACGACACCGGCAGCAGACCGCATCCTGTTCGACAAGGGCATCCCGGTTCTCCCGGACATCCTTGCGAACGCCGGCGGCGTGGTCGTGTCGTACTACGAGTGGGTCCAGAACATCGAGGACCAGCAGTGGGATGCCGATGAGGTGCACACGAAGCTGCGCAGGAAGATGTACCGGGCCACCGACAAAGTCGTCTCGGCCCTCACCGAAGCCGGCGAACATCTGGACGACACGAGGTCGAACTGGGCGGCCACACATCCCGGTGAGATGATCGGCCATCCGAATCTACGGACAGCCGCATACATCGTTGCGGTCGGCCGGTGTGCGAGAGCGGCAAGCCACCGAGGTATCTGGCCCTGATCGAGCCGATCCTCGTAGCAAAGGGGCCCTTCGGGGCCCCTCATCCTGCAACGGTCAGCCGACGCTCACTACATAGTCACCCGCGTCGTCGTCCCACCGAAGATCGATGATTCCTCGTGTGCGCGCCCCCTTGCAGAACTGGAGGAACCCACTGAACCCGTAGCGCTTCTCCGAGAATCCCGGTTCCACCTTGCGAAGCTGGTTCTTCAGACCGGAGAGAAGCGGAAAGCTGCCGGCGGACTGCGCGTCGGCGACGACCTTGCGGAGAAGCGCGAACGCCCCCTCCTCCCCTTGCCCTTTCTCGGAGAACGACACGACCGGGTCGCCCCTCGCAGGTCCCTCGCCCAACTCGATCGCCCCGCTCGACTCAAGATGACGGAGCAGTTCGCCAAATCCTCGGAACCCGTAGTCCGACTCGGAGAACGTCGGGTCCTTGCGCAGGATCGCACGCTTCAGACTCGACGCGACGACCGCACCTCCGTACGTGCTCTGAAGCCCCGAGAGCGTCTGGGTGACGAGCGGGATGAGGTCGTCGAGTGACCCGTTCTCCTGTGGTTCCTCGGGCTCTATCGTCTCCTTCTTGGTTCGCGACTTGGCTGGTGCCTCCACACCCTTCAGCCGCTCGTAGAACAAGAACTCGTCACATGCCGGCGGCAACAACGCCGATGTCGACTCTTTGACGCCGACCCCGATCACCTGTTTATCCAGCGAGCGCAGCTTGTGAACGAGTGGCGTGAAATCGCTGTCGCCGGTGCCGATCACGAACGTGGTTAGATACCCGCGTTCGAAGGCCAGCTCGATTGCGTCGACGGCCATCTTGATGTCGGCGGCGTTCTTGCGGACAGCGCCCATCCTTTGAGGAATCTCGATCAGTTCGACGTTGTGACGAACCAGCATCCTGCTGTCGTCCGCGAACGACGACCACTCCGCATAGGCTTTGCGGACGACGACCCTGCCCCGTTCGGCGAGCGCGTCGGCGACGGGCCTCAGATCAAACTGAAGCCCTTGGTCCCTCGCACCGATGGCGAGGTTTTCGTAGTCGAGGAACAGTGCGATGCGTTCTTCGTCTGCTGCCATGGGAACAGGGTAACGCGCCAGATGAGCTCAGTTCGATCATCGCCCTCTTGGAAGGCGGTGCCTTCCACCACAAGGTGCGCCAGTCGTCGGGTCGAACACACCACTAGATCCGGCGATCTGCGATCACTCGTTGGGCGACATCGCCGAGCATGAGTGCTCCCGTCCCGAACCCGGCGAACCTCCGGTCGGCCGTGAACCCGTGGTGGTAGCGGTAGTAGATCTGTTGCGCGATGACCGCGAGTCGAAACAAGCCGAACACGTAGTAGAAGACCATGTCTCCTACCTCGACGCCGGCAACCTTGGAGTAGCTGTTCACGATCTCCGATCGTGTCATCGCTCCTGGCGCCATCGTTGGTCCTCCAGCGATGCCTCTCATCGTGGGCGGGTCGCCTGCCTCCGCCCAGTAGGCCAGACTCGATCCCAGGTCCATGAGTGGGTCTCCACGTGTTGCCATCTCCCAATCGAGCACCGCTCGAGCGCGCCCGAGGTCGTTCGGGTCGAGGACGAGGTTGTCGAGCTTGAAGTCGTTGTGAATAAGTGCCGTGCCGGACTCCCCCGGCTGATGAGCGACTAGCCACATGATCGTTGCATCGATGGACGGCGCCGGATCGATGGAGGCCTTCTGCCATCTCTTCGCCCATCCTTCGACCTGTCTGCGCACGTACCCTTCCGGACGGCCAAGGGACCCGAGTCCGGCACGTTCGACGTCGACTCCGTGGATTTCGACAAAGGTGGAGACGAACTCCCTGCATACCCGACTCATGGTTTCGGGGTCGGGTGGCGGGCTCGTTGCCCGCAGAACCTCGCCTTCCACCCGACTCATGAGATAGAACGGCGCACCGATGACCGACTCGTCGGCGCAGAAGGCCAACGGCACAGGGACCTTCGGCCATACCGGCTGAAGTCCTCTGAGGAGCCTGTACTCGCGACCCATGTCGTGTCCCGAACGGACGCGGGCTCCTCTGGGTGGACACCGGAGCACCACTTCCCGGTCACCCATGTGGATCAGGTAGGTGAGGTTCGAGTGACCCGCCGGGAACTGCTCAACTCGGATGGATCCCTCTACCCCGAGTTGCTGCTCGATCCATGGTCGCAGCGTTTCGAGGTCGAGCTCTTCGCCGCGTCGTACAGGTTGCGCCTGGTTCATCGCATGTATTTGGCAAGTTCCGCACGTGCAACGAGATCGCGATGAACCTCGTCGGCACCGTCATAGATGCGAGCTGCGCGTTCGTGCCGATACCAGAATGCGATCGGGGTGTAGTCGGTCATTCCCAGACCACCGAGAACCTGAAGCGTCCTGTCGAGAACGCGCCCCAGCACGTCGGCCACGAAGAACTTGATGGCGGACACCTGTGTACGGGCGGCACGTGGACCGTCCCGCTCGATCTTCTGGGCTGCGTCGATGACCATGAGGCGGGACGCGTCGACGTCCACTCTGGAATCTGCGATCCAGTGGCGAACCACCTGCCGGGACGCGAGGGGATCACCCGGCCGCAACTCCCGGTCGACGGCGTGCTTCGCCATGATCTCGATGGCCCGTTCGCAGATGCCTATCCAACGCATGCAGTGATGGATTCGTCCAGGACCTAGCCGCTCTTGTGCAAGTACGAACCCAGCACCTTCGTCTCCGATCCTGTTCGAGACTGGAACTCGGCAGTTGGTGAATGCGACCTCGGCGTGGCTGGCCCACCCCGAGCCCCTCTCCCCCATCACGGAGGTGTTCCTCACCAGCTCGAGCCCTGGAGTCTCGAACGGCACGATGATCATGCTCGCTTTTCGGTGACGCTCCCTCGACTCGGGATTCGTGACCGCCATCACGATGGTGAACGCTGCCCCTTCCGCACCCGTCGTAAACCACTTGTCCCCGTTGATGACGTACTCGTTCCCCTCTCGTGTTGCGCTGGTCGCAAGCCAGGTCGGATTCGATCCGGCACGGCCTGGCTCGGTCATTGAGAAACTCGATCTGATCGACCCGTCGATCAGGGGGCGCAGCCATGCGTCCTTCTGTGACTCGTCGCCGTGTGTGAGCAGGAGCTCCATGTTCCCCACGTCCGGCGCCTGAGCATTGAACACGTAGTGTCCAAGTGGAGTACGCCCAAGCTCCTCACTCACTCCCGCGAACTCGATAAGCGACAAGCCGGCGCCGCCGGCCTCGGCCGGAACATGCGGTGCCCACAATCCCAACCGCTTCACCGCTGCGCGGAGTTCTGCGAGCCTCGGCTCGACCGATGCGAAGCCGCCGGTCAGAAACGGGGCCTCCAGCGGCTGGATCTCAGCCTCGACGAATCGGCGAACGGTGTCGAGCAGGAGCTCACGTGGCATGCCGCCGAGTTTACGCACCTTGCCGAAGGGGACGGCTGGTGCTCCCGTTTCGTGGATCACTAGCCTTGATGCATGGACGATTCTGCAGCAGCGTTCTTCGATCTGGACCGGACCCTGATCTCCGGGTCGTCGGTGTTCGCATTCGGCATGGCGGCATGGCGACATGGCATGGTGACCACGAGCGAGCTGGTCTCCGACGGTATCAATGCCGTCTTGTTCCGTTTCGGCGGCTCTTCGGATGAGAAGGCCGACGCCGTCCGTGACAGGATCCTCGAAGCCATCAAGGGTCAGTCCGTGTCCGAACTCGAGCAGCTCGGTGATGAGGTCATCGCTCAGCTCCTCGATGCCGTGAGACGCGAGTCTCAGGCGTTGATCGACCTACACGATTCAGCCGGTCGCGACACCTATATCGTGTCGGCCTCCCCCATCGAGATCGTCGAGGCCTTCGCAGAGGCAGCCGGCCTCACCGGAGGGATCGGTACGGTTTCAGAGATCATGGAGGGTGTCTACACCGGACGGCTTTCGGAGCCGTTCTGCTACGGCAAGGGCAAGGCAGTCGCCATCAACAAGCTCGCCTCCAAGCGGGGCTACGACCTCCGCCTCTCGTATGCCTACTCCGACTCGATCTCGGATCTGCCGATGTTGGAACTCGTAGGCCACCCGGTTGCCGTGAACCCTGACCGGGCCCTCGAATCAGTTGCCTCCCAGCGCGGCTGGCCAATCATCGAGTTCTCGAAGACGGCAAAGCGGGTCATCGGCACGACCACTGCCGTCGCCGGTGCCGCTGGTGTCGCGACCGCAACCTACTTCGCCGGTCTCAGGCAGGGCAGAAGACAGGAATAGCCCCATCTCCCTGCGAACCCAGGGCTGGAGGTTGGGGTCACTGGCTAGTCGCCGTCGCCAACCACATGATCACGTGCCCGCAGCAGCCAGGTCGTCAGAGCAATGGAAACAACAACGAGCACCCCAACCTTCACGAACGCACTCCCGACACTCGGCGTGAGGTTGCCGAGGCTCTCGGTGAAACCGCGAGGAAGGGTGTCGAGCGTGGCAGCGTACGCCTGAAGGCCGATCCTCCACAA
>CAZBXV010000044.1:0-10926 GCA_964496205.1 uncultured Acidimicrobiia bacterium
CTTGCTCATCTGCCAGCTCCTTGGCTCGCGACCTCTCAGCGAAGGCTAACGCAATCAGGAAGGGTGTTGTCCGGCGTCTTGAGTCCTTGGTCTTGGGTTCTGAGTCTTGTGTCGTGAGTAGGAACGCGCCGTGCCCTTCCCTGCACGGCCTCGCTCTGCCGGACGCACCCCGTATTCCGTACTTCTGCCAGGGCTGCGAGGTTGCCAAATCGATTCCGACTCGAGTGCAACCACGTCCCATCTGACGGCTGAACTGCCGAACCCGCGATCGAAGCGGACCCACACCTCTACCATCCTCGTGTGCGACGCCTCCTCACACTGACACTCGCCCTCGCCCTCGCGTCGTGTGTCGCGGCGCCTCCGGCCCAGCACAACATCTCACTCAACCTCGAGAACACGAAGCTTCTGGCTCAACTCGGCGCGGCACCTTTCGATGACGTCGTCTGGCAGCGCACCGTCGACGGACTCACTGTGGTCGGCTCGACGGCACACGCCGACCCGACCCAGCTCGATCTGCTGGGTGTTGCCCTCGACGAGATTCCCCCGCAGCTCATGGATCGGGCCACACCGCGCGAGTTCGTCAGGGTCACGTCGGCTCCGGAGGCAGAGACGGTCGGAAAGGCGATGTCGTTCACGATCGGGCCCGACATCTACCTGGTCGACCGAACGTTCGATCCATTCGGACACGGCACTTCCCGGTTCGACCTCGCCCGCGTCGTGGCACACGAACTGGTCCACGTCGCGCAGTTCATGACCCTCGAGCCGGACTACATCGGCGCGGTGCTCGACGGGCGCCTCGATCAGGTGGATCCTGCCAACGGTTCACAGCTCGTCCGCGACTTCGCAGAAGCGACCGGCTGGAGCGATGCGTCCTCAGATCCGTTCCACGCCGCCTGGCATCTCGACGGACCGGCAGCCACGGACTACGGAGCCCTCGGACCGGCCGAAGACATGGCGGAGTCCGTTGCGATGGTGGTGATGGGGATGGCCAACTGGATCCCCGACAACCACACGCACTGGGTCGAGCAATGGCTCGACGCCAGCGCGCAGAACCTGGCCGCGGGCAAGCCGTGGATTCCTGCGGGATCGACTGAAGTCGTGAGCAGCCAGATTCTCTACGACGAGGCGGCCCTCGTGACCGCCGCTCCTGGGGCCACCCACCGCGACGCGATCTACTTCGAGCTTCCCGCCACCATCGAAGACCACCTGTCGCTCGGACCCGACATCGAAGATCAGCTGACCAGCAGGGGTCTATCCGGAACGTTCACTCGTGTGGATGTCGACCAGGCTCCCCACTACCAGGGCATCTTCACACGTGACGACGGAGTCCGCTTCTGGGTTGAGTTGTGGGACTACCGGGATGCCGGACCCGGCAGCCCCGACGTACCTCTTCTGGCCTACGTCGAACTCTGGTAGACCACCGAGGGTCGCCACCTCCCCGAACCCAGGGCTCGCAGCCGCGAAAAACACGCTCCTGAGCCCTGGGTTCGGGACAGGTCACACGGCCATGTGTCCGTTGCAGGTGCCATACGGAGCGGCAGTGGCCGGTGTAGCGTGATATATGGAGGTGAAACGTGACCCATCGAGAGCTCGCGGCCCAGTGCTTCAACGCAGCATGGGACCTAATCGAACAACCCGCCCGGACCCCTGAAGAAATCGACCAGATGATCGATCTGGCCCATGCGTCACGTTGGCACTGGACTCAGGCGCGAGATTGCACCCCTCTCAACCTGACCGTTGCCGCCTGGCAGCTCTCCAGGGTGTACGCGCTCGCCGGCGTCCACAATGAGGCAATCCGCCACGCCCGGGCGTCCCTCCAGCTCTGCAAGACTCACGACCTTCCACCGTTCTATGAGGCCTACGCCTACGAAGCTCTCGCTCGCGGGGTCGAAGGCAGTGAACGCGACCAATACGTCGCTGCTGCCAGAGATCTCGCACCACGTGTGGAGAAAGAACGCGACCGCACCGCCCTGCTCGAGGACCTGGACGAGCTGGCGACCTGACACCTCACAGCAACGGCCCGTCTTCTCCCCAAGAGCCCGAAGGACCGGGCAAAGCAGCAGGCACGTCCCGCCCTACATCCGTTCAACCATCGCCTGTGCGAACTCCGACGTCTTCACCTTCGTCGCCCCGTCCATCAATCGGGCGAAGTCGTAGGTGACGATCTTGTCGGTGATCGCCCCTTCGAGACCTTTGATGATGAGGTCTGCCACCTCGTGCCAGCCGAGGTAGCGGAACATCATCTCACCCGAAAGGATCAGAGATCCGGGGTTCACTTTGTCCTGACCGGCGTACTTGGGTGCCGTTCCATGGGTAGCTTCGAAGATCGCGATGCCGTTCTCGTAGTTGATGTTGCCGCCGGGGGCGATTCCGATCCCACCAACCTGAGCTGCGAGAGCGTCCGATATGTAGTCCCCGTTCAGGTTCATTGTGGCGATCACGTCGTACTCGGCAGGACGGGTGAGGATCTGCTGAAGGAACGCGTCTGCGATCACATCCTTGACGAGGAGCCTATCGCCGGGCTGCCCGTCGCAGTCATTCCAGCCGACGGCACGATCCTCGAACTCGTCTCTCGTGAGCTCATAGCCCCAGCTGCGGAACGCACCCTCGGTGAACTTCATGATGTTGCCCTTGTGGACGAGCGTCACCGACTTGCGATCGTTCTTCAGCGCATAGGCGATCGCTGCTCGAATCAGCCGCTTCGATCCCGTCTCGGAAATCGGCTTGATACCAAGTCCACTATCGGGCCGAAGATCCCACCCGAACTTGTCGTGAAAGAACTCGAGGAGCTGCTTCGCCTCGGGGGTTCCTTCCTCCAGCTCGCGTCCGGCATACACGTCTTCTGTGTTCTCCCTGAAGATGACCATGTCGATCAGTTCGGGGTGCTTCACCGGCGAAGGCACACCGTCGAAGTAGCGCACCGGACGGAGGCAGACGTAGAGGTCGAGTAGCTGGCGCAGTGCAACGTTGAGGCTGCGGATGCCGCCCCCCACCGGTGTGGTCAGGGGGCCTTTGATCCCGACGAGATACGTGCGGAACGCATCGACCGTTTCTTCGGGAAGCCACTCCCCTGTTTCGTCGAAGGCCTTCTGGCCGGCGAGGACCTCTTTCCAGCCGATCGAGCGGCGTCCACCGTATGCCTTCTCGACCGCCGAGTCGAACACGTAGCGGGAGGCACTCCAGATGTCCGGTCCGGTGCCGTCCCCCTCGATGAACGGGATGATCGGTTCGTCTGGAACGACGAGTTCGCCTGCTTCCATCGTGATTGGCGCTGCCATGTGTGATCTCCTTTCGAGCCGATTATCCCACGTGCATTCGGGCCGCCATCACCGTGTTGTCCATCAACATGGCAACCGTCATCAAACCGACCCCTCCCGGCACCGGCGTGATCGCGCCGGCAACCTCGGCGACCTTCTCGAAGTCGACGTCGCCAACAAGTCCCTCTTCGATCCGATTGATCCCAACATCGATCACCGTGGCGCCTGGTTTCACGTCATCCGGGCCGATCATCTTGGCCCGGCCGATAGCCGCGACCAGGATGTCCGCCTCCCGTGTGACCTCTCCGAGATCCTTCGTTCGAGAGTGCGCCATCGTGACGGTCGCGTCGGTCCCCTTCAGCCCCAGCAGCAACCCGAGCGGGCGACCCACGAGGATCGACCGGCCCACGACGACCGCGCGGGCTCCCGACGTTTCGATGCCGTAATGGTCAAGGATGCGCATGACGCCCCGGGGGGTGCAGGCCACCAGCGCCGGCCTGCCAAGAGCGAGTAGCCCAAGGTTGTGAGGATGAAGTCCATCGACGTCCTTGCCGGGGTCGATCAGTGTCGTGATCCGCTGCTCGTCAAGGTGATCGGGAAGCGGAAGCTGAACGAGGATCCCGTCGACGTCGTCATCGGCGTTGAGTGACCGAACCAGGTCCTCGAGTTCCTTCTGAGGCGTAGTGTCCGGCAGCTCGTGATGGATCGAGGCGATCCCCACCTTCTCGGCTGTACGACGCTTGGAGCGGACATAGACGTGCGACGCCGGATCGTCTCCGACGAGTACCGTCGCAAGGCCTATCTTCTTTGGGATCTGGGCGACTGCTTCGGCGACTTCATCTTTCACCGCAGTTGCGACCGAACGACCCTCCAGGATTCGAGCGCTCATGATTCCCCCTCTGCCAATGGAACCGCCTTCATGATCTTGGTTTCGATCGTGTCGAGCAGCTTCGCCGGTTCCGGCTCGATGGCTCTGCGGAGGTCCGACTGGTAGTACGCCTTTGATGCCGCCTCCACACCCCCAGGCCGATCGGTCGACACGATCCACACAAACATGTTCTCTTCGGGAATGGTCCACGCCCCCACCACATCGAATCCGACCGCTCGGCGAGCCTCGACAACCTGCGGGAAGATTGACAGGAAATCACTCATCCTGCCGGGTGAGACCCGGTAGGTACGAAGCTGGTACTCGGTAGCCACATGCCTCCTTGCTCAGAGCCTGAGCCTACCCGCGGCGGCAGGGCCAAAATCCGGGCCCTCCCCCGCTCTCGTCACTGCCGGCCGGAATATGTACTGCCAGCTCTGACGAGAATTGAGTGGAAGCGCCTACGCTCTCCCGATGCTGTTTACGAGACGGTTCGTGCTCGCCTGGATCGCCAATCTGACTCAGGAAATGGCGTGGTCGCTGTTCGTGCAGTTCCCTGGATTCCTGCTCGGCCTCGGTGCAGGGGAGGTCGAGATCGGATTTCTCGTCGGACTCACCGCGCTGGCGTCCGTCGTCGTGCGCCCCTGGGTGGGCCAAGCCATGGATGTGTATGGCCGGCGCCCGGTGATCATCGCCGGCAACCTCCTCAACGTCGGCGTGCTCGCCCTCTACCTGACCGTCTCGACCCTCGGCCCATGGATCTATGTCGTGAGGATCCTTCATGGTTTTGCTGCGGCCCTGCTCTTCACATCCCTCTTCACCTACGGTGCGGATCAGGTCCCCGCCGCCAGGAGGACCGAGGGACTCGCCCTCTTCGGAGTCTCAGGGCTCCTGCCGATCGCCCTGGGAGGATTGCTCGGCGACCTCATCCTCTCCAGAGGCACGTTCACCACGCTGTTCCTCGTTGCGCTGGGTTTCGCCATCATCGCCCTCATTCTGTCGATCCCTCTGAAGGACGAGCGCGAACCAACCGAGGAGCCTCCACACAAATTCATGCAGTCGGTCACCTCCAAGAGCCTGCTGCCCTTGTGGTGGCTCGGCCTCGTCTTCGCGATCGCCCTCACCGCATACTTCACGTTCATCAAGACGTTCGTAGTCGAGACGGGCATCGGCTCGGTCGGCGCGTTCTTCGCCGCCTACTCGGGCATAGCGATCGCGCTGCGTTTGTTCGGCGCCTCGCTCCCAGATCGGGTTGGCACGATGAGAGTGCTCTACCCGGCTTTGGGTTCGATGACCGTCGGGCTGCTTACGCTGTCACTTGCACACAGCAGTGCTGCCATCGTCGTGGCCGGCCTTCTTTGTGGTGCCGGCCATGCGTACATCTTCCCGATCATGCTGTCGATGGTCGTCACCACCGCCCCCACCGAGGATCGGGGCTCGGCCGTGGCGATCTTCACCGGTCTCCTCGACCTCGGGACACTGATTGGTGGGCCGATCCTCGGCGCAGCAATCAGGTATGGGAGCTATCCGATCATGTTCGCGGCAGCGGCAGCATGGACACTCGCGGGATCGCTCGTGTTCGCCCGGTGGTCAAGAGCCCGAGTCTGACCGGCCATGTGCGGAGTCCGTTCTGTTCCGCGGCCGCTCAGCTCGAAGAATCAGAGCAAAGCCGGCCAGGCTTGCGCCCCCAAACGCACGCAGAGACCGAACCCAACAGCCACTGACCCGAATCCCGACAGACAAGCGTGCCCAGCGCCATCGGGATGGCCACGGCCACGTAGACGACGATCAGTCTTCTCCTCTGCTTCACGTCCACCCTCCGGCCCTCCCGGTTGTGGCTACCAGGCGCCTCCCCCGCCGCCTCCGCCACCACCACCGCCACCACCCGAGAAGCCTCCGCCACCGCCGCCCGACGATGACGGCGGTTTGAACGCTCCTTGGAGCGCGCTCCCCAACCCGGCAAACGCGTTGGTGCTGTGGCCTCCGGCGAATCCGGTGGTCCCATACCAATAGATGTTGCTCTGGTGCTCGAGTTCCTGTGGCGCTCGAAGTCGTGCCGCTTCGAGCACGTCTTCCGCCACCCCGAGCGCTATCCCGTAGACGAGAAACTTGTCCCAGAGGGCGAGCGAAATGGCCGGCGCCTCTTCGAGCCTGCTGAAGTCTCGAAGGTATCGGCGGAAGGCCTCCCAGCGAGCAGCGAGCAGGGCTCCAGGCGGCGTACGTTTCACCCAGCCCTTCCTCAAAGCCGCGAACACCCCGACGATCACTCCGTTCACGACAACGATGAGGATCATCGCCGGAAGGATCGTGGAGCCGAGAGGGCTCTGGCTTATCGGCTTGATGAGAAACGCGCCGAAGAAGACGAGACCGAACAGGATCAGAAAGAACACTCCCAGCGGCTTGCGTCCGGATCGATCCAGGAGATGGCCGGTCGTCAGGGCTTCTGCTGCCTCCTTTTGGAACAGCTTGTACGTCGTTGCGTTCGCCGAGGCATCGTCTCGGATCGCTTCCCTGAACTCGGTCAACGGCTTCGCCCCGTCGGCGAGCACTCGATTCATGACGTCCATCACGCGTCCTTCGTACGCGGTGAGCGACTCCTTGGTGGCGCCGAGTCCGATCTCCAGATCCGAGATCGGCTCGTGGCGCAGACCTGCCCATGTCGACCTGTCGATGGTCACCGGCTTCGCGGTCAGGACACCGCGCCGAATGAGATCGAAGATCGTCGCCGTGAACTCGTTGACCCCCACCGAGCCTTGGGTGAGCAGGCCACCAACAACTGCCGGCGTCTGCTCCGAGGGCGGCTCCTGCTCATACTCGCGGTCGTAGGCGATCTTTGGCTCTCGTCCATAACGGACGTAGATCCAGCCGACGGTCACGGAAGCTGGGAGGAAGGTGAGGAGTACGACCGCGACGGCAAGGATCCGCCTGAGCTTGCTGTTGCGCTCTTCTCTGGCCGCGTCTGCCGCTTCCTCATCGAGAATCCGCTGCAAGCCGCTACCGGCGACAACCCGCGCCCCGGTGGTAGACGTGAGGACCGACCTTGAGAACACAAGACGCATCTCAACGAACTGATGGGGCGGCACGTTCGATGCCTCGAGCGACGCCGACGACGCTCCGAGAGTCGTCGAACCGTCAACGCTCGCCGGGTGGCCCCACACTCGAATGTCGGACGGCGTACTCGGGAGCTTCATCGACGCCGACAGCGAGTCCAGCCCTCCGTCCCACTGGTCGCCCCACACCTGGAGGTTGACATCGACGACGTCGTCGTACGCAACGGCCAACCCTACGAATCGGTATGACACCGTGAAGGTCCTCCGCTCGTTCGACGCCGCGTAGTGCCACACGATTCGCTCGAGATTCCCCGATTCGTCGACTCCGAACGTGCCGGGCGTCCCCGATGACCCCAGCACCGCGGACGCACCAGGCTGATACTCCTGTCCGTTCTCGGACACCGAGATGTCGGTGATCTGCTCACCTGGCCGCAACGGGATGTCGCGATAGGCGCCCGTGAAGGACCCGTTGAAGTCGAAGGTGATGTGTTCCTGAACGAGGAGCGACCCGTCCGGTTGCACCTGAACCTGGACAACGGTCCTGGGGGTGGTGAACTCCTTCGCCATCGCAGGCGAGGCGAGCAGGCCGACCCCCAGAATCGCGAGAATCGCTACGAGCGCGGCTCGTCGCATGTCTAGAAGCTGACCTGTGGGGCCTGGTCCGCTTCGTCGGGAGCTTCGAAGTACTCCCTGGTCGTGAATCCCGTTATCCCGGCAACGATGTTGGAGGGAACCGTTTGCACCTTGTTGTTCAGCGTCAACACCGAGTCGTTGTAGATCTGCCGTGACACCGCAATCTTGTTCTCGGTGTCCGTGAGTTGAGCCTGCAACTCGGAGAAGTTCGTGCTGGCTTTCAACTCAGGGTATGCCTCGGCAAGAGCGAACAACTGTCGAAGCGCACCGGTGAGCATGTTCTCGGCTTCGGCCTTTTCCTGAACTCCACCGGCGGCCATGGCACGGTTTCGGGCAGCGACCACCTGCTCGAACGTCGACTTCTCGTGCGCCGCGTAGCCCTTGACCGTCTCGACGAGGTTGGGGATCAGGTCATAGCGCCGCTTGAGTTGCACCTCGATCTGCGCCCACGCGTTGTCGGTGCGATTCCTCAGCTTCACAAGGCCGTTGTACGTGCCGAAGAACCAGAACCCCAACAACACTACGGCGACGATCAGAATGATCCACCACACGTCAAACCCTCCCTCGGAGACGTTGGACAGAGTCTACGGGATGGGGAATCCGTACCCCGTCACCGACCAAGAATCATTGCGGGGGTCCTTGCTTCCACCTCCGAGCGCACACCGAAGATGAGGAGATACCCGATCATCCAGAACTCACCAATGCTCGCGATTCCTGTGAGCAGGTCGGAGACGATCGAGGGTGCGTCTGGAACGAGCTCGGCGACGTAGGCCGCGATCACGTAGCCGACGCCTCCAGCGATCAACACCCATCCCAGCCCGAGGGGCATCCGCCCCGACTTCACGACCGCGTAGCCCATCGGTATGAGCCAGAGGCCGAAGAACAGCCCGCCAATATCCCAAGCCGAACCGTTGAGCTGGTAGAGCAACTGGACGGTTGAAGCCTGACCGCCTCCCGTGGCAGTGCCAACCGCGATCGCCAGCGCTGTGGCGGAAAAGACCGTCGCGACGAGGACCACGGCGGAGTTCACCAGTCCGAACGCGGCAATCGAGCCTGCAGCGAATCGGTGATCCTCCTGGAAGAGCCTGAAGAACCACACCGCGGCGAGGGCTTGAGTGAGAACGATCGTGAGATCGGCAGCGATCCCCAGGCGAGCAAGCCCAGGTTGCTCGACGAGGTTCGTCAGGGTGGCTGCTGCGTCGCCGGGAATGAACAGCTCGCTGCGTACGAAGAGATATCCAATGAAGCCGGCGACGGCGACCCCGAGATAGAACACGCCCGTCCAGCGTGCTGTTGAGAGACGTGATGACATGTCGATCCTTTCGAGACTTACAGTGTATGCTTACACTATAAGTTTGGGCGCGAGGGAACGCAAGTCCGACCCAAAAGACCACCACTCGATCGGCCAAGCGGCACCCGATCACACCTACCATGACGCCGTGTTCACCGCTCTCTCCCGTATTCGATCGTTCACGCGCGACTCGCGATGGTTTCTGGTCGCGGCGTCACTCTGGGGCTTCGCCTTCAGCGTCACCTGGCTGCTGCTGAACTTCCTCTTCGAGGGACTGGGCTTCTCACAGACGATGGTCGGTGTCGCCAACGCGGTTCCCAACCTGGTCGCCCTGTTGTTCGCGCTCCCCGTCGCCAGGCTGTCGGAACGGACCGGGTATGTCCGCATGATGCGGATAGGAGCCTTCGCCGCAGGAATCGGGCTGCTGGGTCTCGCTCTGGCTCACAGCATCGTGCCGGCAATGATCGCGATCGTGTTCATCGGGCTCGGAGGCATGGCGTTCTGGGTCGTTCCGAGCCCGCTGATGACCGCGCTCGAACCACGAGCGAATCGCACCTACCTCTTCTCGGCTCAATTCGCGGCCAACCTCATCGCCGGGTTCCTCGGCAGCCTGGTCGGAGGCTGGCTGCCGTCACTGTTCGCCAAGATCGCATCGATCGACCCGAAGAGCCTCCAGGCCATCCAGTGGACCGTCATGGTGGCCGGCGCGCTCTACCTGGTCACCGCGCTTCCGCTGTGGAAGCTCACCGAGGTCCGCCCGGCAGAACCCTCCGAAGGGCGCGGATGGCACATCCCACGGCCGGCGCGACGCATCATCCTGGTCTTGCTCGTGCCGAACATCTTCATCGGACTCGGAGCGGGTTTGATCATTCCGTTCCTCAACATCTTCGTCGAAGGCAAGTTCGGCATCTCATACGCAGCGCTGGGGGCAGTGTTCGCGTGGTCGCAGCTCGGTATGGCGATCGCCGTCATGGTTCAGCCGATCATCGCCGAGCGGTTCGGGAAGACGGCCAGCATCGTCATCGTTCAGGGGCTGTCGCTTCCGTTCATCACCATGCTCGGCTTCTCGCCCAACTTCGTGCTGGTTGCGGCGGCGTTGTTCGTACGGTCGGCACTGATGAACGCGGCAAACCCGATCTACGCCGAGTTCACCATGGGAGAGGTCAGAGAGGCCTGGCGCCCGTCCCTCGCAGCAGCAGAGGCAATGGTGTGGTCGGCCGGCTGGACGGTGGGGCCTTTCGTCTCCGGCTGGGTTCGATCGGCGCTCGGGTTCACAGCCGGGTTCAATGTGCTCTTCGTCGCCATGCTCGTCCTCTACGCAACCGGAATCGCCTACACGTGGTTCGTGCTGCGGCCGATCGAGAAAGCGGGACAGGTAGACAGCTGACAGTCGTCAGTCGTCGAAGGAGCCGACAGCTATTCAGCTATTCAGCAGCCAGTCTCCAGTCTCCAGCAGGACGCGCCCACAACCGCCACAAAACCACGGGGCGCTCTCGTCTCCTCCCCTCGCGACGCCATGAGGGCTGAGCGTTGGGGCAGGTGGCCCGAAGGGCCAGAGGGAGTCCTGGGCGAAGCCCACAGGGAGGTGGCCCGAAGGGCCGGAAGGAGTCTTCAGTCGTCGGGGGTCCTAGCTACCAACGCTGTCGCTTCGTCGTTCGAGGAGCGCCGTATCCCGCCACTGACCATGGTGTTGGGCGATTCGGGAACGGTTCCCGACCACCCTGAAGCGGCGTGACTGGAGTAGCAGGAGGCTGGCCTCGTTCTCGTGGAAGACGCTCGCCTGGAGGGTCCAGATTCCTTCGGTTTCCGAGGCCTCGATGAGCGCGTCGA
>CAZBXV010000044.1:11026-16365 GCA_964496205.1 uncultured Acidimicrobiia bacterium
CTCGCCTGGAGGGTCCAGATTCCTTCGGTTTCCGAGGCCTCGATGAGCGCGTCGAGCAACAGGCCACCGATCCCTTCACCGCGATGGTCCCTCGCCACGTAGACGCTTGCCTCTGCGACTCCCCGGTACGCAGGGCGCTGTGAGACCGGGCTCAGCGCTCCCCACCCGACAATCTCACCGGCGTCGATCGCGACGAGTCGGCACCGCTCCAGGTGTGCTGCGTCGAAGTCCTCGTAGGAAGGCACCGTCGTTTCGAAGCTCGCCTGTCCGGTTGCGAGACCGTCGGCGTAGATCTGAGCGACACGCGGCCAATCGTCCGGATGCATGGGACGGATGTCCATGGCGCAACGCTACCCGTTCTGCTCAATGCCGACCGCACTAGTTGCGGCCAGCATTGGGCAGAAAGCAGATTCAGCCTTCGAGCAGGCCCTTCATCGCCTCACCGATGGCTGTCGGATCGTCGAGAACCGTAACGCCGGCAGCACGAAGCGCATCCATCTTGGCTGCGGCAGTGCCTTTCGAACCCGAGATGATCGCCCCGGCGTGGCCCATCTTCTTGCCAGCGGGCGCCGTCACCCCCGCGATGTAGGACACGACCGGCTTTGTCACGTGATGCTTGATGAACTCGGCGGCGCGCTCCTCGGCATCGCCACCGATCTCGCCGATCATCACGATGCCCTTGGTCTCTGGGTCGGCCTCGAACCTGGCAAGGACGTCGATGAACGTCGTCCCGGGAACCGGGTCGCCCCCTATCCCCAAGCAGGTCGTCTGACCGAGCCCGTGGGTGGTCAGTTCGTGCACCGCCTGGTAGGTCAGGGTTCCGGATCGCGACACGACCCCGATCGGTCCAGGTGCCGTGATCGAATCGGGCATGATGCCGACGTTTGACTTCCCGGGCGAGATGAGTCCCGGGCAGTTTGGGCCGATGAGAACGACGTCTGGTGCGGTTTGCTTCAGGTAGTTGTAGACCTTCGCCTCGTCCTGGGCCGGAATGCCTTCCGTGATGCACACGATGACATCGACCCCGGCCGCAGCCGCTTCCATGACGGCATCCGCGGCGAACGGCGGCGGAACGAAGATCAGCGATGTGTTGGCATCCGTCGCCTCGACCGCCTGTGCGACCGTGTCGAAGATCGGGATTCCCTCGACCTGCTCTCCTCCCTTGCCGGGTCGGGTTCCGGCCACCACCTTGGTGCCGTAGGCGCGGTTGCGCAGGGCGTGGAACTGGCCCTCCTTGCCGGTCAGACCTTGCACGACGACCTTGGTGTTCTCATCGATGAGGATTGCCATCAGGACACCTCCCCGCCTGCGAGTTGCACGGCTTTCTCTGCTGCCTCCCGCATCGTTGCCGCCGGGATCAGCTTCTCGTCTTGGACCTTCGCGAGGATCTCACGGCCTTCAGCGGCGTTTGTGCCGTCGAGACGCACGACGATCGGCCACGGCAGGTCGAGACGCTGGAACGCTTCGAGGACACCCTGAGCGACGAGGTCGCCACGGGTGATCCCACCGAAGATGTTGATCAGCACCGTCTTGACGGACGGATCCTGCATCAGCACTTCTAGAGCGTTCGTGATCGTGTCCGCGCCGGCACCGCCCCCGACATCGAGGAAGTTGGCGGCCTTCCCACCCACCAGCGACACAACGTCCAGGGTCGACATGACGAGACCGGCGCCGTTGCCGATGATGCCGACGTCACCGTCGAGCTTGATGAAGTTGAGACCACGATCCTTGGCCATCCGCTCTACTGGTGGGATGACGTGCTCCTTGGCGAACTCGGGGAAGTCCTTGTGACGGAAGAAGCCGTTCTCGTCGAGCGACACCTTCGAATCAAGCGCCATGACCTGTCCGTCCTCGGTGAGGATCATCGGGTTCACCTCGACGAGGTCGCAGTCGAATTCGACGAACGCCTGATACAGCTTCTTGAGCAGGGCGACGGCACCGCGAGCGGCTTCGGGGTCGAGCTTGGCCCGGTACACCATCTCGGTGGCCTGCCAGTTGGGGAGGCCGATCACCGGGTCGATGTGCACTCTGACGACCGCGTCGGGCTCGGTGGCGGCGACGGCCTCGATGTCCATGCCGCCCTTGGCGCTGATCATGCCCAGGTGCTTCTTGGCCGATCGGTCGAGTGTGAACGACGCGTAGTACTCGGCTTTGATCTTGGACGCACGCTCGATCCATACACGGTGAACGGTGTGCCCCTTGATGTCCATGCCGAGGATCTCCCCGGCCCGCTCGTACGCCTCGTCGGGAGTGTCGGCGAGCTTGATGCCGCCGGCCTTGCCTCGTCCGCCCACCTGCACCTGCGCTTTGACCACAACGGTTCCGCCCAGTTCACGGGCGGCGTCGCGTGCCTCTTCGGGGGTGGTGGCTGCCTTCCCTTCCGGCACAGGCACGCCGATACGGGCGAACAACGACTTCCCCTGGTATTCCAGAAGGTCCACGATTTCTCCTCGTCAGTGTTCTTCTACGTTCTGCGCTACCCAGTCGGTGATCTCCGACAGCGGGGTGCCGGGAGTGAAGATGCCGGAGAGACCGGCGTCTCTCAATTCGGCGATGTCGTCGTCGGGGATGATGCCACCCCCGAACACGACGATGTCGGTGATGCCCTCCTCGGCGAGAAGTTGCACGACCCGAGGGAACAGCGTCATGTGGGCGCCGGAGAGCACAGACAGGCCGATGGCGTCGACGTCCTCCTGGATGGCGGTCTGGACGATCTGCTCCGGGGTTTGGTGCAACCCGGAGTAGATCACCTCGTTGCCGGCGTCGCGGAGCGCTCTGGCGATGACTTTGGCCCCTCGGTCGTGCCCGTCGAGACCGGGCTTTGCGATCAGGATCCTGCGTGGCATTGCGACCCGCAGGTTACCGCAGGAGGGTCGTTGGCCACGAGTCGGCGCGACGGCCGGACACCCGAAACCGCTTCGCCCTCCCCTCCGCTAGCGTTGGTGCGTCGATACACCAGGAGTCTTCATGTCACGTTTGAACGGCGTCGCCGCCAAGGGTCAGAGCATCTGGCTCGACTCGATTTCGCGCAAGCTTCTCGAACCCGACGGTCTCCCTCGAATGATCGAGGACGACGCGATTACCGGAGTCACGTCCAACCCGTCGATTTTCGAGGAGGCAATCACCGGATCGGCCGACTACGACGCGCCTCTCGGCGAAATCGCCTCCCGAGGAGGTTCAAAGACCGACATCTACACCGATCTTGTCGCGCATGACATCCGGTCCGCCTGCGACGTCATGCGCCCGGTGTTCGACCGCACCGGCGGCACGGACGGTTTCGTGTCGGTGGAGGTATCTCCCGAACTCGCTCACGACACACAAGCAACGATCAAAGAGGCACACGCCTGGTCGAGGCGTATCCATCGCCCGAACCTTCTGATCAAGGTGCCGGCCACCAAAGAAGGCATCCCAGCCATCAAGTGGCTCATCGGCGACGGTATCTCCGTCAATGTCACCCTCATCTTTGCCCTCGACCGCTACCGCGAGGTGATGGAGGCCTACCTGAGCGGACTGGAGACGCTGGAAGCGCAGGGCGGAGATGTATCCAGGATTGCCTCGGTGGCGTCGTTCTTCGTGTCCAGGTTCGACACCGAAGCGGACAGGCGTCTCGAGGCGATCGGTACGGACGAGGCGCTGGCCTTGCGTGGAACAACGGCTGTCGCCAACACCCGTGCCGCCTACGGCGCCTTCCTCGACACGTTCAAGGGTCCCCGATGGGAACGACTCGAGAAACTCGGCGCTCACATCCAGCGCCCGCTGTGGGCCAGCACGTCGACGAAGAATCCCGCCTACAGCGACATCCTCTACGTCGAGGATCTCGTCATCGGCAAGACGGTCAACACAATGCCGATCAAGACGATCGAGGCGTACCAGGATCACGGCCCCGAAGACCCGCCCGTGTTCACCGCTGAGGACATCGATGCCGCACGCGACACGCTGGCGCTCCTCGGCAAGGTCGGCGTCGACTACGACGACGTCGTCCAGGTGCTCGAGGACGAGGGCGTCGACAAGTTCGCCAAGGCGTACCAGACGCTGTTGGCGGCCATCGGTGAGAAACGCGACGCGCTGACGAAGTAGCTACATCCTCCCGTTTCTGCGCAGAACGCGACTGATCGTTCGGATCAGAGCTCGAGTGCAGAGCGCTGGCGCGCCTTCCTGGCTCGAATCAACATGAACGCCGCCAGTGTGATGACGTACGGCAACATGCCGGTTATCTGCGATGCCAGCCCCAGGCCCTGAAGGCGGAACCCGAGAGAGTCCGCGAGACCGAAGAACGTGCTGGCGCTGAATACGCCAAGGGGGTTGGACTGGCCAAGCATGACCGCGACAACGGCGATCCACCCTCTGCCCGCAACCATGTCCTCCACGAACACATTGACGATTCCCACAGACAGCTGTGCTCCGGCCAGCCCACAGAAGACCCCCGAAAGCACCACCGCAAGGTATCGGAGCTTGTTCACGTTGACCCCAAGGGTCTCTGCGGCAAGCGCCCGCTCGCCAATTCCCCGCATCCTCAGACCAAGCGGAGTGCGAAACAGCATGATGCTGACCGCGATGAAGAGCACCCACGACAGGTAGACCAACGCAGTCTGTCCCGAGATGAGCGGCCCGATGATGGGAATGTCCTTGATCAGCGGGATACTGAGGTTGTTGAGACCGATCAGTCGAGGACTCTGGAAAGCTCCTTGAACGTGGAAGATCGCGCGGATCAAGAACGTCGTCAGTCCTGATGCGAAGAGATTCGTCGCAATGCCGAGGACGACGACGTCCCCCTTCATCGAGACGGAGAACACTGCGAACACCAGTGCAAGGAGACCCGCCCCCAGGCAGCCGGACAAGACTCCGATCCAGGCGGAACCCGAGTAATACTCGCCAACGACCGCCGTGAAGGCGCCCGTCAACATCATCCCTTCCAACGCGATGTTGAAGACACCCACTCGGTCGCACAACAGTCCGCCCAGGGCTGCCAGAAGGATCGGCGTCGTGAACCGGAAGAGTGAGTTGAGCAGGCTCGCGTCAATCGACGAGAGGAAATCGGTCATGACGACTCCTGACGCGTGCCGCTTCGGAATCGGCCACTGATCGCTATGAACATGATGATGAGCGCCTGCAACACCAGAGATAGCTCCCGCGGGATGCTCGTATCACGATCCATTCCGTACCCCCCGGTCTGGATTGCCGAGAACACGAAACCGGCCAGCACCACACCGGCAGGGCTCGATCCGGAGAGCAACGCAGCCATCAAGCCCACCCAGGCGTAGAGAGGGGATGTGAGGGCTCCGTCAATGAATCGGTAGAAGACACCAAGGACGAGAATCGCCCCCACGAGACCAGCGATG
>CAZBXV010000045.1:0-15647 GCA_964496205.1 uncultured Acidimicrobiia bacterium
CCCCCTCCGGCCCTTCGGGCCACCTCCCCCTTGGGCTGCGCCCAGGACCCCCTCCCGACATTCGGGCCACACCTCCCCGTCGCTTCGCTCCTGGAGGGAGGGAACCGCTGTTCAGTGGTTCTCGTGGAGAGCGTGACAGCCTCTCCGCTGGCTGCTGGCTTCGTTGGTGGGTACCGCCCCCTCCGTCGGCAAGCAACGGCTTGCCCCCATTTCCCCCAACGGTCGCTCTGCTCCCTGGGGGAGGAAACGGTGGGTGCCGCCCCCTCCGTCCTCGGCCTTGCGGCCGCGTTCCTACTGATGACTGAGGACTGAGGACTGAGGACTGCGAGCGAGGCTCGCCTACGCCAGCGACACCCGGCCGGCCTCCACGGCGATCAGACCCTCCGTTTCCAGAGCTCCAAGTGCCGCATCGGCGTGCCCATGACGACTCCGAAGGTCTTCCACATCGGCATCACCATCGAGCAGCGTTCTCAGGATTGCTGCCCTGGTCTGACGAACCGATCCCTCATAGCGCCCCTGTGGGCGCGGGGCAACGTAGATGCTCGGATCGGCGCACCATTTGGCGACAGGGCAGCGCCCGCACTCGGGGACACGTCGGCAGATGCTCGCCCCGAGGTCCATCATCGCCTGATTCCAGTCGACGGCGTCGCCATCGGGAAGTAGCTCGGTAGCTGTCGTGGCCAGATCGGGACCATCCAGGGGACGACCCACCCAGCGGCTCAGCACCCTCCGCAGGTTCGTGTCGATCGCAGGAACCTGTTTCCCGAACGAGAAACAGGCGACGGCGGCGGCCGTGTACGGACCGACTCCGGGAAGCGCTCGCAGACCCTCCACCGATCTGGGCCATCCGTCACGAACGATGAGGGTGGCGGCGTCTCTGAGACGAAGGACACGCGAGTTGTAGCCGAGACCCATCCAGAGCGACAACACGTCGGCGGTCGATGACTCGGCCATCGAGGCCGGCGTGGGAAACCGGTCGAGAAACCGCCGGTACGGATCGACGACCCGTGAAGCCTGCGTCTGCTGGAGCATCACCTCACTGACGAGGATTCTCCACGGATCGGTGGTATGGCGCCAGGGCAGATCCCGACGGTTGTGGCCGTACCACTCCAGCAGGGCGGAGGTACGACTCAAGGGGTGGTGGTGGTCGTCGTCGACGGTGTTGTCGGCGGCGGCGCCTTGCCAAGTGTGACGATGATGACCGAGCCAGGTGGCACGAGTGTGTCAACCGGCTGGCTCTGTTGGGCAACCTTCCCGTCCTGCTCGGGAGTAACCTCGATGGTTGCAGCGCTCACCGAGATGTTGAGGCCGGCGTTGGTCAGTGCAGCCCGCGCTTCGACCTCCGTCATGCCGATCAGATTCGGCACCGGTATCGGCTCGGGACCCTGCGAGACCACGATCTTGATGGGATCGCCAACCTTCATCTCGGTCCCGCCGGTCGGCTCGGTATCCATCACGATTCCCTCGTCCACGGTGTCCGAGTACTGCGGGTCGACGGTCACCTGCAACCCGAGTCCCCTCAGGGTGAAGTCGACATCACGTTCCGACCGTCCAGCCAAGTCATCAGGGACGGTGACCATCTCGGGCCCCGTCGAAACCACGATGTTCACCTCGGTACCTGGCGGCTGTTTCTCTCCGGCCACCGGCTCCTGCGAGATCACCTCTCCCTCGGGAACTGTGCTCGAACTGATCCCCTCGATGGTGCCCAGCGACATACTGTTCTGCTTGAGGAGCTCTGCTGCCGCAGCCTGGGTCTGACCAACGAGGTATGGGATCGGGTAGGCGGTCGGACCCACCGAGATCAGCACGTTCACGAGCGAACCCGGGTCGAGCTGAGTGCCGATGGTCGGCTCGGTGCCGATGACCAGGCCGTCTTCGACGGTGTCGCTCACCTGTGTCTTGCGCTGGAACCGGAAGCCGGCATTCTGGATGGTCAGCGTCGCGTTGTTCTCCGTCATCCCTGCTACGTCGGGGACGGTGATTTTCGTGGACTCGACCGGGGAAGAGGGAAGCCTGTCGAGGAGAAAGAAGATCCCGGTGCCGAGCGCCACGAGCAGCACGAACGCGGTGATGATGAAAGGAAGCTGGCTGCCCTGGGTTCTCTCAGGTTGGACGCTGCGGTAGATGTCGTCGGGGGTTGCCGTTGCCGGTGGAATGGACGACATCATCTGTGTGGGGGCGTCCGGGGAGACACCTACGGGGATCTCACCCTTCAGGTACAGCAGCAGATCCTTGCGCATCTCCTCGGCCGACTGGTACCGGGTGTCCGGGTTCTTGTCGAGAGCGTGCAGCACGATGCGGTCCAGATCGGCAGACACGTCGGGGCTGTCAACCGAGGGTGCCGCGACGGCAGCAGAGACGTGCTGATATGCCACGGAGACGGGCGACTCGCCTGAGAAAGGTGGGTGGCCGGTCAACATCTCGTAGAGGACCACCCCGAGTGAATAGACATCAGACCGCTCGTCGGCGGGAACGCCTTGGGCCTGCTCGGGGGAGAAGTAGGTAGCAGTGCCGATGACCGCTCCGGTCCGAGTCAGCTCGGACGAGTCGTCCCAGGCCCGTGCGATGCCGAAATCGGTGACCTTCACCGTTCCGTCCTTGGTCAGCATGATGTTGCCCGGCTTGATGTCTCGGTGGATCACTCCGGCTCGATGAGCGACCGACAGGGCGGCAGCGACCTCCGATGCGATCTCGACCGCCCGGCGGGGGAGGAGCGGGCCTTCCGACTTGAGGACCTCCCTGACGGAACGGCCGTCGACGAGTTCCATCACGATGAAGTAAGTGCCCGCTTCCTGGCCCCAGTCGAAAATGCCGACGATGTTGGGATGATTGAGGTTCGCTGCGGCCTGAGCCTCCCGCCGAAACCTACGCACGAAGGCGTCGTCGGTGGCGTACTGGGAGTGCAACATCTTCACGGCGACACGCCGTCCGAGCAACGTGTCCCGCGCTTCGAAGACGTCGGCCATGCCGCCCCTCGCAAGGTGCGAGAGCAGCTCGTAGCGGTTGGCGAGGACGGTGTTATCCATCAAATCATGATTGTAGGGGGAGGGCGTGATCAGTCATGGTTGGAGCCAGTAGTTGAGGATGTTGCCGGCAATGGGCGCGGCAACCGTTCCGCCGGTCGCGTTCTCGCCGGCATCGAGAACGACGACGGCCAGAGCGATCGTCGGATTGTCGACCGGGGCAAAGCCGATGAACCACACAGCTTGAGACGACGAACCGGCGTCTGTGGTTCCCGTCTTTCCGGCGACTCGGACATTTGGGACCGTCGCACGCGTCCCGGTGCCGGAGGCCACGACGCCCTCCATCATCTGAGCAACGACCGTCGCCGTCGCCGATGAGACCACCTCGGATCGAATCTGAGGTGTTGTCTGGTCGAGGGTCTGACCGGAGACATCCACGATGCGGGACACGAGGTACGGCTGCATCAGCACACCTTCGTGTGCGATCGAGGACGCAACCATCGCCATCTCGAGTGGTGTGGCCTTGACGTCCCGCTCCCCGATGGAGCTTTGAGCGAGCGCCGGCCCGTCGAGTTCGTTGGGTGTCGGGAAATACGACTCTTCCGCCGAGAGTTCCAAGCCGACGGGAGCGTCGAATCCGAACTGCAGAGAGGTCTCGTAGAGGGTTGGCGCTCCGACCTGGAGACCGAGCATCGCGAAGATCGTGTTGCACGAGTATCTGAATGCGACATCCAACGGAACAGTCGTGCCATCTCTGCACGGGCCGTTGCCGTAGTTGTGGATCGAGCTCGTTGAACCTTCCAGTGGGAGCTCGGCGAGATCATTGAACTGTGTTGTCGGGCCTGCGACGCCGTTCTCGACCGCCGAAGACGCCACGACGACCTTGAACGTCGACGCAGGCGGGTAGGTGCGGGCGATCGCCTTGTTCACGAGTGGCTCTTTCGGATCGGCGAGAAGCTGTTCCCGAAGCGTGTGGGCGTTTGCTGCGAGCATCGACTCCGGATCGAACGAGGGGGTCGATGCCATTGCCAGCACGGCTCCGGTCTGTGGGTCCAGTGCGACGACGGCCCCGACGTTGTCACCGAGAGCGTCATAGGCGGCATGTTGGAGAGCGTTGTCGAGGGTCAGTTCGAGGCTCTTCGGACTGAGATCTCGCCCCATCAATGCGTCGATCAGATCTGAGACCGTCAGGTCCCTCCTCGACCGCAGCTCGTCGGCGTATGCGCGCTCCAGACCTTCGTCGCCGAATAGGAGCGATGAGTAGCCGACCACCTGCGCGTAGACGGCACCCTGCGGATACTCGCGAGTGAAACGTGAAGGATCGGAAGGGTCGGCGATCGATCGTGCGAGCACCGTTCCGTCGGCCGTGACGATCAGTCCACGTTCCTTTCCTGTGATGGACGCAGCGACTCGCGGGTTGAGGGGGCTGTCCCGATACTTCGAGGTTGCGATCGCCTGGATGTAGGTGACGTTCAGAAGCAGCGCGGCGAAGGCGACGAAGAGGAACGCGGTCACGCGTCTCATTGGGCGGTTCATGTGTGCTCCTCGTGTGAGATTCGTGCGAGGAGTGCGAGGATCATGAAGTTCGCAACGAGCGACGATCCACCGTAGGACATGAACGGCAATGTGATTCCGGTGAGCGGCAGCAAGCGAGTCACACCGGCGATGATCAAGAAGGTCTGAAGTCCGAGTGTGAACGAGAGTCCAAACGCGAGGAGCTTGCGAAACAGATCCCGGGACCGAAGCGCGATACCGACGCCAACAGCGACCAGAAGGGCGTATGCAGCGATGACCCCGACGGTTCCCGCCAGACCGAGTTCTTCACCGACGGCCGAGAAGATGAAGTCGGTGAATGCCGCAGGGATCCTGGTGGGTGTTCCAACGCCCAGACCTGACCCCGACAAGCTGCCGGAGCCGAGCGCGAACAGGCTCTGAAGGATCTGATAGCCCGTGTCGGCGGGATCGGAGAAGGGGTGGAGCCATGCTGCGATGCGCCGAGCCACGTGCGGGAACGCCATGGAGGCCCCGATCGCGCCACCGAGGAACATGACCCCGCCGACAGTCAGATAGGCGGTACGTTCCGTTGCGACATACAGCATCGCGATGAACACGGCGAACAGCAACAGAGAAGCCCCAAGGTCACGCTGGGATACGAGAAGGCCGAAACTCGCGATCCACGCGACAACGACGGGGATCAGATGCCGAGGTTCGGGGATCGTGAACCTGCCGACGGTTCGGGACGCGGTCAGGGTCGGCTGGCGTTCAGCGAGATACGAAGCGAGAAACACGACCAGGCAGAGCTTCGCTATCTCACCGGGCTGGAAGTTGAGCTGAAGCGGACCGACGGTGAATCTTGTCCAGAGACGGGAGCCGTTCACGATCACGCCGCGAAGAGGGAAGCTCCACGACGTGGGCAGCATCGGGAGCATCAGCAGCCCCACAGCCGCCGCGAGAAACATGTACCGATAGCGTCGAAGCGGCGCAACGCCTGAATTCCTCAGCAGCGCGAGAAGAACGGTTGCGATGCCGGCTGCGATGAGGAGCCACCAGCGCTGGAGGGCGGCGAAGTGCGGGTTGAGACGGTACACCTCGACGAAACCGATCGCCGACAGCACGGAGCCGATGGGCAGGAGGAAGGCGCTTGCGTGTTGTGCCCATCGACGAACGGCGAAGTGAAGAGACCCGAACGCAGCGGCGAACACGAAGAACGTCAGTGCGACTTGGGCGTCGATGGTGCCGCCCTGGGCGAGATTGACCAGGCCCACCCCCATCGAGGCGATCACGATTGCTCCGACGAGCAGAGCGGCTTCGGCGTCTCTGTTCACGAGCCCATGTCGACGACGATCAACGAGACGTTGTCGTGCCCACCGGCTGCGTTAGCCGCCTCGATGAGATCCCAGACGGCATCATCGGGCGTTGGAGCCTGGAGATACCGCTCAATCACCTCGTCGGGAAGCATCGAGTTGAGGCCGTCCGTGCACAACAGGAGTCGGTCACCGGAAGAAAGCTGTTCGACGAACGTGTCGACCTGAACGGTTCCGGCGAGTCCTAGCGCCCTCGTGATCATGCTGCGATGGGGGTGATTGGCGATGTCCTCGGGCCGTATCCTCCCCGAGGCGAGGTACTCGGCGACGATCGTGTGGTCGACGGTGATCTGACGGAGATCGCCGTCCTTGAGAAGGTAGGCGCGGCTGTCCCCAACCTGGCCGATCGTGACGGTTCCGTCCGGATCCACCTCCGCCATGGTGATGGTGGTGCCCATGCCGGCCAGCTTCGGGTCGTCCAGTGCGGCGCTGATGATTGCCTCGTTGGCGGCCTGAATACGATCGGGGAGCAGCCCTTCTACCGAGGTGACGACCTCGATGGCCTTGGAGGAGGCAACCTCGCCGGCGGCGTGTCCGCCCATCCCGTCGGCGACGGCGAACAGCACCGTCCCGACAGAACTTCCGCTCGTGATCGGGTAGAGCGCGTCTTCATTGTTGGTCCGAACTCGTCCCTGATGGGTTCCGCTCGCCCACGTGATCCTCATCTGACCTCCAGGACGGTGTTGCCAATCTGGATCGTGTCGCCTCTGGTCAATGTCAGAGGCGTTCCGACGCGCCGCCCGTTCACATAGGTTCCGTTGGTGCTTTCGAGATCATGCACGACGATACCTTCGGGTCGGCGTATGAGACGAAGGTGGAACTCCGAAGCGTACGGATCGTCGAGCACGATGTCGGCCTGAGGGCTTCTCCCGAGCACCACCGGGCCCTGGACGTCGATGTGCTGTCCGGCCTGGGTCTTCGACTTGACGAACACGACCTCTTGGCTGGCGCGCTGGCTCGTCTTCCACCCCTCGGTGCCTCCGACATGTGCCGAGACTGCGCGTGCGACCTGCCACACGAACAGGTAGATGAAGGCGAGATAGATGAGTTTGAGCAATTGCAGCAGGAGCGCGGGCATGATGCGTCACCTAGGGGTTGTGCAAGCGGTCACAGGACCTCTCGGATGAACGATACCGGTAAGTAGGAACAGATTCCCCTCACAGGATACGAAAGTCGAACGTCGCAGGCCCGAATGACAGCACCGCGCCGTTGTCGATCACGGTCGGTTGGGTGATCCTCACCCCGTCGAGAAGGGTGCCGTTCGCCGACTCGGAGTCCGTGATCCACACACGGCCGCCCTCTCTCGTGATGAGCGCGTGGACCCGGCTGATACCGGCATGTTCGATCTTCGCGTCGCAGTCGGACGCTCGGCCGATGATCGCCCTGTTGTGGGTGATCGGAATAGGGGGTCCCTGGGCCGGCACGAGCTGCGCCCACGGGTTGCGCGGACCCGGAACGGTGTCTGTGTCGCAGGAGATGTCTGTCTTGGAGACCTGATCGGAATGGTCGATCGTCACGGTCGCCGGCCCATCCATACGCCAGCCGCGCTCGGCCGCGGTCTCCTCCAGCAGCGTCTCGAGTGTTGCTGCGAGCGGCCCCGGGATCTCCTGGTCAGAATGGACGGTGAGGTGGTAGACGTTGGGGATAGTCGGACCGGCAGGACCGTCCGCAATGGCCAGATCCGCTTCACGGACCAAGTGGATACCGAACTCCGATGGGTGCAGGCTTCCTCCGAACATGCGGCCGGCCAGTCCATCGAGGAGCCGTTCCATCCTGCGCTCGAACCTGCGAGCAGTACTCATGGAAGCAAGTGTATTGGAGTCCGCCCGACGATATCCCCGAAGAGGTGAACGTCGCGCGTTTGGTACGACCGAGAACGTCTGGCGGCGCGCGAGTTCGACGTGCCGACAACGTGGGAGGAGTTCAGAGCGGTTGCTGCGGCGCTCCAAGAAGACATGCCTCTGGGGGAGTTCGCAGTGTCTATGCCAGGCGGTACCCGCACCGGGGAGACCACGACCTACTGCCTCGCCGCGGTGTTGGGATCGAACGATGCGGAGATACTCGACGGTGGTGTCCGGCTGGATTCGGCTGCTGCGGTCGAGGCGCGCTCCGGCTTCTCCGCTACCTGATCGAGGACGGTTCAATGAGTGGCGCTGTCGCGTCCAATGACTGGCTTGCGAGCCCCCGACACGTTGGATCAGGCCAGTCAGCGATCGGAATCGGAGGCAGCTACGAGGCGGAGATCGTCGCCGAAGCGGCCGGAACGAGCCTCGCGTCGCTGTGGGATCGCTTCGTCTTCGCACCGTTTCCTGCCGGTCCCAGGGGTGTTCCCACGACGGCAGCCGGAGCGATGGCGTACGTGGTGCTTCGCCAGTCCGGAAACGCCAAGGCGGCAATGCGGCTGGTCGAATGGCTGACGACCACGGAGCGGCTCGCCGAGCGCACGGCCGATCGTCCAATGATTCCTGCCCGGCATTCGTCACTCGACCTGCTCGACCCCGCACCCCAGTTCGTGGTCGAGACGGCCCGCCTTTTCTCAACCGCCGTCAACCGTCCGAAGATCGTCGAGTATCCGCTCGTTTCGGCCCAATTGCAGGGGATGGTGGAGGCGGTGATCACCGGCAGCCTGCGGCCGGCGGCGGCGGTGGAACGCGCTGCAGACATCATCGGAGCGATTACCGGCCGTCCAGTCATTCACTGACTCTCGGGCGGTACACCCCAGCGGTTGGAGGGGTCCATCGAACCGACTCGTGCAGGGGTTTTCATAGATTGCACCGTGCTACGATGCCGTGCCCGGGCGAGTGGCGGAATTGGCAGACGCGCAGGCTTCAGGTGCCTGTGAGCTTACGCTCGTGGGGGTTCAAGTCCCCCCTCGCCCACGACGTGTTCCCCACTGACTTGCCTCGAAGGCGTGGGCGTCGGCGGACCTTCGTGGTTCTGACCATCGTGACGGTGCTCGTGCTTCTGTTCTACGCTGCGAGCCGCCAGCGCAACGACACGCGCGAGGGAATCGCCTACCTCATAGAGGCCGACTCGACCGCCAGCGTGTACCGGGATGTCGCTCGGCAGTTCTCCACGAGAATCCTTGGATCGCTGCCGATCGCCCAGCGAGAGAACCTGGACGCGTTGATGCGCCAGTACTCGGAGGACGCTCAGAAGGCTTCGGAGACACTGACCACCATGAGGATCCCCTCCTCGGTGGCACCCGCCGCTGCAGCGCTGAACCTCGCCGTAGCCGCCTGGAACACCGGTCTGGAGGAGTTCCCACAGGGCCTGTTCGATGTCGTCGATCAGCAGTATGACGCCGATGGCCAGCCGATCGATCCCACGGCGTCACAGGCGCTGGAGGAGGCCTTGGGACAGCTCCGGCTGGGAGATACCGCGTATCAGACCTTCCTCGACGTGGTTGCAGGAATGGAGGAGGATCTTCCGGTTGACTTCCCCGAGATTTCGTTTCTTCCGTCGGGCACGTATGCGTCCACGATCGAGGCGGAGGTGGGGGACGCCGAAGGGTTGAAGGTTCGCAGGGACGTCGAGGTGTCGGCGGTGACACTGGATCCGAAGGAGTCGGCGGTCGACGACAACGGCTACCGCGTGCTTCCGGCGACAGACGCGGTGGTGGTTGAAGCGAGTATCAGGAACGCAGGGAATGAGACCGTAGACAGTGTTCGGGTGTCGGTGACGTTGTCACACAGCGATGGAGCCCTCCTCGAGCAGGCAACCAAGGACATCGGGCAACTCGAGTCTCGTGCGTCGACGAGCGTCGATTTCGAACCCTTGCCCGTCACACCGGGCGGCACATACACGATCATCGTGACGATCACGGCGCTTCCGGGCGAGGTGAACACCGAGAACAACGTGAAGCAGATTCCCATACGCATCAACCACGCATCGTGAAAAGGCCGCAGGAAACGCCGGCGGCGGCTTGTAGCATTCGACCCCATGATCGATGTAGCCGTCCTTCGCGAAGACCCGGATCGACTGAGACAGTCGCTTGCCCTGCGGGGGAGCGACATCAGTGTCTCTGAACTGGAAGAGCTGGATCGGAAACGCCGGTCACTTCGATCGGAGGCGGAGCAGGTCCGTGCCGCCCAGAAGGAAGCCGGCCGGAAGATTGCACAACTCCAGGGTGCCGACAAGCAAACCGCGATTGCCGAAGCCAAGAATCTCGCCGACGAATACCAGCGACTGATCGGGCTCGCCGACGATGCTGATGCAGCGTTCCAGGAGAGATGGATCAGAGTGCCGAACCTGGTTCACGAATCGGTTCCTGAGGGTATGACCGATGAGGACGCCGTCGAGATCGAACGGTGGGGCACTCCGACAGCATTCTCGTTCGAGTCGCTCGATCACCAGCAGCTCGGCGAAGCGCTCGACCTCATCGATGTGGAACGCGGCGTCCGCACGTCAGGCTCACGCTTTGGGTACCTAAAAGGTAAGGCCGTACTGCTGGAGATGGGTCTGGTGCGCTGGGTGATGGACGTTCTCATGGAGGAGGGGTTCACGCCGATGGCACCGCCGGTGCTGGTGCGTGAACATGCGCTGTTCGGCACCGGGTTCTTCCCGGATGACGACGAGCAGGTGTACGCGGTGGAGAAAGACGACCTGTATCTGGTCGGAACCTCGGAGGTGCCGCTCGCTGCCTATCACGCCGACGAGATCCTCGACTCGTCCGATCTGCCGATCCGTTATGCAGGGTTCTCGACGTGCTTCCGTCGAGAGGCAGGCACGTATGGCAAGGACACGACCGGCATCTTCCGGGTCCACCAGTTCGACAAGGTCGAGATGTTCACGTTCTGTCACCCGGACGAGTCGTGGAAGGAGCACGAACGGATCCTGGGGATCGAGAAGCGCATCGCGCAGGGACTTGGTCTCCCGCACCACGTCGTGAACATCCCTGCCGGTGACCTCGGGTCGTCGGCAGCCAAGAAGTACGACATCGAAGCGTGGTTCCCATCGATGGGTACCTACCGCGAGATCACCTCGTGTTCAAACACGACCGACTTCCAGGCGCGGAGGCTGGCTATCCGATTCAGGGGCGACGCCGGCAACGAACTGGTGCACACCCTGAATGGGACAGCCGTCGCCGTCGGGCGGACGATCCTCGCCATCCTGGAGAACAACCAGCGTGAGGATGGAACCGTCGTCATACCGGAGGTACTGCGGCCCTACGTCGGGTTCGATGTGATCTCGTGAACGGCCAGAGGGACGTCTTTTCGGGGATCGCCAAGCGATACGACTTCTTCAACACGGTCATGTCGATGGGTCGCGAACAGGCGTGGAGGCGTTCGGGCATTCGGTACCTGCCGGAAGGAAGAGTGCTCGATCTAGGTGCGGGAACCGGCGCTGCAATGGATGTGTTTGGCGACCGAGAAGTGGTCGCACTCGACCCCGTGCCCGAGATGCTCGCGCTGAATCCGGCCGCGAAGGTGGTGGCGGTAGGAGAGGCCCTACCGTTCGGGGACGCGACATTTGACGGCGTGTTCTCTGCCTACGTGTTCCGCAACCTGACGTCGGTGGACAAGACACTTGACGAGGTGGAGCGCGTGCTCAAGCCAGGGGGAGTGCTAGTGGTGATTGGGCTCGGACGACCGCGCGCAAGGTGGGCTGCTTCCATCCACCGCGCCGGGAGCCTCGTTGTCCTGCCTTTGGTGGGTCGGCTGGCGGGGGCACCTGAGGAGTACCGGTATCTGCACCGGTCGCTCGACAAGCTTCCGCCGGCCGAGCAGTTGTATGCGGGCCGGTCCATGCGGCTCGAACGCGTGTGGAGGATGGGGCCGCTGGGCTTCGTGTACGGAGTGGTGCTGAGGCGGGCGTAGCCCGCGGTGAATCAGCTGCTCAGCTATTCGGCCGAAACGCGACCACCCGGGGCGACCGTTCCCTCCCCCAGGAGCGAAGCGACGTCGTGCGGAGGTCCGGCGAAGCCGGAGAGGAGCCCCTGGGCGTAGCCCATAGGGAGGTGGCGTCGAGCTGATGCTTGACGCCGGATGGGGCGGCGCTCACCAACGAAGCTTCAGTGTTCGTCTCGCAGCAGTCCGTACAGCAGCAGGTCGGTGACACGGCCTTCCTTCACGATGGCTTGTCTGAGCCGTCCTTCGAGTTGGAAGCCGCACTTCTCGAGGACACGCGCCGAACCAGGGTTCCATCCGAACACCGTCGCGTAGAGCCGGCGAGGCCCGAACGTGTCGAAGAGGTAGGAGACGTAGCGGTGCGTAGCGTCGGTAGCGATGCCCTTTCCCCAGGCGTCCGGTGTCAGCCAGTATCCGATGTTGATGTTCTCTCGCTGTTCGGCGGCGCCCGGATGACCGCCGATGCCGCCGACGAGTTCAGAATCGACTGAGATTGCCAAGTTGAACGGAGGGTCTCCCTGGTCGAGGCACTTGACTAGGAACTCCTTTGCATCGTCGAGCAGGTACGGGTGAGGAAACGTATCGGTCATGTTCAACCAGATACGTCGATCGTTGGCGATGGACGCCAGTGCTCCGCTGTCTGCAGCCGTCCAGGAGCGGAGGATGCAGGAGCCGGCATCAAGTTCCATGGGTGAAGCGTAGAGGGCTGGGGTCGCGTTCGGGGTTGAAGCGGGCTGCGGTCTTCCGTGGTGGGAACCACCCCCTCCCCGGCTCCGCCGGACCTCCCCCAACGCTCGGCCCTGCGGCCTCACTGGGGGAGGAAACGCGTCGCCCCCGCTTCGCGGGAGCGTTCTGGCTGTTGGCCGACAGCGAATAGCTGTCGCTCGCCCCCGCTTCGCGGGAGCGTGATCGTGCCCCTGCCTTCGAATGTCCGTCCCACGGTGCTTTCCGAGTCGCCGGCTCCGGCCAGGCAGCCCCACGGCGCCCGGGGCATTCCGCTTAGGGCTGCTTCTTTCCAGACCTGACCCGGTTCACGGTGCCCCGCCGCGCAGGACCCAACCATCAACGCCACGTGCTCGGTGCTTCCCGAAAGGCTGACACCCTCAGGCAGGGAATTCGGCCCCGCGTGTAGAGGGTTTCGGGTGCAGGACACCCCTAGCGTCCCGCCTAGCACGATCGAGAGAATGGTACCTGAATGGCCGGCTGTTTCCTCTCCCAGCGAGCGAAGCGAGTGGTGGGGGAGGTGTCCTGGAGGGACGGAGGGGGCGGTTCCCACCAGCAAAGACAGCAGCGATCAGCCGTTCAGGGGTGTCAGCTCACAGCATCCAGCCGGAATGCGACCACCGTTCTTGCGAAATCCCGAGGTGTACGGCCCCTCGGCCCCGGCGGCTTCGTCACCGGCAGCGCCCGCCAACGTTGATAGCCCCCAATACGAAAGGCCCATCGATGATGGGCCTTTCCGCGGCCCTGGTGGGACCAAGTTCGAACTGGTTCGTTGCGAGCGTACTTGAGGATTGACAACCTACCTACATGTAGGTAGTGTGGGCGTGCATGGATACTCCTGCCGTCTTCACCAGCCAACTCACAAAGCTCTACGGCGACACGGTTGCGCTCGACCAACTCGATCTGAGCGTGTCCCGCGGAGCGGTCCACTGTCTGCTCGGGCCGAACGGCTCGGGCAAGACGACCACCGTCGCCATCCTCACCACTCTCCGCACCCCAACCGGGGGGACCGCTCAAGTCGATGGGATCGACGTCGTCTCGCAACCCGATCAGGTCCGTGCCCGTTGTGGAGTGACGCTGCAACACACAGGTGTCGACCAACAGATGACGGGACGTGAGGTCCTCCGACTGCAAGCAGTGCTGCAAGGCCTCGGGCGAACTGCCAGGAGCCGGCGGGTAGACAACCTGGTGGAACTCCTCGACCTCTCGGGCCACATCGACACCCGGATATCTGGTTGGAGCGGCGGGCTCCGCAGACGTCTCGATCTGGCGGCGGCGCTCGTTCACCGGCCCAGCATCCTCTTCCTCGACGAACCCACCACGGGGCTCGATCCCGCCAGCCGCCGGACGCTGTGGGATGAGATCGAGCGGCTCAACCGCGAGGAAGGCACGACCGTGTTCCTCACCACCCAGTATCTAGAGGAGGCCGAGCGTCTGGCCGAGACCGTGAGCATCTTGCGAGCAGGACGCCTGATCATCACCTCGAGCCCGAACCGGCTCAAACACGGCCTCGGGGAGAGGCGCATGGTGCTCCGCTTCGCACACGCCGAACACACCGGTGCGGCCGCACAACTGCTGGGAGGGAGTGTCGACATGGAAGGCGACCAGCCCATACTCCGGGTTCCGGTCGACGCCGGGGACGAGCCGCGCTGTCTTGCCGACCTGGCGCATGCCGGATGCGACGTGGTCGCGTTCACGGTGGTCGAGCCCAGCCTGGAGGACGTCTTCCTGCGTCTGACGGCCGAGCCGCTCGAGGAGCCGGCGTGACAGCGGTCGTTCACCCCCGTCGCAACGATCTCCCCAAGTTGGGAGCGCTCATCGCCCGCTCGCTCCGCACGTGCCTGCGCACTCCGGAGCTGACCGCCGGACCATTGCTGATGAGCGGATTCTTCCTCGTCATCTACCACGGCCAGCTGGCCGGGGCGGCACCCGGGTTCCTGACCAGCGGTAGCTACATCGCCTTCATCGTCCCACTCGTGCTGCTCACTGCCGCCTTTACGGGAGGTGCCATCGGCGGACAGCTCGTCGTAAGAGACCTCGAGTCGCGGTACTTTGCGACCCTGGTTCTCACCCCGACTCGGCGCGGGACGTTTGCGCTGGCCCCCACCGTCGCCGGCCTGGCGGTGATTGCTACCCAGCTGGTAATCCTGATCATGGTCGGGGCGCTGTTGGGTCTGAAGCACCCACATGGCGCAGCCGGCCTAGGGGTGCTGATGAGTTACACCCTGGTGGCGGGCACCGGGTTCCTGCTGCTGGCACTCGCCGCCGGTCTGATCGGGCGAAACATGGGAGCGGTCAACACGGCCGTCTACATCTTCTTCCCGCTTTCCTTCATGACCGCTACCTTCGTCCCCCGGTCCAGCCTGGAAGGATGGATGGCGGTGGCCGCAGACTTCAATCCCCTCACCTACCTTCTGGAGGCTATGCGGGACGCACTCACGCCGGGCTGGAGTGGATCGGCCTTGCTGCACGGAGGAATTGCGGCCGCCGGGATCCTGGCGGTCGGGATCGCGGCAGCCTGGTTCGGACTGCGCCAGAATGGCAAGGAGGTCGACCGATGAATACCGACACCACCAGAGAGCAAATCCTCCAAGGGTTCACCGATCAGTTGCTCGATGTCGGCTACCGAGGGATCTCGCTGCAGAGCATCACGGACGCGGTGGGGATCAAGCGACCCAGCTTGTACCACCACTTCCCGGACGGGAAGGAGCAGATCTACACCGAAGTGGCGCTGCGAATGATCGATGATGACGCTGCCCGGGTCGCGGCCGCCCTCGCCGACCATCGAGACCTCAAAGGGCGCCTGGTGGCGCTGGCACTTCTCCACACAGACGACGCCCGGAAGGCCGCACTCGATCAACGCATCTACGACGCCACTCGCTATGTCGGCGACGAGACTCGCACACTTGTGTCCACCCGCTACGTGGAGGGCCTGCTCTCCCCCGTGACCGACATGATGCGCCAGGCTGTGAGCCGGGGTGAGCTACGCCCGATCGAACCTGATCTTCTCATGCAGACGTTCTTTGGCATGACCGGCGCCGTACAGGACATTCCCGAGGACGTCGGAATGCCACCCGATCGGCGAGGGTCCCGCTCTCCGGCGCTTGACATGGCGGAGAAGGTCGTCGACCTCTTCCTGCGGGGTGCCGGCGCCGGGTGAGTGTCAATGGCCCAGGAGTCCTACAGCTCGAATCCCCCCGAGCAGGAGAGCCCGGCGAGAGGCTGGGCTTGTCCGATGAGCGGAGGGA
>CAZBXV010000046.1:0-15623 GCA_964496205.1 uncultured Acidimicrobiia bacterium
ACCATCGCCGAAACCCACGTGGGCGATGGTGATGGTGACAGGGGTGACAACTAGCGCTCTGTCCGGTGGCGTTGGTGATGGTCAGGGCGAGGCAGGAGCGCCGATGGCAAGGACGCAGGACGCAGGCGCACCCGCAGCGGTGCGTCAAGGACGAGGACACAGCAAGCGGTGTCACTTGGCCGTCGTGGACGCGGCACACGTCGCCGGGCGGTACGCTAGATCGACGTGGCCGCCAACCCCTCGGGGCATGTTTCGAGAAGGCCGCAGTAGCGGCACCACGGACCACCGATCCGATCGATACCTCTGCCTTCCTTCCAGGCTGCGCGCAGTGCATCCACCGCTCCAGCGACCTCCCCGGCCGTCTCTGCCAGCGAGTCGTCGTTCGGCTGTGACACGTGGCGTTCGCCTGTCTTGATCGATACTGCTTCGACGGCCGCGGGGGCGTCGTTCTTGTCGAGCGTCCACAGCAGTGCGTAGAACCCGAGCTGATTGTCGACATCGCCGATGTCGCCCGTCTTCCAGTCGACCAGCCGGGCGCCTCCATCACCGGCGAAGACCGCATCCACCTTGCCGACCAGAGTGACTCCATCGGCGGGTTCGACGTTCAACGCGACCTCGGCACCTTCGAACCCGTCGGTTGGAAACTGCCGAAACCGCTCGTACAACGCGCCAACCTCACCGATCACCCGCTCCAGATCCGATGGCTTGATGCCGAGCGGACCGAGCTTGTGGTTGAGGGAGGACCCACCGATCTCCTCGCGACAGACGCGCGGCACATCTTCACTGGATATAGGTCCCGAGGTGAGGTGCCGGGCGAACAACTGGTGCGCGAGCCCCCCTTTGAACCCGGCCACGGTGTCCGGCCCCCACACCTGCTCGAGTCGGGACTTCGCGTAGTCCGGACACTGCCGATAGGCCACGAACGTCGACGCGGAGAGGCGAATCTCGTCGCCAGGTTCCACAGATGGGAATCGGACCATGCGCGCATGGTAGGCCAGAACGGTTTCGAGGATCGGCTATCCTGCGGCGAACTCGGCTATGTCACGCAATCTCCGATTCTTCATTGTCTCTTTGGGTGCGCTCGCCGCTGTGATCCTGGCGGTGATCGGGGTGTTCGCGCTCGACCGTGCACTCCACACGGACAAGATTCTGCACAACGTCTACGCCGGGGCGACGGACCTCTCCGGTACGAACAAGGTCGATGCTCAGCTTCTCCTGCTCGAAGACGAGGACAATCTGGTGTCACAGCCGGCACTCTTCGACGTGGGCTCGACCACAGTGGAACTTCAGCCCGACTCGATCGGATTCGAGCTCGACAAAGCCGGCATCACGCAGGAAGCGTTCGAGGCCGGCAGACAAGGAACCATTCTCGAGCAGTTCGGCTGGTGGCTCAGGCACGTTCTCGCAAAGAAGACCATTCCGCTTCGCGGGAGCATCGACTCCGACTCGCTCGGCCTTGTGTTCGACTACTGGGATGAGACTGCCTTCACGACCCACCCGTTCAATGGTGCCGTCGAAATCCAAGATGGCCGAGCGGTCGCCCACTACCCGACCGACGGTGTCGGGATCGACCGCACTCCGGCAGCTCAAATCGTGTTGGACACGCTTCTCGACTCCCGACGTCCAGTCGGTGCACTCCCCACCGCCGACGTGAGGCCGACCCTCACCCACGACGATATCGATGCCGCGGTGGCCGAAGCGCAGGACATGATCGGTTCACCGATCGTTCTGACTCGCACCAACCCGGATCTGTCGGTCACGTTCACACCCACCGATCTTGCTTCCGCGTTCCGCAGTACCGTCGTTTCCGGATCCCCGGCGCGGATCCAGCTGTCCTTCGATCCCGACACGGTTGCCGAGATCCTCGCACCGCAGGCAAAGGACCTCGGAGTTGCTCCGAAGGACGCCGACTTCCGAGTGGTGGACGACAAGGTCGAGATCATCCCCAGTCAGCCCGGCGAGATCGTCGATCCTGCCTTGACCGCACAACAACTGGTCGTTGCGTCGGAACTGCCCGATCGAACGGGTGCACTGCCGTACGAAGATGCAGCCGAACCGGACTTCACCACAGCGGACGCGGAAGCCCTGAACATCACCCATCTGGTATCTCGCTTCACCACTTACTACTCGTGCTGCCAGAACCGGGTAACGAACATCCATCTCATGGCAGACATCATCGACGGCGCAGTCGTCCTCCCCGGGGACGAGTTCTCGATCAACGAGTACGTCGGTGAGCGTGACACCGCACGGGGTTTCCTCCCCGACCACACAATCATCCTGGGAGAGTTCGTGGACACGATCGGTGGTGGGGTCAGTCAGTTCGCTACCACCTTCTACAACGCAGTGTTCTACGGCGGCTACGAGGATGTCACTCACAAGCCGCACACCTACTACTTCACTCGCTACCCGGAAGGTCACGAAGCAACCATCTCCTGGCCGGCACCGAACCTGATCTTCAGGAACGATTCAGATTCAGGAGTGCTGATCAAGACCTCCTACACGGACACGTCGCTCACGGTGAGCTTCTATGGCGACAACGGCGGCAGGACCATGGTCGGCGAACAGAAGGGGGGCAAGACCTACGCTGAGGTCACATCCGAAGGAGACGACACGGCCCGCAAGGTCACGGCAAGCGTGTCGGGTCGTTTCGACCAGCTGGATCCCCCTACCGAGTACGTTCCCGACGAGACGCTTCTCCCGGGCGAAGAGAACGTCGTCCAGAAGGGCACGATCGGCTGGACCGTTCTCGTGACGAGAGACATCGAGTACCCGGACGGTCACGTCGAGTCTCGCACGTGGACGGTTCGGTACAGACCCGAACCGCACAAAGTGGAGGTCAACCCCTGCATGATCCCGCCTGAGGAAGGGGAGGAACCGGTGCCGTGCCCCACGACCACAACTCTCACCGGTTCGACGGATACGACCGGCACCACAGCCACGACGGCGCCGTAGCTCGCCGACGCTCACGAGCTATTCAGCTCAGCGAAGAGTCTGCCGCAGCCAGCAGCCAGCAGGCAGCAGGCAGCGAAGAGACGACCGGTCACGAGATCCCAGATTCCCTCCCCCAGCGAGGCCATGAGGGCCGAGCGTTGGGGGAGGTCGCCCGAAGGGCGGGAGGGGGTCCTCGGCGCAGCCCACGGGGAGGTCGCCCGAAGGGCGGCGAGGCTGTTCAGTAGACCAGAAACAACTGTTCGATCTGTTCGGATGCACGCCGGAGGCTGCCGTCGTCCCAGCCGCCGCTTCGGCGTGCCGACACGATGTTGAACTGAACGAAGACGTGCTCGATGGCCGGATCTTTCCGGAAGAGACGTTCGGCGATCTGTCCTTCGAAGCTTCCATCCGTGGTCGCTCGTGTGAACGACGACCCATCCTGGCCGGTCACCGTCCGGTCGGTGGCGAACACCGCCACATCACCGTGCGACTCGGCCTCTACTTCGATCTTCTGACCCACGTGTGCTCCCTCGTCGGCGCAAGCCTAGCTCGCCTCACATCGCGTCTCCGATCGACGACTGCCGGCCGGAGGCTCTACCGTGTCTCGTCTTCGCCGACCACATGGAGCTTGAGGAGGTTCGTTGAGGCGCTCCGATTGGGCGGCGTCCCTGCGACGACGACAACCCCTGCACCGGTGGAGCAGAATCCTCCCTGCACGAGGTATCGGTCGGCCATCTCGACCATCTCGTCGGTTGACTCGAACCGATCACACGACAGCGGAGTGACACCTCTGTACAGTGCCATCCGGCGAACGGTTTCTTCGACTGCCGAGAACGCCATGATCTGTGCCTCCGGGCGGTACTTCGACAGGAGTCTGGCCGTCGACCCCGACTCGGTGAATGCGACGATCAAGTCCAATCCGAGATCGACCGACGCCTCTACGGCCGCCCGGGTCGTTGCCGACGCGAAGCTCTCCTGCCCGGCGAGAAAGCCGACGTGATCATGGCTTGGTTTCGGTCGATCGGCCTCTTCGAGAATGCGCCGCATCATCGAAACCGTTTCGATCGGATAGTCGCCGACGGCCGTCTCACCGGACAGCATCACGGCGTCGGTCCCTTCCATGACAGCGGTCGCCACGTCGGTCACTTCGGCCCGGGTCGGTCGAGCGCTGTGTTTCATCGATTCGAGCATCTCTGTCGCCGTGACGGTGAGCACACCGGCCGCGTTCGCCCTTCTGAGGATGTCCATCTGCACGGCGGGGAGGCGTTCGAGTGGAAGCTCGACGCCCAGATCACCACGAGCCACCATGATCCCGTCGGCGGTGCCGAGGATTTCGTCGAGATTGGCGAGCGCGGCCGCTCGTTCGATCTTCGCAATCACCGGAGCACCAGACAACTCCTTGACGCGGCGCACATCGGCGCCGGTTCGCACGAACGATGCGGCGACATAGTCGACGCCCAGCGTCTTGCCGAACGAGAGATCTGCTTCGTCCTTCTCGGTGACCGCTGCCACGCGAAGCGGCGTCTGTGGGAACGCAGCGCCCTGATGGTCGCCGATCGGTCCCCCTTGGGTGACCTTCGCACTCATAGACTGGTCGTCTCGGTCGATCACCTCCATCCTGACGAGTCCGTCTGCGAGTACCACCTCTGAGCCCGCCGTCACGTCCTCGATCAGGTGCGGGTATCCGACCTGGATCGTCGTCGGATCCCCCATCCCGGTGCCTGCCCGAAGCGTGATGGTCTCCCCTCGCTTGAGGATGATGGACCCGGTCGGGAACGTTCCAACCCGGATCTTCGGCCCTTGGATGTCCTGGAGGAGTGCGACCGTTCGACCTTGGCGAGCCGCAGCTCGGCGCACGTAGTCGGCGACCCGCCGGTGCGTTTCATAATCGCCGTGTGAGAAGTTGAGGCGAGCCACGTCCATGCCGGCTTCCACGAGTCCTTCGATGGCCTCTGGCGTGTCGACGGCCGGTCCCAGCGTGACCACGATCTTCGTGTATCTCATGTCGGGAAGGGTACATCGGGGTGGTAGGTTCTCCGGGTGATCCACGTCGGCGTCTCCGGATGGTCGTTCCCCGAATGGAAGGACACGTTCTACGAGGGTGTCCCGAAGTCCCGGTGGCTCGAGCACTACTCCAACGTGTTGTCGACGGTGGAGGTCAACTACACCTTCAGGCGGACGATGGCCGAATCCACAGCCGAGAAGTGGCGCTCGCAGGTTGCACCCGGTTTCCGGTTTGCCGTGAAGGCCCACCAGCGAATCACCCACATGACAAGGCTGTCGGACCCTGAAGGGACGGTGCCCCACTTCCTTGAAGGATGCACGAGGCTGGGTGACAGACTCGGTCCGATCCTGTTTCAGCTCCCGCCAACGTTTCCGAGGAACGACGACCGTCTGGAGCGGTTCCTCGCCGGGCTTCCTTCCAACATCTCTCCGGCGTTCGAGTTTCGCCACCCCACCTGGTACGAGACGCCGGTCTACGACCTTCTCGAGCAAGCGGGCGCAGCGTTGGTGCTCGCGGAAACCGACGGGCACCCGGTGAGCGACGTCATCACGGCACCGTTCACATATCTGCGGCTCCGCAAGACCGAGTACTCAGAGCCTGACCTCGCGGCGTGGGCAGCGAGGGTTACCGGGTATGGCGTCGACGCGTGGGTGTATTTCAAGCACGAAACGACGTCGACGGACTACGCCCAACGTTTCAACGAGCTACTGGCCGACACGTGAGAATGCCACCCGGCTCACAGCGCCGGTACGACTTCCTTCGCGAACAGCTCGAGCCCTGACGTGTCAAACGCTGCCTCCGAGAAGTAGCCGATCAGGTACTCGAGGCCGGCGTCCTTCCACGGTTGGAGCCGCTCGACGAGCTGTTCGGGTGTCCCTGCCAGGAACTGCCCTGCGGTCCGCTCAGCCCGTTCCCGCTCGACGAACGGAAGGTATCGCTCCTTGATCCAGTCGACTCGCTCGATGACTTCCCGTTCTGTCGGCGCACACACGATGTTGAAGTTGCTCGAACGCACGATCTCGCCGTATGAACGGCCCACCTTTTCGCAGTGTTCTTCGAGCACATGCGATTTGTGGACGAACTGGTCGAGTGTCACACCGAAGTTGGAGTACGCGGCGTACTTGGCAACAGTTCTCAACGTGAGTTGTTCACCTCCGCCGGCGATCCAGAATGGGATGTGCGGCTGCTGGATTGGTTTCGGGCGGCAGATCGCTCCGTCCAGTGTGTAGTGCTTGCCCTCGAAGATGACAGAGTCCTCTGTCCACATCTTCTGCATGATCTGGACACCCTCGTCGAGCATCCTTATCCGCGCCGAGGGCTTGAGGAACGGGTAGCCGTACCCATCGTGTTCATGTTCGTACCAACCGGCACCGAGGCCCATCTCGAGACGCCCACCACTGATGACATCGATCGACGCTGCGACCTTGGCGAGATACGACGGTGGCCGGTAGGTGTTGCACGTGCACATCTGACCGAGCCGCACAGTCGACGTGACCGCCGCCAGCGAGGCCATGAGGGTCCACGCCTCGTAGGTGACCTCCCGTGTCGGCACAGGGACCGTATGGAAATGGTCGTACACCCACAACGACTCGTAGCCGGATGATTCGATGGTGGTGGCAACTCGACGCATCGTGTCCCAGTGGTCTTCCACCGGTATTCCCACCAGATCCAGTCGCCATCCCTGTGGAAGAAATGCTCCTGCTCTCAAGCTGCTGCTCCTCTCCTAGTGTGCTCCGTACAGTGGCGTTGGTGATGGTCAGGGCGAGGCAGGAGCGCCGATGGCAAGGACGCAGGACGCAGGCGCACCCGCAGCGGTGCGTCAAGGACGAGGACACAGCAAGCGGTGTCACCTGGCCGCCCTGAACGCGGCAGGTGTCGCTGGACGGTGCACCAGATCCGTACAGTGGCGTTGGTGATGGTCAGGGCGAGGCAGGAGCGCCGATGGCAAGGACGCAGGACGCAGGCGCACCCGCAGCGGTGCGTCAAGGACGAGGACACAGCAAGCGGTGTCACCTGGCCGCCCTGAACGCGGCAAACGTTGATGATCGGTGCATTCGTTCATCGCGAGCCTATACGATCAGTCTTCATGCAACCGCTTCTGATCGGCATACCAGTGAAACCGTTCGGCGTCGCGAAGGGCCGCCTCGCCCCTTTGCTGGACGCCCCCCGTCGATCGTTTCTCGGTCGAGAGGTTGCGGCTCGGACGATCGGCGCAGCGGCGGCCACCGGGGTTGACGTTGCGGTCGTAACTGCCGATGAGGGCGTTGCGTCGTGGGCTCGCGACCTGGGCGTCGGGATCATCACCGACCCAGGCAAGGGCCTCGACGAGGCTGCGACGACGGTCGTTTCGGCGGCCGAAGGGCGCCCGTGGATGATCCTCCACGCAGATCTTCCCCTGGTCTCGACCGACGACATCCTCGTGCTGCTGGACGGACTTCAGCGGTCGGATACGGTCATCTCACCGTCGTACAACGGCGGCACGTCGGCGCTTGGCTCCAAAGGAGCCTTCCCGTTTCGCTACGGTCCTGCCAGTTTCCGTGCGCACCTGGCGCTCGCTGCCGGCGGGACGGTGATCGTCAGGCTCGGGCTCGCGCTCGACCTCGACACACCGGCCGACTTCATCGCCGCACAGCGCCATCCCTGTGGGGAATGGTTAGTAGATGGCGCCTCCGGTTGACCTGTCGAAGAAGTGGATCTTGGTCGTGTCCACAGAGAGGCGCATCTGATCGCCCATCTTGGGAGCACGGTCCGGGTCGACCTTGGCGGTGAACTTGGTGAGGTCGCCAAGCACCGACGCATCCTGACCCTGGTCGGCCAACAGCTCCTGGATATCGGGAGTCACGACCGGCGGGATCTCCTTCTCGAAGTGGACGTAGGCCTCCGAACCGAGCTGTTCGACAAGCATCACGGAGCAGCCAACCGACTTGTCGGGTGCGGCATCCGGGCTTGCGTTGTAGAAGATCTCGGGTCGCAGACCGATCACGAGGTCCTTACCCTTGTATTCGACGAGGCCCGGTCGCTGGGCGAGCAGCTCCGGAGCGATCCGAAGACGCTCGTCGCCGAACTTGGCGTACGAAGCGTCGCCTTCGCCCTCCAGCGAGCCGTACACGAAGTTCATCGACGGCGAACCGATAAATCCGCCCACGAAGATGTTGACCGGATGGTCGTAGAGGGCCCGAGGCGTATCGACCTGCTGAAGCGTTCCCTTGCGGATGACGGCAACCCGATCGCCCATGGTCATGGCTTCGACCTGGTCGTGCGTGACGTACAGCGTGGTGGTCTTGAGCCGGGCGTGCAGCTCGCCGAGCTCCGCCCGCATCTGGACGCGCAGCTTCGCATCGAGGTTCGAAAGCGGCTCGTCCATGAGGAACGCTTTCGGCTCTCGAACGATGGCGCGACCCATCGCGACACGCTGCCGCTGACCACCGGACAGGGCCTTCGGCTTGCGCTGAAGGAAATCGGTGATCTCGAGGATCCGGGCGGCTTCCTCCACCCGAGACTTGATCTCACCCTTGTCCAACTTGCGCAGCTTCAGTCCAAACGCCATGTTGTCGAACACGGACATATGGGGATAGAGGGCGTAGTTCTGGAACACCATTGCGATATCCCGGTCCTTGGGAGGCACGTCGTTGACGACTTTCTCACCGATACGGACCTCGCCTTCGGTGATCTCCTCCAAGCCGGCGACCATTCGAAGGAGTGTGGACTTACCGCAGCCCGACGGGCCGACAAGCACAACGAATTCGCCGTCACCGACCTCGAAACTCACATCCTCGATTGCTCGAGTACCGCCCGGATATATCTTCCCAACCTGATCGAAGTCGATCTTTGACACGCCGTCCTCCACAGATCTTCCGCTGCAAGTGCCAAAATAGCAAAGAGAAGGGAGTCATGATGACCCAAGGCCGTGTTCTTGTCATTACCGGAGCAACAGGGGGGCTCGGAACAGCCCTCGTGAAGCGCCTCGCAACAACCGACTACCGGTTTGCTGCCACCTATCTCGTACCCGAGGAAGCGCGTGCATTCGAGCAGGCGGTCATGGTCGACGAGGAGCGCCTTCTCATGGCTCGAGTCGATTCGACAAGCACCGAAGAGGTCGATTCGTTCATGAAACGGACCGCCGAGCACTTCGACGGTATCGACGCGCTCTGTTGTCTGGCGGGCAAGTGGGCGGGTGGCAGAGATGTGGCTGACACCAGCGATGTTCGCTTCGATCGGATGATCGACTCGAACCTTCGATCGGCCTTCGTGGCAGCTCGCGCGGCGCTCCCCTATCTGAAAGAGGCGGAGTGGGGTCGGATTCTGTTCATGGGTAGCCGCTCGGCTAGGGACACGCCGGCAGGTCAAGCGGCGTTCAACGTGGCCAAAGCGGGTGTTGCCGCGCTCGCCAAGTCCCTCGCTCAAGAACTGAGCGGAGAATCGATCACCGCCAACGTGATTATGCCGTCCGTCATCGATACCCCTGCGACACGCAAGGCACTCCCTTACGCCGACTACATGGACTGGCCGACACCCGACGAGATTGTGGCTGTCATGGAGTTCATGCTCTCCGAAGACAGCGGGACGATCTCAGGTGCGTCGATCCCCGTCTACGGAAAGATGTAGCGAAACGGGGGTCCGAATCTGGTTCTGGCGTGAGCTGCCCGCACCCAATCCCCTTCTGGCGTGAGAAACCGACACTATCGCTACCCATCTCACGCAAGAACGGGTTTCGCGTGGTAGCCCCGACCAGATTCGAACTGGCGTTACCGGCTTGAGAGGCCGGCGTCCTAGGCCGCTAGACGACGGGGCCGAAGGCGGCGGGAACGCCGCCGCTTCGCTCGGGGGGAAGGACTCGAACCCTCAATGACAGGACCAGAACCTGCAGTGTTGCCGATTACACCACCCCCGAAGGGACCATTACGGTACCCAAGCCGCGACCGCTCGGCAAAAAGAAGCTACCGGGACCGCAACCTCGGATCGAGCACTTCCTGAAGTCCGGACGCAACCAGATAGAAGGCTCCTGCGAACAGAGAGAGGGCTGCGGAGGCAGCGATCAGGGCGGTCCACGGCACGGCACCACTGAATGACCGGTAGGCGGTGATCCCGAAGAACACGATCGCTCCCCATGACAGAAGCGATTCGGTTTGCCCGAGGAATGCAGCGAACCCGTGGGCGACAATCGCGCCGACCACCGACAGCATCATGTAGAGGACCGTAAGAGGCAGGAGCTGCGGGATGAGGTGCCGGACCATGATGTGGAACCCGCCACCACCCGACACGCGAGCTGCCTCGATGAACGGTTCAGCCATCACCTTCAGCGCTTGGCTCCGAAGGACGATGGCGCCCGCACCGAGACCGTTGATGATCCCGAAGATCAATCCGAACTTCCACGGTGGCAATGTGACCGCCTCGGCGATGATCAACACGAAGAGCGGCGCCGGCAACAGCAGAAACGCATCGGAGACATGCGACAGGATCCCGTCCAGCCAGCCCCTGAAGAACGCACCGACTGCACCGATGAACGTTGCGATAATGCCGGTGCTGAACGCGGCGACGAGGGCGACGATCCATGCGGGCTTGGTGGCGGCGAGTATCTCGGCGAGCACGTCGCGTCCCAGCGAATCGGTACCGAGCAGGTGCGCCGACGAAGGACCGGAAGGGTGAAGGATCGCGAAATCGTAGCCAACCAGGGCGTCATACACCTTGGGTGGCCACACGGTCTTGAGGAGGATCGGGTATGCGAGTGCGGCCAGCCCGAACAGGATGATCAAGACGATGCCGGTCATCGCGGTTGGGCTGCCCACGATGAGCCGTGCCGTCCGGCCCATGCTCCTGCGGCGGGCCCGCAGGCGCTCGAAGAAGAGCTTCACACCGGCCTCCACACACGGGGATCGAGAAGCGCCTGTGACACTTCAAAGACGAGTCTGACGACGAGGGTGATCACACCGATCAGCAGCAAACCATCCAACACAACCGGCAGGTCCTGAGAGATCACGCCGGCGAAGAGGACCGAGCCGAGGCCTGGCCATCCGACGGACTGTTCGATGATGATCAGGCCGCTGAGCAGGTAGGGCAGGCTAACGACGAGACGTCCGAGCACCGGGTAGATGGCGTTTCGCCCAGCATGCCGATCGCGAACGACGCGGTCGGGCAGGCCCTTTGCCATGCCGGTCGTCACGTAGTCCTCCTTCATCACACCGGTGATCGACGTTCGCATGACGAGCAGGAAGTCACCGTAGGAGAGAATCGCGAAGGCGGTGATCGGAACGACCGCCGAGAACCAGATGTCGACGGTGTAGACGAAGACACCCTCGTACCACCAGAAGACGTTGCAGATGATCGTGATCGCAACGATCTTGCCCAGTGGTGACAGGATGCGCCGTTTGCCAAACATCCTGGCGAGGCCCGCTCCGAGCGCGAACACGAGGATTGCGACAGCAATGATCGTGAAGCTCATGTGGGCCATCATTGCCGAGCGGTCCACACCGACCCAGTCGATCGAATTCCCGATCAGTTTGTTGCGAAGCTCAACGGCTCTATGGCTGATGAAATAGGCGAGGATGAAACCCACGAAGGGCGGGAACAACGTGTAGCTGGTCACTGCCAGAAACGTCAGAGAACGGCCCCTCGGTCCTCGTTTCCACCCGGCGATCCGGCCGAGCCACGCTCCGAACACGTAAGCGAGTGCGAGACCGACGATGAACACAATCAGGGTCGCTGGAAGCCCCGCCGTCACGGAACCGCTCCGATTGAATCCAGTGGTCGTCTGCCCGATGCCGTGGGTGAGGAAGGTCCGCAGCCAGTAGACGTACCGCACGAGAAGAGGCTTGTCGAGCCCGTACTGGGCTCTGAGCGCATCGACCTCGTCCGCGGAGAGGAACATCCGGGTGGGGGTGAAGAAGTCGCCGGGCGTGAGCACCTCGATCAGAACGAACATCCCGACCGTGAACAGGATGAGGGCGAGAAGGCCCGACAGTGTCCGCTTGGCGAGGTACTTGGCCACCGAGTCAGGCTAGCTCGCTCGACCGGCCCGGGATCCGCATGTCGGGCTACGACCCGGGAATCGGCCCGCACCTGCCAGGAATGTCTGTTGGAACGGCGATCCCATCGTTGTCGAACGCGACGCCGAACGAGTACGACGTGAGCAAGTCGAGGATGGACTCTCTCACCGTCCCCTCGGCGGGCTGGGGACGTCCGCCATGGATCGTGACTGGGATCGCTTGGAGGGTCACGTCACCTTGCGTGATCGTGAACTCGAAGATGGCGGAGTCTGCGGTCTGTCCTCTTGCAGAAGGGAACGCGAAGTTGCCGGTCGAGTCGACCAGCCAGGCGTCACCGATGCGCTCGACACCCTGGAGCACGTGCGGATGACCTCCGATGATCAAGTCGGCCCCATGTTCTGCCCAGAGCTCTGCGAGATCTCTCTGGTACGGCTGGCGGCAGTGGTCCCCTTCGATCCCCCAATGGGCCATGACGACCACAACGTCGGCTTCGGCAGCGGCGGCATCAACGGCAGCGACCGTGTCGTCGACGAACGCATCGCATGTCCATGCCACTTGGGGTCTCGAGTCCGGATTCCACCTCGACCAGTCGCACGGGACGCGAGAGAACGCGACAACTGCAACAGTGCGGGTACCGACCGTGATCATCCGTGGAGCGTACGCGGCTTCCCGATCGACGCCTGCTCCTGCGCGGGCGATTCCGGCTTCGTCCAGAAGTTCGAGCGTGCGGATGACCCCGTCGCTGCCGTAGTCGAGCATATGGTTGTTTGCCAGCTGGACACCGTCGATGCCTGCGTCGGTCAGGAGTGCCACCGAGTCGGGCGGCGATTTGAAGACGTAGGTTTTGTCGGCAGGCGTTCCGACGTCGGATTCGGCGATGGTCGTTTCGAGGTTGACAAACATGAGATCCGGAGCAGACAGGACGTCCGTGACGTCTGCGAACGGGTCACGGCGGTCGAGCCCGTAGGTGAACTGGGTATCACCAGCGAAGCCGAGGACCAACGGTGGGGGGAGCGTCGTCGTAGTGGTCGTCGGCTTGATCGTGGTTGTTGTCGGAGCGGTCGTCGTGGTCGATGCTGTAGTCGATGTCGTCGTCGAGGTGGTCGTCGAAGACCGGAACGTCGCCTCCGACACGGCGCCTTGGCTGCTGCAAGCGGCAGCGACCAGAGCCAAGACCAGAACCCCCATGCGGCGCATCATGGAAGTGTATCCGGGGCGGTGCTTCAAGACGCGCATCGGCACCGCCACCGGATGGGCCGCGCCGCCGTGGTGCTCGGTGTTCTACCCGGTGACGTTGGTGATGGGCAAGAGCGAGTCTCGCCAATGGCAAAGACGAAGAAACACCAACCGGTGTCCTCTGGCCGACCTGAACACGCCAAACGCTGCCGGACGGTGCACTACGTCTCGTCTTTGGGGCTCCACACCTCCCATACCTTCCCCACCAGATCCGGCCCGGGTTTCAGGGTGGGTTGTCCGGGCATCCAGCCGGCCGGGGTCACCTGTGCTCCACCGGATTCGCGAACGAGCTGGAATGCCTGAATCTGGCGGATGGTTTCCGCGAGGCGCCTGCCGACGGCGTTCGCGACGATCTCTGTTGCCTGGATGACGCCGTCTGGGTCGATGATGAAACGGCCGCGCTGTTCGATGCCCGCGTTCTCGTCCCACACACCATATGCCCGTCCGACGTTGCCCGCTTGATCGGACGCCATGGCGAACTGGACGCCCCCATCGACCATCTTGCTGAGTTCGTTGTCGTTCCACATCTTGTGGACGAAGTGGCTGTCGACACTCACCGAGATGACCTCGACACCCAACGCTTGCAACTCCTCGTACCTGTCGGCGACCGCCGACACCTCAGTCGCTCAGACGAAGGTGAAGTCGCCGGGATAGAAGCACAACAGCACCCACTTGCCGGCGTAGTCGGAAAGACTCACCTGCCCGAAGGTGCCCTTGTGGTACGCAGGAGCGGTGAAGTCAGGGGCCTTCTGCCCCACACGTGCAGTCACGTGTACCTCCTGTTCCTGTTGCTGTTGGACGGGCGCGTCGGGGGCTGCCTCTTCGGCGACGAGCCCGGTGACACGGCCACATCCGACTGTCTCTTCTACCATTCAGTCCTCTTCTGGTAGACATCCTCCAGCATAACCGGCGCTCCAGAGTCCAAAGGCCCGTCCACCGGGTCAACCGGCCCCCATCTCCCCGCCGATGCGAAGGACCGCATCCACAAAGCCGTCCACATGAGCGGGCGTGGTCCGCACGTTGATGAAGCAGGGTCTGATTGCGAACTGACCGTTGACGACGGTCGAGCTCGGAAGGAAGTCGGTCTCCCTCAACAGTCTCCTCAGAAGACGCTGGTTGAGCGCATTCGGATCGACTCCGTCCGGTGCGACGTGACGGAAGCAACAGATCGACAGTGTCGGTTCGGTGAGCAGTTCGAGACGGGGGTCGTGCCGCGCCCGTTCGGCGACCTGCCTGGCGAAATCGTTGTCCTGGACGACCCGGGCCCGCACCCCTTCTCGGCCGAGTTCCGTGAGAATCGCCCATACGATCACGCCGCGGGCGGGAGCGGACAGCTCCACGCCGAAGTCCTGATAGGGAATCCCGAGCGAGTCGAGCGACGTTTCGGGTTCGTCGACGAACGCTCCTTCGAGGTAGTCGGCGGGTTCCTGGGTGAAGGCATCGAACAGGATCGATCGATCTCGCACGAACGTGGAGGCGACGCCGACCGGCGCGCCGAGCCATTTGTGTGGGTCGACGATGACCGAATCTGCGAGTTCGAGCCCGTCGTACCGTTCGGCGACGCGCGGATCGAGGATGCCGGGTAGCCCGTATGCGCCGTCGACGTGGTACCAGGTGTTGAACCGTCGCGCGATCTCACCCGCCTCCCGAAGCGGATCGATCGCACCCGTGTTGGTGGTGCCGGCCGCGGCGACGACGGCGATCGGCACGACTCCCTCGGCCGCATCGTGCTCCATCATGTCGGCGAGGACATCGGTGCGCATCCGCTGGTTCTGGTCAACGGGGACGAGCTTGACGTTGCGTCGCCCCAGGCCGAGCACACCAGCCGAACGCTGGATCGTGTGGTGAGCCTCGGCAGAGGTGTAGATGGCAATCGGTGATCCGTCGAGCCCCTTGCCCGCGGGGTCGATCCCGCGTTGCGTCAGCGACCACTGCCGGGCGGCCCCCATGGCGATCAGGTTGGCGGTCGATCCACCACTCGAGTAGACCCCTTTCATCCGGGGGGAAAGTCCACACAGCTCGCCGAGCCACTCCAATGACAGCTCTTCGAGACGGTTGAACGCTGTGATCGTGTAGCGCTGGGGAGAGGCGATGCTCGCGACGGCCGCCGCGATCGTGGGAACCGTCGACGGTCCGGCCGTGATCCACCCCCAGAAGCCCGGATCGGAGACCCGCGTTCCGTTGGGAAGGACGCTGGACAGCAGGCGATCGACGGCTGCGTCGGCGCCCGCTCCTTTGCTGGACAGCGGACCCTTGAGTGCGGTATCCCATTCGGTGAACCGCTGCATCGCGTCACCCGGAGGCGCGTCCAGGTACTGATCGAGGGCTGCGCCGGCCCGGCTGAGCAGTTCGTCGAATCTGCCGGTTTCGGGGTGGTTCGTGGTCATGGCCCGACTGTATCCGAGATCTGGACCCTAGGTGTGCTCTTCGGGGAGGTTGTCCTGGATGATGCTGATGGGGGTTGCCCA
>CAZBXV010000047.1:0-14724 GCA_964496205.1 uncultured Acidimicrobiia bacterium
CGGCGGCTCCGCCACCGGCGGTACTTTCCCCCCAACGCTCACTTCGTTCGCTGGGTAGAGAGCGCGTGTTCCCTTGTCACCACACCTTGTAGCCTGTACCGGATAGGAAGTACCGCCAGGCCAGGCCTGGCGTCTAGATTTGCCTAGGGGACGAGGATCAGTCACGATGCCGCCGAACTACAGCGCGGGCAAGGGAATCGCCGAAGCGGCAGAGGTGTCGAGTCGTTTCTTCGGGTCCGTGGTATCGGGTGGATTGCTCGGCTGGGGGCTCGATCACTGGATGGGCACCTGGCCGTGGCTCGTGTCGATCGGGACGGTGCTCGGATTCGTGCTGGGGTTCTACTGGATGATGCAGTACGCGAAGGAGACGGAGTGGCGTGGACGTTGAAGCGCGCATGGGGTCCGAAATGGCGCGCAGTGCGCTGTGGTTCGGGCCCGCGATCGCTGTCCTGATGCTCGTGATCGGCGGTCCTCCGGCTGCGATCGGAGCCATCGTCGGTGCAGCGATCGTGGCTGCTCTGTTCTACTTCAGCGGCAAGGCCCTGTCGTGGGCTGCGCGTCGCTCACCCCTGACCTTGGGGGCCGTCTCGATGGGTGGATTCATCGTGCGGCTGCTCCTGTTGACCGTATTGGTGTGGGCGGCACTTCGCTTTCTACAATTGGACCGCACCGGGCTCTTCGTAGGTCTGGGCGTCACGTACATCGGGCTGACCGCGTTGCAGGCCCGGAAGGAGGCTGTCAGGTGATCGTTGCACAGATCGTGCAGGTACCAAGCGACATCAACGAGATGTTCGACTGGCCGGCAGTGCTTCCCCTGGGCATCAATCGTGTCGTGCTGCTCGTCTTCCTCGCGACGATCGCAACGTTCCTGTTCCTCTATCTGCCGTTCCGCAGGTCCCGCATCGTTCCCACCAAGTTCCAAGCAGCCGTCGAGTGGGGTGTCGGGTTCGTGAAGACCAACATCGGCCGCGATGTGATCGGACCCGAATCAGTCAAGTACGAATGGCTGTTGATTCCGATGTTCTTCTGGATTCTGTTCCTCAATCTCTTCGAGGTCACGCCGTTCATCAACTTCCCGCCCACCTCCCGAATGGCGATCCCTGCGTTCCTGGCCGTCTTCGTCTACATCGTGTTCGTCTTCGTAGGCATAAAGAAACACGGGTTTCGCTATTTCTTCAAGACGGTCGTGCCGGATGTTCCCTGGCCGTATCTCATCCTGGTGACCCCGATCGAGATCATCTCCGTATTCTTCATTCGGCCGGTCAGCCTCGCGGTCCGGCTTTTCGCCAACATGCTCGCCGGTCACATCATGTTGACCGTGTTCTTCCTGACCTCCGCCGCGTACTTCGTTCTGTCCCCGAAGCTGCTCGCATTCCCCATCCCGTTTGCCTTCGCTGTCGTGATCACCGGCTTCGAGATCTTCGTCGGGGCCCTTCAGGCCTTCATCTTCACACTGCTGACCGCCGTCTACATCGAAAGTTCCATCCACTTGGAGCACTGAGAGGAGAACCACATTGGACACTCAAGCCGCAGCACTTCTCGGCGCCGGGCTGGTCTACGGCCTCGCTGCCATCGGCCCCGGCATTGGCATCGGCATCGTCGCCGGCAATGCCGTGCAGGCCATGGTGCGTCAGCCGGAGATGCAGGGCCAGGTTCGAACGACCATGTTCCTCGGTATCGCCTTCACCGAGGCGCTCGCCTTGTTCGGCCTGCTGCTGTTCTTCATTCTCTACGGGAAGGCGTAACCGATGCCGTCTCTTTTCGTGCTCGCAGCGGCTGAGGGAGGCAAGTCCGGCCTGTTCTTGATCCTTCCTGAAACTCACGAGCTGATCTGGGGCATCGTCAGCTTTGCCGTGCTCGTCTTCCTTCTCTGGAAGTTCGCCGGTCCGGCGATGAACCGGATGCTCGAGGACCGTCAACAGGCGGTCGTGGGCGGATTGCAGGAGGCAGAGCAGGCGAAAGCCGAAGCGCAAGGGCTGCTCGACGACTACCGGTCACAGCTTGCCAGTGCCAAGGACGAAGCGAATCGCATCATCGAAGAGGCGCGCCAGACAGCCGAAACGATGCGCTCCGAGATGACCGCCAAGGCCTCCTCCGAAGCGGACGAAATCGTCGCCAAGGCCAGGTCAGAGGTCAGCGCAGAACGCGAACGTGCGATCGCCGAAGTCCGCCAGGAAGTCGCCGACCTCTCGCTCGATCTCGCCGAACGCGTTGTTCAGGGCAGTCTCGACCGTGAGGCACAGAGAGGTCTCATCGACAGGTACCTGGACGAACTCGAACGGATGGGCTGATGGACGAACGTATCGCAGGATACGCGGAGGCGATCTTCTCGGTCGCGAGCGCGGAGGGGGTCCTCGACCAGGTCGAAGGCGAGCTCTTCGCGATCGGTCGGGGTATCGAATTGTCTCCCGAGCTGACCGATGCGCTCTCCGATCCTCGGGTGCCCGGCGACCGGAAGGAAGCGATCCTGGCCGACCTCGTGGAGGGGAAGGCATCGCCGCTCACTGTGTCGTTCATCAGGTTCGTCGCCGGACTTGGTCGATCGAGGGAGATCCCTCAGATCGCCGATGCGTTCGTCGCCAGAGCGGCCGAGTCGCGCAACAAGGCCGTCGCCGAAGTGCGTGCCGCCCTTCCGCTGGATGCCGAAACCCTGCGACGCCTCGAGGAGGCACTTGGCAAAGCCACCGGCAAGACCATCGATGTGAAGCTCGTCGTCGATCCGAGTGTCGTCGGCGGCGTGGTCGCAACGATCGGTGACACGGTGATCGACGGCTCGATTCGCCACCGCCTCGACAGCCTTCGCCAAACCATGCAAAGCCGATGAAGGAGCAACGATGGCCGAACTGACGCTTGACCCGAAAGACATCGCCGCTTCACTTCGAAAGCATCTCGAAGGTTGGGAGCCGTCCGTCGAAGCCGAGACCGTCGGGTACGTGACAGCCGTTGCCGACGGCGTCGCTCGCGTCAGAGGGCTGCCCGGCGCGATGGCATCGGAACTCCTCGAGTTCCCTGGGGGTTTGCTCGGCGTTGCGCTGAACCTCGACGAGGAGTCCATCGGCGTCGTGTTGATGGGCGAGTTCTCCCACATTGAAGAGGGATCACCGGTTCGTTCAACAGGACAGGTGTTGTCGATCGGTGTCGGCGATGCACTGCTGGGTCGTGTCGTCGATCCACTCGGCAATCCGCTCGACGGAAAAGGCCCTATCAACACGACCGAGCGCCGCCTCCTCGAAGTGCAGGCTCCCTCGGTGGTGCAGCGCCAGCCGGTGAAAGAGCCTCTCCAGACCGGCATCAAGGCCATCGACTCGATGATCCCGATAGGCCGTGGCCAGCGTGAGTTGATCATCGGTGACCGCCAGACCGGAAAGACGGCGGTCGCGGTCGACACGATCATCAACCAGAAGGGCAAAGACGTGAAGTGCGTCTACGTGGCGATCGGCCAGAAGGTATCGACGGTCGCTGAGGTCGTGGACGCCCTTCAACGCCACGGAGCCATGGAGTACACGGTGGTTGTCAACGCCGCCGCCTCGGCGCCGGCCGCCCTTCAGATGTACGCGCCGTACGCCGGTTCGGCGATCGGGCAGCATTGGATGTACAACGGTCAGCATGCCCTGATCGTGTTCGACGACCTGTCCAAACAGGCGGTCGCCTACCGCGAGATCTCGCTGCTGCTGCGCCGGCCGCCCGGCCGTGAGGCGTACCCCGGCGACGTCTTCTACCTCCACAGCCGCCTGCTCGAACGCTGCGCGAAGCTCTCTGACGAGCTCGGAGGTGGTTCGCTCACCGGCCTGCCAATCGTCGAAACCAAGGCGGGCGACATTTCGGCGTACATCCCTACGAACGTCATTTCGATCACCGACGGACAGATCTTTCTGGAGACCGACCTGTTCTACTCGGGTGTGCGGCCCGCCATCAACGCGGGGACGTCGGTGTCTCGTGTCGGTGGGAACGCCCAAGTCAAGGCGATGAGAAAGGTCTCCGGTCCGTTGCGCATCAACCTCGCCCAGTTCCGGGAGCTGGAGGCGTTCGCCGAATTCGGTGCCGAACTCGACTCGGTCAGTGCCGCACAGCTCGAACGAGGCAGGCGGGTCATCGAGGTCCTCAAGCAGCGGCAGTTCAGCCCGGTCCCAATCGAGGATCAGGTCGTCGCAATCCACGCGGTGACGAACGGCTTCATGGACGACGTGCCCATTGAGGCGATCCGGCGTTTTGAAGACGAACTCCACGCCTATCTGAGGAGTCGTCACGGAACGATGCTGGATGGCATCAGAGAATCCGGATCGCTGCCGGAAGGTGACGAACTGGATGCCGCGATCAACGGATTCAAAGAGATCTTCGAGGCATAGTGGCAAGCGCTGAACTTCGACAGACGAGAAGACGGATCAAGTCCGTCCAATCGACCAAGAAGATCACGCGCGCCATGGAACTGATCGCAGCGTCGCGGATCGTGACCGCTCAACAGCGGGTCGACGCATCCAAACCCTACGTCTGGCACCTCACCGATGTCATCCGGAAAGCCAGCAGAGCTGCGGGCGGCGCACGGCACATGCTGCTGGAGCGCAGGCCGCTGAGCACAGCGGGTATCGTTGTGGTCTCGTCCGATCGAGGGCTCGCCGGTGCCTACAACTCGACGGTCATTCGACTCGCAGAGAAGAGGGTCATCGAGTTGCGGGCAGAGGGTGTCGATGCCCGTTTGTACGTCGTCGGCAAGAAAGCGCATACGTATTTTCGTTTCCGCGGCTACCACGTCGAGCGGGCGTTCGTCGGCATGACCGACTCGCCCGGCTACTCGGATGCCCGTGCCGTTGCCAACGCCATCATGGAGGCATACGCCGTCGGTGACGTCGACATGGTCGAGGTGTTCTACACGCGGTACCGGTCGGCGCTCATTCAGGAAGAAACGACGATCGGGCTGCTGCCCATCATGCCGCCGACCCCCTCCGAAGGCGATGCGATCGAGACGATCGACTACAGCTACGAGCCTTCGCCGGCAGAGATTCTGGACCGGATCCTGCCGAGGTACGTGGAGGCGACCCTCTTCGGTGTGTTGCTGGACTCATCGGCGTCGGAGCACGCGTCTCGCCAGCGGGCGATGAAGGCCGCAACCGACAACGCCGAGGAACTGATCAAGGTTCTCAGCCGGAAAGCAAACCAGGCCCGTCAGGCAGAGATCACGACGGAGATCTCGGAGATCGTAGGTGGCGCAGAAGCGCTGCGCGAAGGATGAACGAAGGAGCAAGCGTGGCAGAGGTCAAGAGCGTTGGACGGATCGTCAAGGTGACGGGACCGGTCGTCGACGTCGAGTTTCCCAAGGGCGAGCTGCCCGAGATCCTGCACGCCCTCGAGATCTCGTTCGAAGTGGACGGTCGCGAGGAAACCATCGTCGCGGAGGTAGCACAGCATCTCGGCAACAACCGTGTGCGTGCCGTCGCCATGAAAGCCACTGACGGTCTCATCCGTGGCGCAGAAGTACGCAACACCGGCGGTCCGATCACGGTCCCGGTCGGACCCAAGACCCTCGGGCACATCTTCAACATGTGGGGGCAGCCTCTCGACGTCCCGGCAGGCTCCATCGACTTCGATGAACGCTGGCCAATTCACCGGTCCCCGCCGAAGTTCGAGGACGTCGAGCCGCAGAAGGAGATCTTCGAAACCGGTATCAAGGTGATCGACCTGCTGGAACCGTATGTACGTGGCGGCAAGATCGGCATGTTCGGCGGCGCCGGCACCGGCAAGACCGTCATCATCCAGGAGATGATCAACCGTGTCGCCACTCAGCATGGTGGCGTGTCGACGTTCGCCGGTGTGGGCGAGCGGACCCGTGAGGGCAACGACCTGTTCCTCGAGATGAGCGAATCGGGAGTTCTCGAAAAGGCTGCGCTGGTGTTCGGCCAGATGGACGAACCGCCAGGCGTGCGGCTCCGTGTCGGACTGTCCGCGTTGACGATGGCCGAGTACTTCCGTGATGTCATGCGTCAGGACGTGCTGTTGTTCATCGACAACATCTTCCGCTTCACACAGGCCGGTTCCGAAGTGTCGACGCTGCTAGGGCGGATGCCGTCTGCCGTCGGCTACCAGCCGACCCTTGCCGACGAGATGGGTGTCCTCCAGGAGCGCATTACGTCGCTGAAGGGACGGTCGATCACATCACTCCAGGCGATCTACGTGCCTGCCGACGACATCACCGACCCGGCGCCGCACACGACGTTCGCGCACCTCGACGCGACAACGGTGCTGTCGAGAGGTCTGGTGGAGCTGGGTATCTACCCGGCGATCGACCCGTTGGATTCGACCAGCCGCATCCTGGACCCTCTGTACGTGGGGCAGGATCACTACGACGTGGCCAGGACCGTCCAGCAGATCCTCCAGCGCTACAAGGACCTCCAGGATATCATCGCGATCCTCGGCATCGACGAGCTGTCAGAGGAGGACAAGCTGATCGTTGGTAGGGCACGGAGGATCCAGAAGTTCCTCTCCCAGCCGATGTTCGTTGCCGAGCAGTTCACCGGTATCCCCGGTGTGTTTGTCCCGCTCGAAGAAAGCATCCGTGACTTCCGGATGCTCATCGACGGCGAGTTGGACTCGCTTCCCGAGCAGGCGTTCTACATGGTCGGTGGTGTCGAGCAAGTGCAGGCGAAGGCGAAGCAGCTGGTGTCCGAGTCATGAGCTTTCGCGTCGATATCGTCACTCCCGAGTTGGTGATCTGGTCGGGGGATGCCTCCTTTCTGGTCGCCAAGACGGTTGAGGGCGAGATCGGCATTCTGACCGGCCACGAGCCGACACTCGCCGCCCTTGCAACCGGTGCCGTTGTTGTCGAGGCGGAAGATGAGAAGGTCACAGTGGGAATCCATGGAGGTTTTCTCCAGGTCCTCGACGATCAGGTGACGTTGCTGACCGACCGGGCCGAACTCACGGAGGATCGACGCGAGGCGGCGAAGGCCGCTCACCGGCTTCGCGAGGAGTCGATGGGTGAGTCTGACGGCGCTGTCTGACTTTACCTTGACACGCGAATCCTCGTACAATACGAATGCCCGGTTCTGGGCGCGAATCCAATCCGGCTCAACCGGGTCGAATCCACAAGGAGGATGAAATGTTGGCAAAGAGGGGAGCGCTCGTCGCGTTGATCGTGGCGTTTGCGCTCGTCGTAGCTGCGTGCGGAGGCACATCGGCGACGACTACAACGGCTGCGTCGGCGGAGACGACGACCACGGCCGCAATGGAGACAACCACCACGGCCGCAATGGAGACAACCACTACCACCGAGGCGACGATGAGCCTTTCGGGCACGATCACCTTGTGGGACGCGTGGACAGAGGCCGAGATCGCGAGCCTCAACGACGTGATTGCCGGCTTCCAGGCCAAATACCCGGATGTCACCTTCGACATTCTGTACGTTCCGTTCGATGACCTTCAGAACAAGGTGACCACCGAGTGGTCGACGGGTGGTGGCCCATCCGTGCTGATCGGCGCCACCGACTGGGCCTCGAGCTTCCTGGATGCAGAGCTGATCCAGGACATGAAGGGTCTCATCTCCCAGGACGTCATCGACACGATCAACCCTGCTGCCCTGTCGGCCGTTGATTACGACGGCGTGTACGCGGGCCTTCCCGAGACCCTCAAGGGTGTCGTGATGTATCGAAACAAGACGCTGGCCCCTGATGCTCCCGCATCGTTCGACGACATCGTTGCCCTGGGCAACGCAAGCCTCGAGCGCGGCTTCTTCTTTTCGATGCCCAACCTGGTTACCGCCTGCGGCGGCCAGATCGCGGACTCTGACGGCATGCCTGCGTTCAACACAGACGCCGGTGTGTGCTGGCTCGAGCTGCTGAACAAGTACCCGAACCCGACGTACAACTCGGATGACGATGTGAACACGTTCAAGGCCGGTCAGACGAGTGTGATCATCGACGGTACCTGGAACCTCAGTGCCCTGTCCGACGCCATCGGCGCCGAGAACCTGGCGATCGATCCGTGGCCGACGGCGGCTGACGGCAAGATGTCCGGTGTGGTCCAGACCGAGTCGATCTACCTCAGCGCCAACGCCACTGGTGACGATCTCGACGCCGCCAAGGCATTCGTCGAGTACTTCCTGTCGCCGGAGGCGCAGCAGATGCTGGCTGACCCGACCAAGGCCTCCCACATCCCGGCTGTTGCCGGTGTCACGGTTTCCGATCCGCTGCTGTCCGAGGCCGTTGCGGCATTCGCCGGCGGTATCTCGCAGCCCCGTTTCGGTGGCTGCTACTGGGGCAACATGGACACGGCTCTGAACGCCTACTTCGGTGGCGAGCAGACCGCCCAGGAAGCCCTCCAGAGCGCAGCCGACATCATCGGCAACGCTGTCACGGCAGGTGAGTGCAGCTAAAGGCTGTACCAGATTAAGGAAAGGGGCGGGTGCTCGCACCCGCCCCTTTCGCGTTCTCTATACTCTTCGCCCGGAGGAGAGTTCGTGGCCACGAGGGTGGGACACCAGCAACTGAGCATCTGGCGGCGTGCACGCAGGTCGCTCGGTCCGTGGGCGTACATAGCCCCTGCCGGAATCATCATGGCCGCCATCTCGTTCTTCCCGCAGGCCTTCCAGATCTGGATGGCGTTCACGGACTTCACGATCAAGAACCTGCGATTCAACCTCTTCGACTCGGCGACCTGGGCCAAGTTCGCCCCGGCGGGCGTGGGATTCCAGAACTTCGTTCGGATCGTCAAGAGCGATCTGCCAATCGGGACCTACGATTTCGGGCGCATCCTCGGCTGGAACCTGACGTGGACGTTCGTCAACCTGATCTTTCACGTGTCGCTCGGCGTGGGAATCGCGATGGCGCTCAACGCCAAGCGGGTGGTCTTTCGCCGCTTCTACCGGGCCATGTTCGTGATCCCGTGGGCGCTCCCCGCCTATGTGAGCGCACTGACCTGGGCAAACATGTTCAATAAGGACTTCGGGGCCATCAACCAGCTGTTCCACACCAACATCGACTGGTTGGGACAGGCGAGCCTGACCGGCCCGTTCCACAGCGGGATCCTGGCATGGCTGCCGTACGCGGCCTTTGCGGTGATCATCGCCAACGTGTGGCTCGGCTGGCCTTTCATGATGGTGGTCGCAACGGGTGCCCTCCAGTCGATTCCTCATGAGCTGTACGAGGCGGCCCGCATCGACGGAGCATCAGGCTGGCAGCAGTTCAGGTATGTGACTATGCCGTTGATCCGTCCGGCGATGGTGCCGGCGATCATGCTCGGCTCCATCTGGACGTTCAACCAGTTCAACGTCATCTACTTCATCTCCCAGGGCGGTCCGCTCGGACGGACCGAGATCCTGATAACCCAGGCGTTCAAGCTCGTGTATGAGAACCAGTTGTACGGTGTGGCCGCGGCGTTCAGCATCGTGGTGTTCATCGTCCTGTTGATCATCACGCTCGCTCAGAACCGGATCACGAGAGCGACGGAGTCCTATGACCTTGCCTAGCCTCCCCCGAGCTCCACGCGAGGTGAAGGTACCGAATGTCACGGATCCGTGGACGCCCAAGGACGTCCTCAGGCAGATCTTCCTTCAGATCGGTCTGCTCATTGTGCTTGCCCTCGTGCTGTTCCCGGTCGTGTGGGTGGTGTCCATGGCGATCGATCCGAGGAACATCTCGCAGCCACTCAGCTTGACGCTGATCCCTCCGGGTGCATCGCTCGCAGCATTCAAGAAGGTGCTGTTCGAGCCATTCAAGCTGTTGTGTTCGAACCCGAGCGATGTCACCACGTGCATGAAGTTCGGGGGCCTGCTGAAGAACAGCCTGCTCGTGTCGCTCGGCACGTCACTGTTCGCCGTTGTCCTAGGAGCATCGGCTGCCTACGCCTTCTCCCGCTTCCGTTTCATCGGCCGGCAGATGGGCATGCTCGGCTTCATCTTCCTGATGATGATGCCTTCGACCGGACTGCTCGCACCGCTGTTCGTCCTGCTGTCCCAGATCAAGGTCGCAGGTGAGCCACTGAGGGCCACGCTGCTCGGACTCGCAATCGCCTACTCGGCGGGTGCGCTTCCATTCGCCGTCTGGAACCTGAAGGGGTATTTCGATACCGTGCCGAAGGATCTCGAAGAGGCGGCGTTGGTCGACGGGGCGACCCCTCTCAGGACGTTCCTTCGCATCATCGTGCCCCTTTCGATGCCCGCCATGGCGGTCACGGTCCTGTTCTCGTTCATGACGGGGTGGACCGAGTTCATCCTCGCCTGGACCTTCCTTTCCAAGCCCAGCCGGTTCACGCTGGCGATGGCCCTTCGATCCATGCAGGGACAGTTCACGACGCCATGGTCCGAGTTCGCAGCGATGTCCATCCTCATGTCGATCCCGATCATCATTCTGTTCTTCGCGCTCCAACGATGGATCGTCTCAGGTCTGACGATCGGTGGCGTCAAGGGATGAGATCCCGGCGGTTCGCCGCACTCGTTCTTGGGTTGATTCTCGCCTCCTGTATCTCGACGTCCACAACCACGACCGCGTCGACGACGACCACCGGTGCCGAACCATCGTCAACGACAACGACGTCGGCCAATAGCCTCACCGTATGGGTGGACGATCCTCGATACGACATGGTCTCGGAGGCAGGCACCGCGTACACGGAACGCACCGGCGTACCGGTCGACGTCGTTCGCATCGGGTTTGATGATGCGATCGCCGCTGTCCTCGACGGTGAGGGCCCCGACGTGTTCCTCGCATCTCATGAACACCTCGGGGAACTGCTCGACGCCGGTCTGGTCACTCCGGTTGATCTCGGCGACCTCGATCTGGACCCGGTGGCCGTTTCGGCAGTGAGCGACAAGGGGATCACCTACGGTGTTCCGTATGGCTTGGAGGCGGTCGCTCTGTTCTCACACATGGGGCCGGAAGCGACGTTTGGGGATGTCACAGGGTCGGTGGGTGTGCCCAACCATTGGTACTACGCCTACGGGTTCATGGCGGCGTCAGGCGGCTACCTGTTCGGAGATTCCATCGACGACATAGGCGTGACCCGTGGGGCCGCGGGCCTCGAAGGACTCCAGAAGCTCGTCGATGCCGGCACGGTGGTCGTTGGACCGTACGTCGACATGGCTGACGGATTCGCGGCGGGTGATCTGACAGGTTTGATCTCAGGCCCATGGCAGGTCGCGCCCTTCTTGGACCTGGATGTTGACTTCACTGTCGTGTCACTGCCGGCCATGAGCGGGATGGAGCTGGAACCTCTCGTCGGCGTGCAGGCGTTCTTCGTTCGTCAGGACAGCGACCTCGCGATGGCGTTCGTCGAAGACGTCGTCGAATCGCCCGACTTCTTGACACAGGCCGCTGCCGCCGACGACAGGGTTCCTGCGTACCTTCCCGCCCGTGACACCTACCCGTATCCGGGTTTTGTGACCAGCGTGGACAGCGGGCAGCTGATACCGCGATACGCGAAAACGGCTCTGGTGTCGGATCCGCTGACCTCGCTCTTCGACGATGTGTTTGCCGGTCTGCCGCCTGATGTCGAGACCGCCGAAGCGGAGATCCGGAGCGTCGTCGGTGGGTAGGCAACCCTCTACACTCCGGCCGATGAAGCGACTCCTTGCCGTGTTCGCGGTGTTCGCCGTCACCGCAGCCTGCACCCAGACCGACACCTCAACGACGACGAGCAGCTCCTCGACGACCTCGACCTCCGCTGCTCCGACAACGACTGCTCCTGAGGCTCTGGACCCGGACGGCTTCTACCTGATGCTCATGTGGCATCAGCATCAACCGCTGTACCCGGTCGACGCGGACGGTGTCGTCACACGTCCTTGGGTCAGGGTGCACGCCACCAAGGACTACTACGACATGGCCGCCCTCTCCGAGCAGTTCCCGGGTGTCAAAGTCACGTTCAACCTCACTCCTGTGCTTCTCCTTCAGCTCCAAGCGCTCACCAACGGCACCAAGGACCGCTACTGGGTGATGACGGAGGTGCCTGCAGATCAACTCGCCGACACCGAGAAGCAGTTCCTTCTCGATCGATTCTTCGACACGAACCCGCTGGTGATCGCCCGGTTCCCGCGCTATCAGGAACTGGCCGACAAGCGGACCGCCGGGGACACGTTCACCATCGCCGACTACCGCGACCTCCAGGTGTTGTTCAACCTCGCATGGACCGATCCCGGTTTTCTCGCCGAGGAACCGCTGGCCTCCCTTGTCCAGAGGGGACGCGACTTCACCGAAGAGGACAAGACGGTGGTGCTGGACGAACAGATGAAGATCGTCGAGTCGGTGATCCCCGAGTACGCGAAGCTGTGGGATGAGGGTCTCATCGAGGTGAGCACCACACCACTGGCACACCCGATTCTGCCACTCCTCGTCGACACCAACCTCGCGTCGGTCGGCGACCCGGCCGCCATGCTGCCCCGGCATCGGTTCATCGCGATCGCAGACGCGGAACAACAGGTCGTCCGGGGTCTCGACGTTGCCGAGGAACTACTTGGACGCAGACCCTTGGGCATGTGGCCGGGTGAGGGTGCCGTCGCACAGCTCGCCATGCCGATCTTCGCCTCACAGAACGTCCAGTGGGTCGCGACCGGCGAGGCGGTGCTCGCACCGTCGCTCGACATCGGAACGTTCACGAGGAACTCGGAAGGGACCGTTCAGGAAGCGGACCTCCTGTACCGGCCGTGGGATGCCGTGTTGAAGGATCCTCCCCCCATCGCCATGTTCTTCAGGGATCAGGTGCTCTCGGACCAGATCGGGTTCCAGTACTCGGGCATGTCCGCCGAGGACGCCGTAGCGGACTTCATGACTCGTCTTCAGAACGCCAAGGACCAGCTCGAGGCGGAGGGGGCTTCTGGCCCGCATGTCGTGTCGGTGATCCTCGACGGTGAGAACGCGTGGGAGAACTACCCGAACGACGGCAAGGAGTTTCTCGCCGGATTGTACGGGGCACTCCAGAATGCCGACTGGGTGCAGACGGTCACACCCTCCGAGTATCTGGATTCATTCGGCGACACGGTCGAAGGGTTGACGAGCGTGTACCCGGGAGCCTGGTTCTCTTCGAACTACGCGACGTGGATCGGCGAACAAGAAGAGGCCGACGCGTGGGACTACCTCTACCAAGCCCGGCGCGACTACACGGCCGCCGTCCAATCGGGAACCGTTGAACAGGACGCACTCGATGCCGCCTACGAGAAGCTCCTGTTCGCCGAGGGATCCGACTGGTTCTGGTGGTTTGGCTCGGACCAGTCGAGCGGTGACGACCTGTACTTCGGCGGTGCATTCCGTGAGCTGATCGGCCAGATGTACGACGCGCTGGGCGAGCCGCGACCCGAGTACGTGGGTGTGCCGATCATTCCCGAGACTCCCGTGTTCGCGGATCCCTCACCTGACGGGCTGCTGACGGTCAAGGTGGACGGATCGTTCACCGACTGGACTGGGGCCGGGGTGTTCGCCGGCGACCTGACACTTTCCTACGGGTTCGACAAGACCAATCTGTACGTGAAGGTCGACATGCCCGATCCGGCGGCACCGTTCGAGGTGTACCTGTCCACACCCGCCGAAGGGGACAACCGAGGGGCTGCGCTCGACGGGTCGTTGCTCGGCTTCGGGGCCAACCAGATGGTCGCGTGGGATCCTGCCGATCCGAAACACGTGCAGATGGCGACTACGCTGCCTCCGCTCGGAGACGACCAGGTGACGTTCGATCAGACCTTGCCTGCCGGCCTCTCAGGAACATCGGTGGAGTTCGCTGTTCCTTTGGCAAACCTCGGCACTCTCCAGGTGGGCGATACCGTGCTCGCACGGCTCCTGCGAGGCGACACCCTGTACCCGGTGGATGGACCTGCCGCGCTCCAGGTGCCCGACATCTCCGATGTCGAGCCGATCATCGACATCGACGATCCGCTCGGTGACGATCACGGACCCGGTTCGTACACGTATCCCACCGACCCCGTGTTCATCGAGGGCTCCTACGACATCACACACTTCCAAGTCGGAACTTCTGGTGACGACATGGTGTTCACGTTCGACGTCGATGCACCTATCTACAACGCGTGGGGGAGTCCGAACGGGCTATCGATCCAGACGTTTGACATCTACATCGATCAGGACCCGGGTGCGGGAACCGGCGTCAAGAAGCTGATCGATGGCCGAAACGCCACCTTGGATGACGGGTGGGAGTACGGCGTCACGGTCGAAGGCTGGTACCCGGCGATCTATGTTGCACAGCCCGACGGTACGGCCGAAGAGACCACGCCGACATTCAAGGTGATCGTGATCGGCGACAAGGGGAGGGTGATCATCCGCGTGCCCCGTGAGCTGCTCGGCGACGGGGACCCTGCCGGCTGGGGCTACACCGCCATCGTGATGAGCCAGGAGGGCTATCCGTCGGCCGGTGTGCGCCGGGTTCGCAACGTCGATCCCGTGGCGGCACAGTGGCGAATCGGTGGTGGTCCGGACGACGTCAACCACACCAGGATCCTGGATGTGGTGTGGCCGGAAGAGGGTCTCCAGGAAGAGATGCTGTCCGACTATCTCCCGGCAACGGGCGTGACGGTCGACGAGCTCGGTCCGGACGATTTCCCGAAAGTGCCGTTGCTGACCGCCCAGTAGCCGAACGGCAATATACGACAGGCATCGTATCGACGGAAGATCGGCGGTTCGGTAGCTTGGCATGGGCTGGGCAGCGAAACTGGCAGCGGCAACGCGCCCGATCGAGGGAGGCACACGTGACGGAGACGCATGAAGGACTCACCCGCCGTGAGGCCCTCAAACGGGGCGCCATCGT
>CAZBXV010000048.1:0-4647 GCA_964496205.1 uncultured Acidimicrobiia bacterium
AAAGGCACCGACGACATCGTTGCGCCCACGTCGAGAATCTGGCGCAGATTGCTACGCGTGTGGGACGAACTCACCGAACGCTACGGGTACGACGTCGTCTTCACACCGTTGTTCGAGGCGACTGAGCTGTTTGCGCGCGGATCGGGCGAGGACACCGAGATTGTTCAGAAACAGATGTATACGTTCATCGACAAGGGTGGCCGATCTCTCACCCTTCGGCCGGAGGGCACGCCGTCGGTCGTCCGAGCGCACCAGCACGCAGATTTCCACAAAGTGGCCTATTGGGGACCGATGTTCCGGTACGAGCGCCCGCAGGCGGGCCGCCGACGCCAGTTCTACCAACTGGGCGTGGAGTACCTGGGCACAGGATCACCGATCTCTGACGCAGAAGTGATCGATCTGGGCCATCGATACCTCCAGGATGTGGGTGTTCCCGACGTGAATGTAGCTCTCAACAGCATCGGGGACCCGGAGTGCAGACCGACATACCAGAGGGCGCTCCGGGCCTATCTGCGAGCACGTGAAGATCAGCTCTGTGAGGACAGCCGGGCACGTATCGACACCAACCCCATGAGGGTCCTCGACTGCAAGGTATGTGGACCCCTTCTGACGGATGCTCCGACGCCTGTCGAGTATCTCTGCGAGGCATGCACGCTCCACTACGAGCAGGTGAAAGCGGAGCTTGCCGGTTTGGGCGTTCCATTCGTCGAAGAACCACATCTCGTACGGGGGCTCGACTACTACACGAGAACGGCTTTCGAGTATGTCGCGACGAGGCTGGATGCCGCGCAGAACGCGGTCGGTGGGGGCGGTCGGTACGACGGCCTCTCCGAGGCGATCGGTGGCCCACCTCTTGAAGGAGTTGGCTTGGCGCTTGGCTTGGATCGGATCGTCCTCGCCATGGGACCTCAGAAAGCGGCGCCGGCACTCGACGTGTTCGTTGTAGTGACGACGCGTGCTCTCTGGCCTTCTGCCAGAGGGCTCGTTGCCGATTTGCGACGCGGTGGCTATCGAGTTGACTACGAGCCGGAAGATCGCTCGGTGAAGGCTCAGTTCAAGGCAGCGTCCCGGCGGGGCGCCGGCAAGGTACTCGTGGTCGGCGACGAGTGGAAAGCAGGAAAGGTCGCCGCCAGAGACATGGTGACGGGGGAGCAGTGGGAAATCCCCATCGAGGAGGTTTCAGAATGGCTCGCGTAGAAGACGTGTACCGGGATGCGTACGCCGGTCGGGTAACAGGCGAGAGGATCGGAGAGACCATTCGCGTGGCCGGCTGGGTCAGCCGGCGGCGGGACCACGGAGGCATCGTCTTCATCGATGTACGAGACGCATCAGGTGTGGTTCAAGCGGTCATCGACCCTGCGAGGCTCCCTGCGGCTCGGGACTTGAAGCTGGAATACGTTGTGAGTGTTCTCGGTACGGTGCAGGCGCGGCCGGAGGGTACGGCAAACCCTGACATGGTCACAGGGATGGTGGACATCGCCGTTGAGGCGTTGGACATTCTCTCCGCCGCCGAACCGCTCCCGTTCATGCTCGACGGCAGGGTGGACGTCGACGAACGAACCCGCCTCGAGTATCGGTTCCTCGACCTACGCACGCCGCGAATGTCCGCGAACCTGCGCGCTCGATCGAAAGCATTCCACGTCATGCGCGAGGTTCTCGACGATCTCGGATTTATGGACGTCGATACGCCCACGTTGATCCGCTCCACACCCGAAGGTGCGCGAGACATGCTCGTCCCGTCTCGGTTACGCAAAGGATCCTTCTATGCACTGCCTCAGTCGCCACAGCTCTTCAAGCAACTCTTGATGGTGTCGGGAGTCGACCGCTACTACCAACTTGCACGGTGCTATCGCGACGAGGACTTCCGCAGCGACCGGCAGCTCGAATTCATCCAGCTCGACCTGGAGGGCGCGTTCTGGGGTCGTGAGGGTGTGTTCTCCACCCTGGAGGCCGTCGTTGCGGCAGTTGTGAAGCGACTGCGGGGCGTCGAGCTCGACACGCCGTTTCAACGACTGACCTATGCCGAGGTGATGGAGCGGTACGGCACAGACAAGCCCGACTTGCGATTCGGGATGGAGATCCACGATGTGAGCCCGGTGGTCGAAGGCTCGGAGTTCGGCGTATTCGCATCGACGGTGGCATCGGGCGGTGTGGTGAAGGGCATCAACGCAGGACAGTCAGAGATGTCACGTTCAGCACTCGACTCGCTGGGTGAGCGCGCCCGGACGCTCGGCGCGAAGGGCCTCGTCTGGCTGGTGAAGGAGGAGGACGGGTTCCGATCACCGGTCGCCAAGTTCCTGTCCGACGAGGAGACGAGTGGACTTGCGGATTCGTTGGACGCCACGACCGGTGATTTGATCTTGCTCGTGGCCGACACATCGAAGATCGCGGGCCAGGTCCTCGGCCAGCTGCGTCTGGAACTGGGACAACCGAAGGACCATGATGACCTGGCGTTTCTCTGGGTGATCGACTTCCCCGTGTTCGAGGTCGAAGACGATGGGAGCCTGTCGCCGGCGCACCATCCCTTCACCGCCCCTGTTGACGTGGACGAAATGGGAGAGTCACCCGAAACGGCCATCTCCAAGTCGTACGACCTAGTGTTGAACGGTTCCGAACTCGGATCGGGAAGCGTCAGAATCCATGATCCCGCCGTGCAGCGGAAGGTCTTCGAGATCCTCGGAATTGGACCCGACGAGATTGAACGCCGTTTCGGTTGGTTCGTGAAAGGGCTGCGTTTCGGCACTCCACCCCACGCCGGGTTTGCGCTCGGCGTCGACCGCTTCCTCGCCATTCTCCAGGGAGAGCGCTCCATCCGGGAAGTGATCCCGTTCCCCAAGACACAGACCGGAACCGATCCGATGAGCGGCTCACCGACGCGGGTTGACGACGAGCAGTTGAAGGAGCTGGGCATCGCGGTGCGCCCGGAGGTGAAGGCGGACGAGTGACATGGGGGACCTGTTCGAGGCTCGCAGAACGGACCTGAAGGCCAGGATCGCCCCCCTCGCTGCTCGCATGAGGCCGGTGTCTCTGGAGGAGGTCGTAGGACAACCCCATCTCGTCGGCAAGGGTGCGGCATTCCGACGCCTGATCGACGCCGGGACGCCCATGTCGATGATCCTGTGGGGTCCTCCAGGTACCGGCAAGACAACCCTGGCACGATTGGCGTCGGGGACGGCGTGGTTTGAGCAGCTGTCGGCTACGTCGGCCGGCGTGGGAGACGTTCGACGGGTCCTCGAAGAAGCGGGCCGGAGGCTAGGAGAACAAGAACGACGAACCGTCCTCTTCCTGGACGAGATCCATCGTTTTTCCAAGTCACAACAGGATGCGCTCCTGCCGGGTGTCGAAGATGGCACCATCATCCTCATCGGAGCAACGACAGAGAACCCCTTCTTCGAGGTGAACTCGCCCCTGATCTCGAGGTCGACCCTCTTCAGACTCAGGCAGATCGAGCCCCCAGACCTCGAGGTTCTCCTCGAACGGGCAATGCGCGATGAGCATCGCGGTTTGGGCGACAAGGGACTGAAGCTCGACCCAAAGGCGAAGTCCGCGCTCGCCGAACGCGTCGGCGGCGACGCACGAGCTGCTCTGAACGGACTGGAGGTCGCCGCAGGTCTCGCTTCCGGGGCGGGCCGGAGCGTGATTGATGAAGACGACGTCGCAGAAGCCCTCCAGCGACGAATCGTTCGCTACGACAAAGCGGGGGATCGGCACTACGACGTGATCTCCGCCTTCATAAAGAGCATGCGGGGTTCGGACCCCGACGCAGCCGTCTACTGGCTCCATACGATGCTGGAGGCGGGAGAGGATCCCGAGTTCATCGCTCGACGTATGATCATCCTTGCTTCGGAGGATGTCGGCCTGGCGGATCGCCACGCACTCCCGATCGCCGTGGCAGCATCACAAGCACTCGCCTACGTCGGATTGCCCGAGGCCGCATACGCGCTCACGCACGCCGCGCTCTATCTCGCGAGCGCTCCGAAGTCGAACAGCATCGGCGAGGCGATGACGAGCGCACATCAGGCCGTCGACGAGACTGCGAGTGCAGACGTCCCTGCCCACTTGCGGGACGCTTCGTATCGGGCCGCCAAGGACATCGGGCACGGGGTCGGATACCGCTATCCACACAGCTATGAGGGCCACTTTGTGGAACAGCAGTATCTCCCCGACGAGATGCTCGATCGAACCCTGTTCCGGGCAGGGTCGGAAGGGGACGAGGCAGAGATCGCCGACCGTCTCAAACGCTGGAGGCAGCAAGGCAGCTAACCTCCAGGCCGATGAGGATCTGGTGGTTCGCCGCGGGAGTGTTCGTAGGGGCCTGGGGCACGCTCAGGACAGTGCAGCGTGTGCAACGGGCGCGAGCCGCGTTGTCACCGGGCAATCTCGCTCGCAACGGTGCGCTCGGCGTCGCAGATCTCTTGGAGACGGGTGCAACCCGTCTCACCCACGGCTCCAAGTAACGCCCGCCACCGTTGCTGGACGGAGCCTGGTGCACCGTCCATCAGCGTTCGACACGCTCACGACGGCCAGATGACACCGCTTGCTGTGTCCTCGTCCTTGACGCACCACTGCGGGTGCGCCCGCGTCCTGCGTCCGTGCCATCGGCGCCCCTGCCTCGCCCTGCCCATCGCCACCGTTGCTGGACGGAGC
>CAZBXV010000048.1:4747-12917 GCA_964496205.1 uncultured Acidimicrobiia bacterium
GTGCCATCGGCGCCCCTGCCTCGCCCTGCCCATCGCCACCGTTGCTGGACGGAGCCTGGTGCACCGTCCATCAACGTTCGACACGCTCACGACGGCCAGATGACACCGCTTGCTGTGTCCTCGTCCTTGACGCACCACTGCGGGTGCGCCCGCGTCCTGCGTCCGTGCCATCGGCGCCCCTGCCTCGCCCTGCCCATCGCCACCGTTGCTGGACGGAGCACTAGTCTGATGCCTTCATGGACTCCACACGCATTCGTTCTACATTCCTACGCTATTTCGAGGAGAAGGGCCACACGGTGCGTCCCTCTGCGCCGCTGATTCCCGTCGATCCGACTCTGCTGCTCACGAACGCCGGCATGGTGCCTTTCAAGCCGTACTTTCTGGGGGAGGAGGCCCCCCCGTACCCGCGTGCAACCTCGGTGCAGAAGGTCTTCCGGGCCGTCGATATCGACATCATCGGGACGACCGCTCGTCACTTCACCTTCTTCGAGATGCTGGGCAACTTCAGCTTCGGTGACTACTTCAAAGAGAAGGCCATCCCCTACGCGTACGAACTGGTGACGGATGGTTTCGGGATCGACCCGGAGTCCCTCTGGTTCACCGTGCACGAATCGGACGACGAGGCCGCGCAGATCTGGATCGACGACGTGGGTGTGGCCCCGGAACGGGTTCAGCGCCGTGGCAAGGACAACTTCTGGCAGATGGGCGTCGCCGGCCCTGCCGGTCCATCGTCGGAGATCTTCTATGACAGAGGGGCGCGCTACGGGGCGGACGGGGGCCCGGCGGTCGACGAAGAGCGGTTCGTGGAGATCTGGAACCTCGTCTTCATGCAGTACATCCAGGACGAGCCATATCACGTTGTGGGAGACCTGCCCGCGAAGAGCATCGATACGGGCATGGGCCTTGAGCGCATCGCCATGGTGCTTCAGGAGAAGGAGACAGTCTTCGACATCGATACGGTTCGCCCCGTGCTCGCCGTGGGAGAGCGGCACTCGGGAGTGACATACGGGTCGGATCCCTTCACAGACGTGTCCCTACGCGTCCTCGCCGACCATGGTCGATCAATGGCGCTGCTCATCAGCGACGGGGTGATCCCGTCCAACGAAGGCCGTGGCTATGTGCTTCGACGGGTGCTGCGTCGTGCCGTCCGTCACGCGTGGCGTCTTGGAGGCGAAGGACTGATCACTCCGCTCCTCGTCGATGAGACGGTGAAGATCCTCGGCTCCTGGTACCCGGAACTCGTCGAGAAGAAGTCATTCATTCAGGATGTTGTGAGCCGAGAGGAAGACCGATTCAGAGCGACGCTCGCCTCAGGACACAACCTGCTCGACCAGGAGCTCGCTCAGCTGGGCGAAGGAGGGCGGATCTCCGGTTCAGTCGCTTTCAAGCTCCACGACACGTATGGGTTTCCCATCGAACTGACGACCGAGATAGCCGCCGAGCACGATGTGGACGTGGACATGCACGCCTTCGAACAAGAGATGGCTGAGCAGCGCGAGCGGGCGAGATCCGCCTGGAAGGGCGTCGAGGAGTCCGCCGACGCGGACGTCTATCGCCGCGTGCTGGATACGACGGGACCGTCGGCGTTTCTCGGGTATGCGGAGTTGGCGACAACGTCGACGGTTGCCGCCATGCTGCGCGAAGGCGAGTCGATTCAGGTTGCCGGCGTGGGCGACAAGGTCGAGGTCTTCCTGGACCAGACACCCTTCTATGCGGAAGCCGGCGGACAGGTTGGCGATAGGGGCCTACTCGAGGGTCCCGGGCTGCGAGGTGTGGTTACGGACACACAGGCCGCCGTCCCAGGGCTCGTTTCTCACCATGTTCACATCACTGAGGGGACGATCCGTGTTGGACAACAGGTGGAGGCGAGGGTCGATGCACCCCGGCGAGAGGCGATCTCGAAGAGCCACACCGGCACGCACATCCTGCATTCGTCACTGCGAAGTGTCCTGGGCGACCACGTCCATCAAGCCGGCTCCCGGGTCGAGGCGGGCAGGCTCCGTTTTGACTTCAGTCACTTCAGCGGACTCTCGCAGGAGGAGTTCTCCGAGATTGAGCGCCTCTCCAATCGGCGAGTGATCTCCAACGCCCACGTGCACACCGTCACCACGAGCATGGATCAGGCCAAAGAAATGGGTGCCCTTGCATTCTTCGGAGACAAGTACGGCGACGTCGTGAGAGTTGTCGAGATTGGTGGCTTCTCCAAGGAACTGTGCGGCGGCACGCACACGCCGTCGTCCGGACAGGTCGGGCCCCTCGTGATTCTGGGTGAGTCATCGATCGGCTCCAACCTCCGCAGGGTCGAGGCGTACTCGGGGAACAACGCGTACGAGTACCTCTCCGGCCTCCGGCGGCGGCTCGGGGAAACAGGTGACATGCTGCGATCGACCCCAGACGACGTCCCGGAGCGGGTGCGGCAACTCCTCGATCGAACCCGATCGTTGGAAGAGGAGCTCAAAGAGATGAGGGTCAGGCTCGAAGCCGAAGAAGCCGGAGAACTGGTACGCGACGCCGAGGAGATCGGCGGAGTGAAGGTGCTGATCGCCTCACGCACGAATGTCCCGGCAGGGCAGCTCAGGGGTCTGGCGCTCACCCTCAGAGACCGCCTCGGCGAGGGAGTCGTGGTGCTCGCCAGCGCGAACGAAGGCAAAGGGGCGCTTGTTGGCGTGGTGACCAAGAACCTCGTCGAGCGCGGAGTCTCGGCAGCAGAACTCATCCTTCCGGGCGCCCGGACTCTGGGGGGTGGCGGCAGCCGTGACCCGGAACTCGCACAGGCCGGCGGTCCGAAAGGCGAACATCTTCAGGAAGCGCTCGACGCAATCAGAGAAGAAGTCGGGAGACTGCTCACCTGATGGGCAGGGTCCTCGCGCTGGACTACGGGACTGTTCGAATCGGTGTCGCGATCTCCGATCCGCTCAGGATCACCGCGCAGCCGGCAGCAGTCGTGGACGCCGAGGACTTCGAGGTCCGCCTCCCCTCGCTCCTGGAGGGAGTTGACGACATCATCGTGGGGCTGCCACGGTCTCTCGACGGGGGTGAAGGGCCGACGGCCGCCGCGGCTCGTACGTTCGCGGCGCGAGTCGCGGATCTCACCGGGATCTCGGTACGGCTCGTTGACGAGAGATTCACGACGAATGTGGCTGCAGCAGCGCTTCAGGAATCCCGGGTGAGTGGGAAGCGCAGGCGGAAGATCATTGACAAACTCGCAGCGACGGTCCTTTTGGAGGGCTACCTCGAGGGCACACGGTGAGCCGCGTCCCAACGAGAGCGATCCGTGTGGTTGTCGCCCTGGTGCTCGTCGGTGCCGTTGCGGTTGTCGGGGGCAAGAAACTCGCAACCTGGGCCGGTGGGCTCTCGGTCACACCCGACATCACCGCTCCGGCAGACATACTCCCGGGCCAGGCCGTCGAGGTGGAGATCGAACGTGGGTCCTCGGCGAGACAGATCGGAGCCACTCTCGCTCGGAGGGGAGTAGTCGCCTCAGCGCTGTCGTTTGAGCTGGCGGTACGGAGTGCGGGCGTGGAGGATCGCCTCCAAGCGGGAACCTACGACCTCGTGACAGGCATGGCCGCCGGGGATGCACTCGACGTGCTTCTCGAGGGCCCGAAACCATCCTCTTATCGAGTGACGATCCACGAAGGGCTGCGGGCGGGTGAGATCCTCGACGCGCTTGCCGAGCAGACGCCCTTCACGAGGGAGCAGTTCGAGGCGGCACTCCCTCGTGTGACATCGACGCTCGGATTCGGCGGAGACACCCTCGAGGATTGGGAAGGGGGGTTGTTCCCAGATACGTACGAAGTGGCACAAGACGCAACGCCGCAGGAGATACTTCAACTGATGGCCACGACCATGGAGAAGCGCGTGTCCTCAGTCGACTGGACCCCGCTCGAAGCCGACGGATACACCATCCGGGACGGACTGATCATCGCATCGCTGGTGGAAGCAGAGGCGAAGCTGGATGCGGATCGGGCGTTGATCGCGAGCGTCATCCTCAACCGGCTTGCGATCGACATGCCCCTTCAGATCGACGCAACCGTCTTGTACGCAATGGGGGAGCGGGGGATCGCATTGACGGCAGGTGATCTCGCCACCGAATCACCGTACAACACCTACCTGCAGCAAGGGCTCCCCCCGACACCCATCGACGCTCCGGGTCTGGCGAGCCTCGAAGCAGCGGCCGATCCCGCTCAGACGGACTACCTCTACTACGTGCTGACAAGCACAGACGGAGGGCACTCGTTCGCGGCAACCTATGAGGAGTTCCAGGCGTACAAGGCCCAGGCGAAAGAAGACGGCGTCCTTCCGTAGCGGCAGAACGCTGAGCGCAAACCCCTCAAGCACGCCTCATATCAGACCGATGCCTGATCCGAGAGAGAAGGGTCCGGAATGTCGTTGAGTGGAGCGCTTGAATCGTTCCCAGTCGTCGAGGTCTTGAGGCTCATCGGGCGTACCGCAAAGACGGGTGTCCTGAGAGTCGACGCCGAAGGTCTCGAGGCTCGGATGTACGCGTCTGATGGTGTGCTGACGTACGCGACAACGCGGCGTGACGAGGAATTCCACGCCAGGCTGGTCGAGGCGCACATGGTCGATCCAAAGGCGTGGGTCGAGGTGGAGCGAAGGGAGCGCACCGTCAGCGACATCCTCGCGCAAGGTGCTTCGCAGGAAAAGCTGAGCGAGTTCATGCTGGACCAAATCGCCGATGTCATCTTCAGGGTCGTCCGGCAGACCAATGGTCGCTTCGCATTCAACGAGGAGGTGACCCCTCGGTTCGATACAGGTGTCTCGCTGGACATCGACATCTGTATCCAAGAGGCGCAGGCGCGTTTGAAGCGATGGCAGTCGATCGAAGAGGTCGTGCCCAGTGTCGCTTTCCACCTGAGGCTCAATCCGGCCGCGGTCGATCACGGGCAGGTGCAGGTAAGCGAAGAGGAATGGAAGGTACTGTGCACCATCGCCGGAGAAGGCTCCGTCGAGGAGGTCTCCCGCAAGAGAGGGTGGTCGGAGTTTCGAGCGGCCGAGTTGATGGCCGGCATGGTAAGGCGCGGCATGCTCATGCTCGCCGAGGACATGCCCGACGGTCGCTACACCTACGGGGAAGAGCAGGCGGCACCAGGCGAGCCTGAAAGCTCCTACTTCGAAGTCATCGGACCGAAGGTCCGTCCCTCCAAGCCTGAGCCTGGCACGACCGACGAGAAGGCTGAAATAGCGGCCGTTATCACAGAAATCGCCGACGGCGAGCGCGCGGTCGCTGACGGGCGAAATTCTGAGGCCCTGACAGCCGAAGACGGGTCACCATGAGCCGAACCGGCATCGTGGGCAAGGACGCCGGTCATCTCGGCACGCTGCTGCTCGAAGAGGGCATCGTCACGGAGGAATCCCTCGCGAGTGGACTCGAGATCCACAATGAGACGGGCAAGCCCCTCGCTCGGGTGCTGCTTGAGGAGCACCTGGTCGACGAGCGAGACCTGGTTCGTGTCCTGGCCAAGTCCATCGGACTGGAGTTCGTCGATCTGAGGGAGTTCACGGTCGATCCCGCGGCGGCGTCGTTGTTCCCCGAGTACCTCGCCGTCCGGTACGCGGCCGTGCCGATCGGGTTCGAAGAAGATCGGCTCATCGTCGCGATGGCCGACCCGGCGAATGTTCTGGCGATCGACGACATCAGAGCAATCACCGGACGCGAGGTCACGCCGAAAGTCGCAACACGTGGAGATGTGGAAGAGGCAATCGGACGCCTCGCATCGCTGGACACGTCGGTGACCGATCTCGCGGAGCTGGCAGCGGAAGACTCCATCGAGGCCCAGGATCTCGCCTCTCTGGAAGCCGTTGCCGACGAGGCGCCCGTAGTCAAGCTGGTGAACATGCTGATCAGCCGGGCCAGCGCAGATCGGGCATCGGACATCCACATTGAGCCGGCCGAGCGGGATCTGAGGGTACGCTTCCGGATCGACGGGGTGCTTCACGAGATCATGCGGACACCCCGCTCCATCACGAACGCCGTCGTCTCGCGTCTCAAGATCATGGCGGATATCGACATCGCCGAACGACGCAGGCCTCAAGACGGACGAATCAACCTGCGCGTCGGAGGGCGCCAGCTCGACCTGCGCGTCTCGACGCTCCCCACCATCTACGGTGAGAAGGTCGTCATGCGTCTCCTCGACACCTCGACGGCATTGCTCGAACTCGAGGACCTGGGATTCTCGAAGTACACGCTGGAACGCTACCGAAGCTCCTACACCAAGCCATACGGGACGATCCTCGTGGTGGGTCCGACAGGTTCGGGAAAATCCACCACGTTGTACGCGACGCTGAACGTTCTCAACAAACCTGAGACGAACATCATCACGGTGGAAGATCCGGTGGAGTATCGGCTTTCGGGTGTCAATCAGGTCCAGGTCAACAGGAAAGCCGGTCTCACGTTCGCAACCGGGCTTCGATCGTTCCTCCGGCAGGATCCGGATGTCATGCTCGTCGGAGAGATTCGTGATGGAGAGACCGCTTCGATCGCCATCGAATCGGCGCTCACCGGTCACCTCGTGCTGTCAACCCTGCACACCAACGATGCCCCATCGAGCGTCAGCCGACTGATCGAAATGGGGGTGGAACCGTTCCTCGTCGGGTCCGCTCTCGACTCGGTGCTCGCCCAACGTCTCGCTCGGCGTCTCTGCGAGAACTGCAAGCAGCCCTATGAGCCTTCCGACCAGATCGTGGAGGAGTCCGGCTGGGAGACGAAACCCGACGTGCTCTACCGAGCCAACGGATGCAAGGTCTGTTCGAACACCGGATACCGAGGACGCGTCGCGGTTCACGAGCTGATGTTGGTCGACGAGGAGATCGAACGCCTCGCAGTGGAGCGGGTTTCCACCGACACACTCAAACGGGCCGCGGTCGGCGCGGGCATGCGAACACTGCGTCAGGACGGTCTCGGCAAGGTCGCCGATGGCGTCACCTCGCTCGAAGAGATCCTCAGAGTGATCGTGTGAAACCATCAAGATCGACTGTCGGAATGCCGAATCCATTGCGAAGGAGTCAATGAAGTGAACTCAGGATCGCGCAAGCTGGGAGAGCTGCTGGTCGACGGGCGGTTGCTGTCGCGCGACGTACTCGAACGTTTGCTCGACGAAGAGAAGGAGACTGGCCGTCCTCTTGCTCGCCTCCTGGTCGAGGGAAGACACGTGAGTGAGATGGATGTTCTCAAGGCCGTCGCCGAGCGCGTCAACGTTCCCTTCTTGGATCTCGATGACATGGTGATCAACCCGGATCTTGTCAAACGTATCCCGGCCGAACGTGCCCGCGCCCTGCTCGCCGTTCCCATGGAAGGTCGTGGAGACAGGCTCCTTGTGGCCGTTGCCGACCCCTTCGCGGCCGGACTCAGAGAGACGCTCGAGGGCCTCCTGGGTGAACGCGTGATGTTCGCGCTCGCCACTCGAGGTTCCGTCATGCGAGCGATCGATCTGGTCTATGGAGGCGAGGAAGCGTCCCCGGCTGTCGCTACGGACGAGCCCAGGGACCCCGCAATCACCGACCTGCTCGGATACGTGATGGACGTAGGTGCCTCCGACCTTCATTTGGCCGCAGGCCTCCCTCCGCAGGTTCGCGTCAACGGTAGCCTTCGGGCCATACCCGGGTACGAAGCCCTGGCCTCCGCTCCGCTGCGCAAACTCGTATACGGGATGCTGACCGACCGACAGCGGGAGAAGCTCGAGGACAGCCTCGAGCTGGACGGATCGTATCCACTTCCTGGTCGCGGCCGATTCCGGATGAACGTCTTCTTCCAGCGCGATTCGATCGGAGCGGTATTTCGCGCTATCCCGGCCGAGATCAAGAGCCTGACGGATCTTGGCATTCCCGGGGTCGTTGCCGGCTTCGCGGAGTTCCAGCGCGGACTCGTGCTGGTGACCGGCCCGACCGGGTCGGGGAAGTCCACCACGCTGGCGTCCATCATCGACCTGATCAACCAGCGGCAATCCTCCCACATCCTCACGGTGGAAGACCCGATCGAGTTCGTCCACACGCACAAGTCCTCGATCGTCAACCAGCGCGAGGTGGGCAGCGATACGCTCGGGTTTGCGCAGGCTCTCCGGCACGCCCTCCGCCAAGATCCGGACGTGATCCTGGTGGGAGAGATGCGAGATCTCGAGACGATTTCGACTGCGTTGACGGCGGCCGAGAC
>CAZBXV010000048.1:13017-14580 GCA_964496205.1 uncultured Acidimicrobiia bacterium
CTGGAACGTTGCGTGAATACCGAGGATCTGCAGCGTCTGGTGGGAAGGGTTGCGTAGGAGGCAGCAATGGCAGCCACGTTCACATACCAGGTCACCGATGAGAAGGGCAAGCTTCACACGGGTGAGCTGACGGCAAGCTCGAGTTCGTCGGCAGCGACGGCCCTGCGCGAGCGAGGGTACACCCCGCTTTCCATTGAGGAGAAGAAGGTTTCCTCGCTCCAGAAGGAGATCAAACTTCCGGGGATCGGACGGGTGAAGACGAAGGACCTCGCGATCTTCTCTCGCCAGTTCGCCACCATGATCAACGCAGGGCTGTCGTTGCTCAGATCGCTCGACATTCTGGCGGATCAGACTCCGAACGCGAGACTTGCCGAGACGATCAGAGACGTGAAGAACTCGGTCGAGAAGGGCATGAGCCTGTCGGAGGCGATGCAGCGTCAGCCCAAGATCTTCGATCGTCTGTACGTCGCCATGGTTCGAGCCGGTGAGGTCGGCGGCGTGCTGGACGCAACCCTTCTCAGACTCGCAGACTCTCTCGAACGCAGCGTGGAGCTGCGAGGGAAAGTCAAGTCGGCCATGACCTACCCGACCGCCGTTCTGGGACTGGTCGTGCTGATCATGGCCGCGATGCTCATCTTCATCGTTCCCATGTTCGAAGGTATGTATGCCGATCTTGGTGGCACGTTGCCACTGCCAACGCGCATGCTCCTGGCCGTGTCGGGGTTCATGGTGTCGTACTGGTGGGTGATCCTCGGGTTGACGATCGGAGGCGTCTTCGCGTTTCGTCGCTGGGTGAGCACCGAGCAGGGTCGCTATAGGTTCGACACGATCAAGTTGAAGGTGCCGATCTTTGGGCCGCTGACACAGAAGAGCTCTATTGCCCGGTTCTCAGAGACGTTGGCATCGCTGACCCGAACGGCTGTCCCGATCCTTCAGGCGATGGACATCGTCGCGGAGACATCCGGCAATGCTGTCGTCGCGAAAGCGATCCACGACGTGCAACTCTCGGTCAAGGAGGGCGATTCGCTCGCAACGCCCCTTTCGAAGCATCCGATCTTCCCACCGATGGTGGTGCAGATGCTTGCGGTTGGTGAGGAGACCGGCGCCCTCGACACGATGCTCGACAAGCTGGCCCAGTTCTACAACGCCGAGGTGAGCGCCACGGTCGACAGTCTCACGTCGCTGCTCGAGCCTTTGCTGATGGTGGTCCTGGGTGGCAGCGTCGGTTCGATGATCGTCGCGCTGTATATGCCGATGTTCAACCTGATCAACCTGGTGCAATAGCGATCAGGGCAGGCACTGCTCACAGTCGTCAGTCTTCAATCCTGAGTCTCCAGTCTTCAGTCTTCGGTCTTGAGTCCCGAAACACCGGTCGCGGGCCGGGATCTTCGCGAGCCGAGCGCCGATACCTCGGAATCGACGGCTCGGGCCTGCGGCCCAGAGACCGGTGAGTCCCCTGACTAGTCAGCCCGTGCGGCCCCGAATAGGTCGCGAAAACCCTCAAGCCCCTGGCCGATCAGCCGATATCTGCGATGGGTCACGTGCGACCCGGAAGGAGAGCAA
>CAZBXV010000049.1:0-14303 GCA_964496205.1 uncultured Acidimicrobiia bacterium
AGTCGTACACCCCGGTCAGATACGTCTTCCCATCCCGCACCTCGCACAACAATGCCCCGGCCGACGTGACGAGCTGGTAGCGGCTCGCAGCAATCTCACCATTCCACCATCGTCCTGTCGCCCGCCACGGACCCGCCCATGAGAGCACCTCCTCCCACCTCGCACGAAGACGCACCCGTACCGGTACCGCCCCGTCCCAGTCGACATCGAGCAGACGCGGTTCGGGAACGACCAGCGCCGGAGCCGGTGAGGGGGTAGCTCCCGGCCAGGGCGCCTTCTGTTCGCGTCGAGGATCCTCGCCCCAACGCCGCCAACGAACCTGACCGGCAGGACCTCGACCACCCCGCGGGGTCGCCTGAAGCACCGAGTCGACTCCGGCGAGCGTCTGCACACGGGCAAGTGCGCGTTCGGCCTCCAACCGAGCAGTGACGTTCTCGAACAGTGACAACGCCCGACCCTCCGACGAAAGGTCGGCAGGTGTGATCGACATCGACGAAACTCCCCCAGGAACGCCTGACGACTCGATCCACGTACGCAACTGCCACCACACACGTTCGGCGATCGTCGTCTCGTCGAACGGGTCGGCACCCCGCCATACCCTGGAACGTTCGCTTCCGTCCGCTGCGGTGACGGAGATTTCGATGCGGTGCGGCCCAATGCCGCCAAGCGACTCGATCAGCCGATGTGCAAGCGATCGTGCGGCGAATCCCACCTGTTCGATCAGGGTGAGCGGCTCATCGAACGTGTCCCCTACAACGAGGTCCTCGGGGATCGCCCTCGGTGTCGGTGTCCTGTCCTCACCGGAAGCGAGCCTGTGTGCCAGGGCACCGTTGTTCCCGAACCTCGAAAGGATGGTTTCCCTCGGCAGGTTCGCCAGTGACCCGAGTGTGTGCACGCCGAGCCATCGGAACGTCGCAACCAGCTCATCCATGCCGAGCACCCCCACATCCAGGTCGGCGACGAAACGAGCGTCATCGGTCACGATCCGTCCCGGTGGAGGGACAGCGGCAAGGCGTGCAGCAAATGGGCCGTCCGCGATCCCGAAACGACCGCCGCAGGCGATCGACTCGACGGCCGTAACAACCTCCAAGAGGACCGTCTCCTCTCCTCCGTAGTAGCGGACGGCGCCTTCGATCCTCACAAACGCAAGACCAGGAGCTGCAACCTCAACTCGAGGTACCACCCGTTCGACGGCCTCCACAACCGGATCGAACTCGGACACCTCGACAGCCAGGTCCCGTTCGAGCGTCATACCGCCCGGACAAAGCGCCTCGGCCTCACCGCGGCGCATCCTCGTCTTCACACCTTCGGCGACCGCTTCAGCGTTGGCTGCGACAACTCGATTGTCCTCATCCACCACAAGGCAAGGTCCATCCTCCGGCGCATGCCGGAGTGACCATTCAGGAAACGAAACGCACAGTGTCCGCCCCACCATCACGAGTATATCGAACATATGTTCGCCCCGTTCGGCTCCCAGGGGAACCCAACTAATCTGTGCGGAAATGAGCCACGCACCCGGCAAACCCGGCATCCCTTCGAGATGGACGTCCAGCGCAAAGACCGGAGTCGGGACCGCCAGGGGTGGCAGGGTGTGGTATACGACCAGCCACGGAATCGTCAACGAGATCTACTATCCCCGTCTCGATCTCGCCTGTACTCGCGATGCAGGGTTCATCATCTCAACGGATGATGGGCTGTTCCTCGAAGAAAAACGCGACGCGACGCACAGCAGCCGATGGCTGGACCGTCTGACCCCCGGATTCACCATCACCAACGACTTCCCCGGCACACACCGCATCGTCAAGACGGTGCTCACAGATCCCTCCCATGACTGCCTTCTCCAGCGTGTCCACTACACCCCACCCGACGACGGCGACTACCACCTGGCGGTCCTCGTCGCTCCACACCTCGTGAACCGCGGCAGTGACAACACGGCGTGGCTGGGCGATTACAAGGGCGTTCCGATGCTGTTCGCGAGCGGGTCGGGAACGGTAATCGCCTTGGCGGCGACGGTCCCGTGGGTGGCCAGATCGGTCGGTTTCGTCGGTGTTTCGGACGCATGGCAGGACATTCACCGAAACGGCAGGATGACCTGGCAGTGGGACCTCGCAGAAGGCGGCAATGTCGCACTCGGCGGCGAACTGAAATGGAATGAGGAGCCGTTCGTCGTAGGGCTCGGCTTCGGGGCATCGGCTGCCGAAGCCGGCTATCAGGTTCGGTCCTCCCTCTCGCGAAGCTTCGCCGAAACACAACGACAGTTCACAGCCGGATGGAACGTCGACGACGTCGATGTCGAAGACGACCTCGAAGCCGCATCCATCCGGGTGCTCGAGGTTCACGAGTCGGTCGGCTTCCCCGGCGGGTTCATCGCCTCCCTGTCCATCCCGTGGGGTTTCTCCAAAGGCGACGACGATATCGGCGGCTACCACCTCGTATGGGCACGCGACCTGGTCGAAACCGCAAGCGGCCTCTTGTCGGCGGGCCGAACGCGAGCTGCACGGCGTGTGCTCGAATACTTGAGGGCAACTCAGGAGCCCGACGGACACTGGCCACAGAACATGTGGCTGGACGGAACCCCGCACTGGGTGGGTATCCAGATGGATGAAACTGCGCTACCGATCCTCGCCGTTGACCTCGCCGGCCGGGAAGGAATCGACATCGACGTCCGCGAGTACTGGCCGATGATCGAGCGTGCGGCGGCCTACATCGTCCTCAACGGACCTGTCTCCCCGGAAGATCGCTGGGAAGAAGATCCGGGCTACTCACCGTTCACCCTCGCCGCCGAAATCGCCGCTCTTCTGTCCGCTGCGAAGATCGCCGAAACGGTCGGCAGCAACGAAACGGCGCAACTGCTGCGGGAGGTCGCCGACTCGTGGAACGACCATATCGAACGGTGGTTGTACGCGACCGACACAGACCTGTCGTCGCAGGTGGGAGTTGACGGCTACTACGTGCGGGTCTCGCCCGCCGACAGTGAGAACCCCGAGGAAGGCTGGATCCCGATCAAGAACCGGCCCCCGACCAAGAGCCTGGCCCCGCCGTCGAAGATCGTCAGTCCCGACGCACTGGCACTCGTCCGATTCGGATTGCGTGCAGCCAATGATCCGAGGATGGTCTCGACCGTCAAGGTGATCGATGCCCTCCTCAAGACCGATCTTCCGCAAGGTCCCGTCTGGCACCGGTACGACGAGGACGGCTATGGCGAGCACGAGGACGGCTCACCGTTCGACGGGACCGGCATCGGCAGGGTGTGGCCGCTACTGACGGGCGAACGCGCCCACTACGAGCTCGCCGCAGGACACGTGAAGGAGGCACGCCGTCTCGCTGCAACGATGCGCAACTCGTCGTTCGATCTGCTGCTTCCTGAACAGCTTTGGGATGGAGACGACATTCCCGAGCGCGAACTCGTCCACGGGAGCCCCAGCGGCTCGGCCATGCCGTTGTGCTGGGCGCACGCGGAGTACTTGCGCGTCCAGCGCTCCCTTCGCGACGGGGTGGTGTTCGATATCCCGACCGAGACCTACGACCGCTACGTGCGTGCCACCACTCCGGCCCGAACGGCTGCGTGGAGCAGATCCCAGAAGTGGCGTAGCATTCCGGCGGGCCTCGACCTGCGCGTGATCGTCCCGGAGGCCTGTACCGTCCACTGGACACACGACGGTTGGGCGACGATCCGAGATGACGACACCATCGACCCCGGGCTAGGCGTCCACACCGCGACGCTCCCGGTATCGATGCTGCCCGCCGGCAGCACAGTGGTGTTCACACTGCGGTTTGCCGATCGATGGGAAGGCGCCAACTACACCATCATGATCGAGGCACCCGCAAAGGACACCCGATGAGACGGCGCCGGGCGTTGTCGACGCCGTTCCCCGACGAGTGGCGGAAGCTCCTCGCCGATCGGCTGTCCTGGTATGAGAACCTCGATGGCAGCGAGCACGCCCGTCTCGAGGACCTCACCCGGCTGTTCCTCGCCTCAACTCGGTTCGAGGAGGCGGGAGGGCTGAAGATCACCGACGAGATCCAGGCAGTCATCGCCTACCAAGCCAGCCTGCTGGTGTTGGGTCTCGACGCCGACTGGTATCGTCACGTCACATCCGTGATCGTCTACCCGTCGACGATCGTTCGCAAGGGCGCCCGGGGAATCGGTGACGGAGTCATCGACGACCGCATCCTCCCCCTTTCGGGCGAGGCCCGCCTCCACGGGCCTGTGGTCATCGTGTGGGACATGGCTCTTCACCAGGCCAGACACCCCGAACGCGGTCACAACGTCGTTTTCCATGAGTTCGCGCACACGCTCGACATGTTCGACGGAGCGGCCGATGGAATGCCGGCCCTACGAGACCGCGACGCGGAGCAGGAATGGCAGCGGGTGATGGCACACACCTTGCATCGGCTCAGGACGGGACACGGATCGCCCCTCGATCCGTACGGTGCCACCAACCCGGCCGAGTTGTTTGCTGTTGCGACAGAGGCATTCTTCGACACGCCCCTCCCCCTGCGCCAGGCGCTCCCCGACCTGTACGACATCCTGTCGGGCTTCTATCAGCAGGATCCCGCTGCGCGTGCCAGCCGCCCTATCGATCACTAGGAGCACGATGGAATCGGAACGACCTCAGCAGCGCCTCCAGCGGTTCCGTCTCAGGCGCAGAGAGACGCCCACACCAAGGACTCGAGACATCATCGGCGAGTTCGACAAGCAGCTCACCATTGGTGAACGAGTTGCAGATACCTTCGCCCTGACCATCGGATCGTGGCGGTTCATCATCGCCCAGTCCGTGATTCTGGCCGTCTGGCTGCTCCTCAACATCGTCGGATGGATCAAGCACTGGGACCCGTACCCGTTCATCTTGCTCAACCTGATGCTGTCGTTTCAGGCCGCCTATGCCGCCCCGATCATCATGATGAGTCAGAACCGCACCTCCGAGCTGGACCGCCTCCAAGCCAAGAACGACTACGAGATCAACCAGAGAGCAGAACTCGAAATCGAGGAGATCCTCGCACTTCTCGACTCGCACACAGAGCTTCTGAACGAGATTCGTGCACGATTGGAGACCAGATGAGAAACTCAGACATCCTGTGCTGGTACGGCTGCACCGGCGACCTCGGCCACAAGATGACATTCCCGGCGCTGTTCAACATGGCCAAGCGCGGAAACCTGAATGTTCCCGTCCTCGGCATCGCACTGTCCGGATGGACCCTCGAGGACCTCCAGAAACGTGCCCGCGACAGCATCGAAACATTCGGCGGCGGCATCAACACGAAGGACGACGAGAAGGCGTTCGCAAAGCTCATCGACAGCCTCGACTACATCGACGGCGACTACGCGAGCCCGACCACCTTCGCAGCCATCAAACGCAAGCTCGACTCGAAAGGGGCGTCGAAGCCGGTTCACTACCTCGCCATTCCACCGTTCCTGTTCCCGACTGTCATCGAGTCGTTGGGAAAGGCCGGGCTCGCCGACAATGCACGTGTCGTCGTCGAGAAGCCGTTTGGTCGGGACCTCGCCTCGGCCCGTGAACTGACGGCAACCATCAAGTCGGTGTTTCCCGAGGACGCCATCTATCGCATCGACCACTACCTCGGAAAGGAAGAAGTGCTCGGCGTCCTGTATGCACGGTTCGCCAACTCGGTGTTCGAACCACTGTGGAACCGCACCACGATCGAGAGCGTCCAGATCACGATGGCGGAAGACTTCGGAGTCCAGGGCCGCGGCAAGTTCTACGACAGCGTTGGGGCAATCCGGGATGTCGTCCAGAACCACATGCTTCAGCTCGTCGCCCTCCTCGCGATGGAGCCACCGATCATGGACAACGAGTCCATTCAGATCGAAAAGGAGAAGGTGCTCAAAGCGATCACCCCGATCTCCAAACGGTCGGTGGTGCGCGGTCAGTTCGACGGCTATAGAGACATCGACGGAGTGGCCGAGGACTCCACCGTCGAAACGTACGCGGCGCTGCGACTGCACATCGACACGTGGCGATGGGCGGGTGTGCCGTTCTACCTCAGGACCGGCAAGAACCTGCCCGTACATGTGGCGGAGGCCTACATCAGGCTTCGGAGACCACCACTTCACGTGTTGCCCGAGCAGCACCGGGGCAGAGAGAGGGACGCCATTCGCTTCCGGTTCACACCGTCCGGCCAGATCGGCCTGGCCCTGAACGTGAAAGCACCAGGTCCCGACTTCTCGGGTGAGCGCGCCGAGTTGATGGTCCGCGAAGACAACCCGGACGAGATGACGCCGTACGAGCGTCTCCTCGGAGAGGCGATCGAGGGCGACAAGATGCTGTTCACCAGCTCACAAGCGGTCGAGAGTGCGTGGAAGGTGGTCGGACCGGCGTTACGCTCGAACACGGCTCCGGAGGTCTACACGTCGGGCTCATGGGGTCCGGTGAAGGCGGCGGACAAGCTCATCGGTGAACACGGTCCCTGGCACGATCCGATTCCGTAGAGGCGGGCTGAGCCGCAGTCGTCGGTCGTCAGTCATCAGTCCTCAGCGGGCCGGCAGCCGACGAAGACACGACCACACCGGAGGAAGAGACCGTGGGGCGTTCTTGTCTCCTCCCCTCGCGAGGCCGAGTGTTGGGGAACGTGACGTCACGCCGATGCTTGACGTCGGAGGGGGCCGTTCCCCCCAACGGTGTTCGTCTCGGAACGCCCTGAGGAAAGCAAACGGTCGCCGCTCGCAACGCGAGCTGTGACCCTCCCGTCGTCGTCGACCTCGACCATCTGTTCGGGAAGGCTCTTGCCCGACACTTCGATGAGGAGGCTGCGTTTCGACAGACGCCCATGCCCTGCGTCGGTCCCTTCCCACGTAACACCGGCCGCCTTCACTCGAAGATGGGCGATGCCCGATGGCAGTGGTGTCGAAAGCGGTCGAAGTATCAACGCCGTTCGACGGGATCTGGCAAGCGCCGCCATACGCCGCACAATCTGATCAGGCACCCTGCCGGGTACTTCCGCATACACGGCTGCCAGCCCCTCGATGAGTGCAGCGGTGACTCCCGGCCACTGGAGACGGTCACGGTTGCGGACGATGATCAACCGGTCGGGATCGATCCCGACCTCCCAGGCTGCAGGTGGATGCAACCAGCCTCTGACGTCCACACAGGCAACCGGAGCCGTCCTCGACGGTTCGGCGAGGAGCGTCAACGCAAGGCGAGTCAGCCCTGTGCCGGGTGCGCCATCCAGCGCGACGATCCTCCCCGGCTCAAGGGAAAGCAGCGGCGTTGTCGTGTCCTCCAAGAAGGACACTGTATCGAACATATGTTCGATACGTCAACCGGAAGTGGCGACAAAATCCAGCTCCAAACCGACATCATCGGACACATTCGCCACGAACGGAACCGACGGGATCGTCAGCCCGAAATCAGACCGTGTGACCTTGGTCGTTGCCTTCCCCTCGAGTGTGGTATCCGATGTCAACGTGGCCGTCACGTCGAAAGTGACCGACTTGGCGGTGCCCTTGATGCTCAAATCCCCCGTCACCGTGAAGTCGAACGGAGTGCCGATCGAGATGGATGCCGGCAGCCCGGTGATCGAGGTTGGAGCGAAATCGATGAACTCGTACTGATCGGTAGACAGGATGAAACGACGGATGGCGTTGTTGCGCTGACCCTCATCGGTGACGAGCGTACGTGCGCTGATCTCAATCGTGCCGATCTGTGCCGTCGAGGGATCCGCTGGATCCAGACTCACCTGACCGGCGACATCGCTCGTCGTGCCAACAACCGTCTTGGGTGAGCCGCGAAGCTCCTCGTCGATCGTGAACGAGGCGGTGGACGACGAGGAGTCGATCGTGAAGGTTGTCGCACCCGCACTCGTCTGGGGAACTGTCGCTGCGGTGAGTTGGGTGCTCGGCTCAGTAGAGGAGCTGTTGAACCAGATGTAGAACCCACCGCCGGCGAGGACGACGAGGACGACCAGAAGGACGATCCACTTGCGCATGGCGGCAAGCCTATCTGTCGGAGGCGGCTACACGGCCGCGTCGAGTCGCCCGGCCAGCAACACGATCATGAACGCCAGGATGCCGATCGCCCCGAAGCCTGCTCGAATCGACGAGAACTCGGCGATTGTGCCGACGATCGCGGGCGCCGCCATGCCCGCGCCATACCCCAGCGTTGCCACCGCCGCGATGTGGTGCCCGGGATCGTCACCCATTCTGCCCGCGGCCGCGAACGCGAGGGGCACCACGACGCTCACCCCGAAGCCGAGGAGCCAGAATCCGAGCAGCCCGACAGCCGGCGACTGCGCCACAATGGTGACCGCAGCACCACCCACTGCGACGAGACCTCCGATTCGAACTGTCGCCGACGATCCGATACGAACGACGACGGTGTCACCGAGCAGCCTGCCAATCGCCATCGAGGCTGCGACCATCAGCGGCCCGAGGGCGGCTACTGCCTGACTGGACGCGGTCTGGTCACGCAGGAACACACCGCTCCAGTCCTGCCCCGATGCCTCCGCGAGTACGGCAATGAACGCGATGGCACCCACAACGATCACGCGCCGTCCGGGCCATGTGAGGTGGCCGGCCCCACTCGAAGTCACGCGGGCAGGCCAATCCTTCCGAGTGAAGACAGCGATGACCGCAACGGTCAAGCCGGCCAGAGCGAAGTGAGCAGCAGGCGAGATCCCCATGTGTGCGGCAATGGCCGCGACGCCTGCCCCGACGATCCCACCCACCGACCAGAGTCCGTGCAGGCCCGCCATGACCGATCGGCCGGCCGCGCGCTCGACGAACACACCAAGTGAGTTCATTGCAACATCGACGTTGCCGCCCATCACCCCGCCTACGTACATCACCAACAGAAGCCACCCAAATCCAGGAACCAGTCCTGCGAACGGAAGTGAGATCGCCCACACAAGGAACCCACCAAGAAGCACGTTCCGTCTGCCGATCCGATCACCGAGGAGCACACCCGCGTGCATCGTGGTGACACATCCGGCGCCGATCATGAGGAGCGCGAGCCCAAGCCGGCCCGGTGACAGATCGAGCCGTTCCTGGATCGCCGGAATTCGGGCAGCAAACGTGCCCGCCATCACTCCATGGAGCAGGAAGGCGGTTGCGACCGCCCGGCGTGACGACACCATCACCGAGAGACTAGGTAGATTTGCCTTCGAGTCCCCGGTACTGCCCTCGGTAGTAGACGAGCGGCTCGGACTCGTCGTCGATCTCCACCCTGTCGATGATTCCCGAGACGAGCGTGTGATATCCGGCCTCCTCATCACGCTCCCACGTGCAGAACGCCCTCGTACGAATCTGTGCCAGCACGGGACCATACGAGGACTGGATGACATCAATGTCCCCAAAGAGCCCCCCAGGACTGGGTCTGATGCCTGCGAATCGATCCGAGAGCGCCTGTTCTCCCTTGTGCAGAACGTGAACGACGAAACGGCTCGCGGCGCGAACGTCCTCGGCCGTCTCAGGGTCCAGGAGGGCAAGAACCCGATCAGGAGCACCCTCGGCCACGAGAAGCGACGAAACGGTCAGTCCGGCAGCTCGGGGCAGCGTGCCGGCTGTCAGCACCGTTACACCGGCCGTCAGCCGCCCTCTGAAACGCCGCGCGGGGTCGCGCAACTCGGGAGGGGTTGCGAACGGGTTCTCTTCGTGAATTCCATCAGCCATGAGCTGCGTCCTCCGATGCCTGCCCCTCGATCTCGTCGATCTCAGCCAGGAGCTTGCTGGCACGCATGGCCTCGGCAATGGCCTTGGCTGCATCGAGACAGCGTTGAGCCTCGTCGATCCTGCTTTCTTCCGCCAGAGAACGGCCGGCGGCGATCCTTGCGACCACTTCGGGAAGGCGAGCGCCGGCCCCTTCGGCCACCGTTGCCGCTCGAGTGAACTCGACGACCGCCTCGGTAGCGTTGCCGTCCAGTACTGCGAGATGGCCACGCGCCATCGCAAGAGAGGCTTCGCCTGTCACTCCACCTCCTCTCGCTCCCTCGATCAGACGCGAGAGGACGGGTCTGTCGCCGATCACCGCCAGGACAGAAGCAACATCGCCGATCGTCAGCGCTCGGAATACAGGCGCGTCAGCGGTGACCTCTTCGTACTCGTCGATGAGTTGCCGAGCTTCATCAATCTGCCCCGCGTCGAACACCACCAGAATGGAGAACGCGAGTGTAGGAGTGAGCGATTGCTGGTCCTTGATGTCCCGGGCAGTCCGGAGCGTATCGGCAGCCAACCGTCGGGCCTCCTGATCTGACCGGTAGAACAGCACCCGCGCCCTGTGGAAGTTGGCCATGTTGCCTGCCTGACTCCCGCCGATCTCCTGGTCGCGAACGAGGACCATCTGGGTGAGATCTAGGGCTTCGTCCCACTGACCAGCCGGAACCAGCAGTTCGCACTTGGTCATCCGACCCCAATCTGCGTTGGAGACGTAGCCGCGCTCGTCCGCCGTTTCGATGGTGTTCTCGATGTAGCGCAGTCCAGCCGTCGGTCCATCCAGCATGCCCACCAACGTCGCCAGGTTGTTCCCCGCCGTGAGCGCCATCTTCGTGAGGTTCCTCTCTGAAGCCAGCCGAAGCGCTGCCTGGAGGTCTTCGAGACCACCACGATCGCCAAGATTGCATCGTGCCCCGCCTCTGGCGAACAGCAGCGTGATCTCGTCGTGTGTTGACCCCGCGGCGTCGACCACCGAACGCGCCTTCTCGGCGGCATCGAGTGCCTCAACGGATCTGCCTCGAAGGTACCAACTCGATGCGTAGCGGGTCATGACCTCGGCTTTCGCAGCAGAGGTGGCGCGATCTGCGACCAGGTCCAGCGCCTCTGCTGCCAATCTGTCCGAAGTCTCGGCGTCACCCCGCCACCAGAGAACGCGGGAGAGTCTTGCTCGACTGAGGGCCATCCCCTCTTGATCTCCAAGTGCCTCGAATAGCGAGAATGCGCTCTCCAGCGAACCCTCCAACAGGTCTCGGTCCTGCGTCACATTCCCGAGTTCGAGCAGTGCCCGGGCCCGATCATCGTCTCGTAAGGCAATGTCGACTGCCCTCTGGTAGTAGCCCGCGCTCCGACCTGCATCCAGCTCTCTGGTCCGCCCACCGGCAAGCATGAGATACCGGTAGGCACGTTCACCGAGATCCGCGCCTGTGCCCCCGAGGTTGAGGGCTTCGGTGAGATGGTGAGCAAGGAGTTCGGCAACGTCGACTGCCCGCCCGCCGCTCACCGCCTCGAGCCAGCGACCGGCAGCCTCGTGGAGAGATGCACGCTCCGACCGCGGGATCTGTCCGTACGCCACATCCTGGATCAGCGAGTGAAAGAACTTGTGCTCCTCCTGTCCCCGCATGGAAGACTCCCGGACTGGCCGAACGAGCTCACGAGCCACGAGCCGGCGCAGCGCAGGGGAAACATCCAGATCCGGTCGCATCGACGAAAGCACACCCGTCCAGAACACCCTCCCGACGACGGCGGCCGCTTGAAGCACCGCTTTGTCGTTCTTGTCGAGCAGATCGAGACGCGCGGCGATGAGCGCCTGCACGGAGTCAGGCAGAGGGATCTCCTGTCCGGCCCCGATGTTGTCCAGGAGGCCCCTGTCCGCCGCATACCTGACGAACTCTGTCACGTAGAGCGGGTTGCCGCCACAGCGCTCCAGAATCATCTGCTGAGCTTCGGCGGGCATCACCGCTCGCGGAAGCATTGCGGTGAGAAGCGCTGCCGAGTCGCTGTCCGACAGCGGCGAGAGCGCGATCGTTGCAGCGTTGCGCTTGCCACCGCCCCATGCCGGATGATCGGTAAGGAGCTCGGGGCGAGCCGTGAGGATCAATAGAATCGGCGAGTCGACTGCCCAGTCGACCAGGTACTCCAGGAACTCCAGCATCGGCTGATCGGCCCAATGCGCGTCCTCGATGAGCAGAATGAGGGGGTTGCGGGCTGCGAGTGCTTCGAAGAACTGCAACCACGCCTTGAACAGCTCAGCCTGCTCGGCTGCATCGCCCGAAGCACCCGTTCCGACAAGCGGACCTAGACGTGCCTCGATCCACTCTGCGCGTGCAGGATCGTCCACCAGCGCCCCAACCGCACTCTTCAGCTTGTCGAGCGCCTCTCCGGTGGTTTCCGACTCGAGAATGCCGGCCTGGGCTTTGACGACTTCGCCAAGACCCCAGAAGGTGATGCCTTCTCCGTAGGACGGGCAGCGGCCCTGCCGCCACCACACGAGGTCGGGTCGCTCGTCGATCACTCCACGGAACTCCCTGAGCAAGCGGCTCTTGCCGACACCCGGCTCACCGGTGATCGTCACGAGTTGCACGGCGCGCTGTTTCACCGACCGGTCGAACGCGTCGACCAGGAGGCTGAGTTCGGTCGCGCGCCCCACGAACGGCGTTGTGGACTCGTCGTCGACGGCCACGCCGAAGCGGGCCATCGCTCCGGCCGCCTCCCAGATGGGGATGGGCTGCTCCTTGCCCTTGACCGACACGGCCGGCAACGGGTGGTAGGCGATGGCGGTGCGTGACGCGACGTAGGTTCGTTCGTCGACGACCACCGCTCCGGGCGCCGCTACGGACTGGAGCCTCGAAGCCGTGTTGACGACGTCGCCGATGATCCCTTCTCGATCCTGGTCCACCGAGTCGAGCTGCACAACAGCCCGTCCGGTGGTGACCGCGATCCGAACGGCAAGCGCGAGGTCGGGGTTCTGTTCGTTGAGCCGACCGAGCGACTGCTGGATGCGGAGTGCTGCACGCACGGCTCTCTCGGGGTCGTCCTCGTGGGTCGTCGGCACCCCGAACACAGCAAACGCCCCATCGCCCATGAGCTTCTCGATCTTGCCGCCGAAGCGTTCCACGTCCTCCCGGATGTGGCGGTGGTAGATGGTCAGTTTCGCCCTGACATCCTCCGGGTCCGACTGTTCCGTGTGCGCGGTGAAGCCGACGAGATCGGCGAAGAGCGCCGAAATGACCTTTCGTTCCTCGGCGCCGTGCCGTTGCTTCAAAGGTGTCGGCTGGGTTTCCATGGGGGAGCCACAGGAGGGGCAGAAGCGCGCCCCGGCCGGCACGGTCGCCCCGCACGATGGACACGTCGGCGCGAGGGAGCCGCCACACGACATACAGAATCTGTGGTCGGTGGCGTTCTCGGCACCACAGGCTGGACACACCAACACATGAGGAGGGTACCGGCGAGCGGGTGGTTGTGGGTCGAAGATCGAGGAGTCGTTGTATAAGGGTTGATAGCAGTAGTTTGGTGAGACTAAAGTCATAGACGGTGGCACGACATGGCAGCTACTGCTAGGTTCTGGCTGAAGGAGGGGCAGTGCGAAGAGTCACTTGCGTAGTAGCGCTGATGCTCGCTGCCGGGTGCAGCACCGACGCAGCGGCACCGACAACAACCACTCCCCCTGCTCCATCCTCGACCGCTTCCACGACATCGACCAGCACGATCGTCATCACAACCACCACCACGACGACCGCTACCACAACAACCACGGTGGTGGTCGCTTCAGGAGCACCGACGGTCGACATGGTGCCCGCCGGTGACAGCATCGACGACTTCATCCCGCTCGTGCTGAGCTACTTCGCCGTTCGGAACTGGGCGCTCGAGCATCCCGACGAGGCCACCGAGGCCATCCTGGCAACGGTCATCGAACCGGGAAGCCCGGAAATGAAGGTCACGCTGGACGAGATCCGTGACCTGCTCGATCACGATGCCCACTACGAGGGACTGACCGAGACGTTCGAGCTTCGTCAAGCGTTCGAGTTTGCCGAGACGTCCCGACCAGCGGAAGGCATCTTCACGGCGCTTACAACGATTCAATACGGAGACACACTCCTCGTCCATAGTGATGGAACCGAGGTCACCGATACGCTCCGACGGGCTGGCTGGACCCTTGACTTCCAGGAGACGACCAACGGCGTCTGGCTGGTCGGCCAGAGTTTCAGGAACCCATTCGGCTACAAACCGGGTGCCCCGTGAGACGCTTCCCTATCGCACCCTGGATCATCCTGCTGTCAGTACTGCTTCTTCCACCCTCGGCAAGGGCATCAGCGACTGGCAACTGCGATTGGCTGGGCGATCCGGAACTCATCGCCCGCTGTGAGGCCGGCGGGGGCTCGCCCGGACGAGGCGGCATCCCACCGGAGTGGTTGGAGTACGGCAAAGGGTGGGGTTTTGACATGTCAAGCACCTGCCCAGACGGGACCGTGCGCGTCTTTCGCATTCTGAAGTGGCTCGACGGTGAGCTGTGGGGCAGCAAGGTCCGGGCCACCGATTTCGGATGGGTGTTCGGCCCCGGTGATCCCGTTCCCTACTCGCCTACACGGTCCGACGGCAGCCCGGCCATCTTTGGACCAGACGGGCTCGTTCCCGACGT
>CAZBXV010000050.1:0-14086 GCA_964496205.1 uncultured Acidimicrobiia bacterium
GACGACTGCCGGACCGAGGAGCAGGAAGAACAAGCGCTTTCTGTAGAGAATGAGGAGGATGCCGATCGAAGCCATCAAGATGACGACTCCCTGCCTGCCGGAAGCCAGCACGATCGCCGCGATGCCGAACACAATGAGCGTGCGAAGGAGCACCTTCTCCTTGGGCTCCGGAGATCCACCAAGGAGCCTTGCCGTCGAGAACGCGCTCAGAAGCGCTCCGAGTGCCGACAGGCCATCTGCGCTGATGTAGGGGCTTCCCAGCGTCTTCGCCATGAAGAACCCGGGACGGCCGGTCCAGAGCGAGAACACTGACGGCACGGCGAAAAACCCCGCCACGGCCACGATCAGGAGGGAGGCCTCGAGGAAGAGCACGAGGGTGATGGAATCTCGGATGACGGCAACTCGATCCGATCGCGTAGCAATCGCAACGAAGAGGGCAAGCGCGGCAGTGAGTTCCAGTCCTTTGCCTATCGTGGTTGTGGTCGACACCGAGTAGAGGACGGACGAAACGGCGACCAGGACATAGACCGAGAAGCCAAGGAGCGAGCGTCGGAACGCTCCTGCGACGGATCTTCGCCGTGCGCCGATCAGCGCGAGGCTGATCCCCAGCGAGGTCGCAGCAAGGGCCAATCTCACTGCGCCCTCGAGATTGAAGGGGTTCGCTGCGATCTCCTGGGTCGTTCGATTCACGATCGAATACACACCGGCGAGCAGCAGCATCAGCGCGACATGCTCCCGCTCGAGTGGGGGTATGAGCCGCAGCCGCCGCAAGACGAACAGCGTGACGGCCCAAGAGGCGACAACCCACGAGAGACTGATCATGGCCCAGCAGTGTATCGGCGTCGGTCGGGCCTGAAGTACCCGTAGACGCGGTCCGCGTATCTACGCCAGAGTACGGTGCTCACCACTCCGGCGGCCGCCTGGCCAAGGGGGATGGCAAACGCATGTGTGACAGGCGCCGTGAAGGCGATGGCAATCGGAAGGCTGTCTGAAATGACCCCACCTCGAACGATGAGCCTGCCCTCTTTGGCTCCCACCAGTTCAGACCTGTAGGGGCGGTTCAGCCCGCGGATCAGATTCGTTGCAATGGACGCCGCAACCAGCCATGGAATCGTGAACGCATTGGGGAAGAGTCTCGTCAAGGGGTTGATTGGCACATCGAGGCCGGTCACGAGCAGGTAGATGGTGCCGACGGTCGCCAACAACAGGACGAACACCCGTGAGATTCGGCGCGCCGTCGCTCTGTCGCGCTCATATGCGGCTGCCATGGACCTCGGATTGATGACGAAGCCGACGCCAAGGGCCAGGACATTGAGAGGCTGGGCAACGACGCGGGCCGCCTCGGCAAAACCGAGGATTGCCTGGCCGGCAATCAAGCTCACCACCGCCGAAGCGACAAAGGCAGAACCGGCCGTGACCATCCCTGCACCGGTCAGCCATCCCCCCATTTTGAAGAGATTCCGGAACTGGTAGTCGCCATCAGGGGAGGAGTGCCCGCTGTTTCGGAGGCAGAGTGCGGTTCCGACGGAGATCGATGCGGCATTGGCCGCAATGAGTCCCGTAAACGGGATCCACGATGGACGGACGCCGAGTACCCACAACGCGGCGATCGTGCCGGCGGACACTACGAACTGAACGATGGACACGACAGCGGCACCCGCTGACCGATCCGAGAGATGCAGCAGCCGGCGCACATGATCCTGGAGGGGTGACAGCAGCACGGCGACCGTCGCCGTAGAGGCCAGAGCGAAGAGGTCGCGAGCGCTGGTCGATCGAACCAGAAAGGAGATGAAGGGGATCAGAAGCGCGCCCAATGCTGCGACCGGTGCAGCCAGACGGAGGCTCTTCTTGAGGAGAACGACGCGCTGTCGCGCCTGCATCGAGAGCACCTCTGTTTCCGCAGGAACCAGCACCAACTGGGCGGGAATGACGGCGATGAGCTTGAAGCCGGACATGAAGAGCGCGTAGGCTCCCAAGACTTCGGGCGCGAGCAACCGGATGGCCACCAGACCGACCGCGAATGTACCCAGCGATGCGAACCCTGCATCGACGAGACCCGCGGGAATCGACCTACGCAGTCTCATATGGTTCCCGGCTCCCTTCCCTTGCCGCGCTTCGCGCCATCGGATACCCCATCACCGGGCTCACGGGCCGGACTGCGCCGATGCGGCCCCCTAGCATGGATGTGCGAAGTAGCGTACCGCAGTGTGCGCAGGGAAGAGGAGATGACTCATGCGCAAGATGGTGGCGCTTCTGGCATTCGCGCTTTTGCCTTCCCCACTGAAGGTGCGACTGCTGCGTCGGCGAGGGCAGCATGTCGGTCGGAATGTCTACATCGGCCCCGTGGTGTTCGATGTGCAATCGGTACGCCTCGAGGACAGCGTCTCGATTCGTGGATTCAACCTCTTTAGGAACGTCGAACGTCTCGTGATGGAAGAAGGAGCCCGCATAGGGGGTTGGGGTAGCTGGATCACGGCCGCCGACCGCTACAAGGACATGTCGTCCGGCTGGGGATGTCTGACGATCGGCGCCGGAAGTAACGTGACCAGCCGCCACTACTTCGATCTTCAGGACACGATCTCCATTGGGAGCCAATCGGAGATTGCCGGCTTCGGGTCCGTCTTCTATACACATGGACGGGTCCCCGCAGAGGGAGAGGTGGTTCATCCGATCGCCATCGGTTCTCACTGCTACGTGGGAAGCCACGCGATGATGGTTCCGGGTGCGAAGATCGGGGACGCCACGTATGTTGCGGCGCGCGCAGTGATCTGCCGGGACCTCTCGAAGGACACACACGTACTCATTGCAGGGAATCCCGCGACCGTGAAGAAGACCTATGACGAGGACAGCTCGTTTTTCGTGGAAGACCACGCCTCGTTCCTACCTTTTCGCAATCGACGAGATGTTCGGCACCTCCGGTAGCAGGACTTGAGGGGAAAACGGGATGGCGACGTCGGATCCAAGGATGGGGCAGAGGGTTCTCGATGCGCTCATCGACGCCGGCATCGGATTCGCCGTACTCCATGGCGAGCCGGACATAGCGGCCGGAGGATCCGCATCAGATGTCGACATCGTGATCGATCGATCTCCCGATGCTGTGATCAGGGCGTCGTTCTCCACGTTTGCCGAGGCGGATCTGTTGCCCGTGATGTACTGGCCGTACGACATCGGGGGCGCAGCGAGTGTTTTCTTCACCGGAACGTCCGTTGCGGGCGGTGCCCAGGTGGACATGCTGTTCGACCCGAAAGGGATCGGAAAGGAGGCGCTGCGCACGACGGCACTCCTGGACGCGGCCGTTGCAGGCACACGCTGGAGGAGGGTGGATCCGATCGATGAGCTGATCTACCTGGCACGAAAACGACATCGAAAAGGACAGGCCGAGAAGCTTCACACCGTTCTCGCGGAACTCGTTCAGCACCCTCGCCCGCAGGTTCGAGCCCGCCTCGACGCGTTGGTTCCCTCCAGAGTCGCCGAGGCGTTGGAGGTGCAGCTGGATGGGGCCGATGTGGGCGTCTGGCCGCCCAAACCGACGTGGTATTGGGTCAGGTCCGTCGGACGTCTTGGCGGACGCGTCCTGCACCCGATCGGAATGTGGGCGTCGGTTCCGAGCGAGACGGTCGCGACGGAGCTTGCAGCTCGCTTCTCCGGATTCATCCCGTACGTCGAGACATCCCAAGCTCCTGAGACGGGTCATCTTGCATGGTGGGTGCGAAACGTGCCGATGGTCCGCTGGCGACCGGGTCTCTTTCTGAGCTGGCCGCAGCGACCCGCGAGGCCACGCGCCGACGCGGTGCTCGCTGACGTGTTGGCTTCGGAGCTTGCGTCGGCGATGGTCGAGCGTGTGCGGCGGTTGATCAGCTAGGCAGTGTCTCGGACCGCCAATCGGAGAAATCCATCTGAAGGATCTCGCCAAGATCGGCGACATCCTTCGCAAGGTAGGGATCAAGCGCCTGGAGGGCCCGCTCGTCGACTGGTGGAATCGGAGATCGCGTGGCAAGCTTTGCGTAGATCGCCTCGATCGGTTTCCAGAGGCCGAGTTTCAGAAGATGCTTGCGTTGAAGCCCCAGACGCTTCACGAAACGCTGAGCCCGATCGAGGATCCCATCGGCGAGCGAGTACTTCCGGCCGGCATTGACGACAGCGTCGACCTCCGGCGGAACGAACGTCGGATCGACCCCGGCGAACGAGTAGATGTCGCGGATGAAGTTCTTCGCGTCTCGCGCAAGGTCCTCGTACCGCATGACAAGCAGTCGTTCTCTGGGGAAGTGGCTGAGGAAGGCCCTCACGCCTTCGGCGTACTTCGAATCGTCGACGATCTTTGGAAGGTCTGTCAGTGCGCTTTCGAAGTCGCCCTTGTAGGCGCCCGTTCTGATCGATTGCCAGTAACTCGACCATGCACGCTCGTAGGGGTTCCTCAGAGAGACCATGAACCTGGCATTCGGGATGTGCGTTGCCATGTGCTCGATTGGAAGCGACCTGAGATAGCCGACCGCGACCTCCGCATACACCTGGAACTGCCCACCGTGCGGGAACTGCTCCACATACCATTGGAAATCACCGAACTGGTCGCTATTCCAGTAGTGGATCTCTTTCGTGTAGGTACATCCCACATCCGGGTGAGCTTCGAGCTGCCGGTGGATCCATGTTGTGCCGGCCTTGGGGACACCGAGGCAGATGAACAGGGGCTGGACGCGTTCCAGGGTTGCTTTCGTCGTTTCCCGTTCGGCGGTCATGCCCGTCCCTCCATCGGCTGTCGGCGGCTCGAGACGGGACTACGTCTCAGTGAAGCTGCTGTTGGCATCATTGCCGGTCTTCAACCACTCGGCAAGACTGATCGGGGCGTTGCCCCAACGGAACGAGTCGGAGCCGGCAGGAATGGTATAGGTGTTCCTGTCGAACCGGTTATTCCACGACGTGTAGACCTTGCCTCCACTCGAGTTGGTGAAATCGGTGATTCCAGTCTCACCCTGATTCATGACGATCGTGTTGTCGTGAACCCAGAGGTTCTTCACGTCGTAGACACCGTATGCGCCAGAACCGCGGTTGGCCTCCTTGGCCGCGATTCCATCTGCATTGTTCTTGACGGTGTTGCCGTAGATCTCGACGTTTTGCGAGTTGGAGACGAGGATGCCTGCTCCGTCGAGCCCGCCGCTCGACGGACTGCCATTGCCGATCACCGTGTTGTTCCGAATGACTGCGTCATAGCTGATCTCATGGAAGATCCCGGCGCCTTCATTGTTGATGACGCGGTTGTTCTCGTAGAGAACGTCCTTGTTGTCAGCGTCGGTCTTGAGGCCGGGACCGGCGTTGTCGTGGGAGTAGTTGCCTCTCACGACCAGGTTGGTCGTCTTGTACCACTTCGTTCCGCCGGCCATCACATTCGCGTTGTACTGGTGCTGGTAGTTGTTGTAGGCGATCTCGTTGCCCTGGATGAGCAGATTGGCCCCGGTCCCTCGAATACCGAGCTGGGCGTTGTGATGGATGTAGTTGTCGAGAATCTTCCATCCGTCTCCGGCCGAAGAGATTCCGATGCCGCCGTTGTACCTGATCTCGTTGTTCTGCACGACCCAATAGCGTGACGTTCCGCGGATGACGCCTTGGCCCTCTTTGTTCTTGTAGTTCTCTATCACAAGGCCGGAGATGGTCACATTGTCCGCCTTCCATCCCCAGAAGGCGTATTCAGTCGTGTTGTCACCCGAAAGGATCGCCCCTGACTCCCCGACGAACACGTCACGGTCCTTCGCGTCGACCTGCTGCTTGTGGTGGGTGCCGGACTTGATGATGAAAGTCGTGCCGGCCGGATGCGAGTTGACCGCGGCCTGAATGCTGTCACCCGGGTAGATCGCGACACCGCTGGTGGTCCCCGGAGCCGTCGTGGTCGTCGATGCTGCTGTCGTCGTGGTGGTGGACGACGGCTTGGTGGTCGTGGTGGTGGACGACGGCTTGGTGGTCGTGGTGGTGGACGACGGCTTGGTCGTTGTCGTGGAAGCTGTCGTCGTGGTCGAGGAACCGGTCGTCGACGTCGGAGTTGTGGTCGTCGTGGGCTTGTTGGGGTTGCCCCGTGCGTTGCCGTTGCCGTTGCTGTTGCCTGGATCAGAGGGTTTCTTGTCCAGGTTCGAATCCGGTGAAATGACGGCGAGATCTTCGCTCGTACCGCCGGCAGAAAGCACCGTGCTGTTCGTTGAGGGGATCGAACTCGTGTTGCTCCCAAGAACCCCCGTTTGAGCAACTCCTATCCCCATCAGAATGATCGTGACAATCCCCATGACGGGCCTGAGCATCCGCAGCACCATCGCCAACCTCCGCGCGTATGCTCCCAGCCTCTCTTTCATGATCGGCACGAACGCGGGCGACTTGAAGCGTTCCTTGCGATGGGTGCCCCGATGCCTCGAGTCCGATTGGGTGCCATCGTCCGGATTACGATCAGGATTGGTGTGATCCGAGTCTTTCATTGCCCCCCAGGGTGTTCCTACTCGCGGGACAGCCTGGCAACCGACGAGCCCAAGTCGAGTCGCAACAACCATAAGGGATGTCGGGAATAGTGTAAACAGGCGACTGGTATTTTATGGGCTACACGTCGATCGACCGTGGGCAGGATTTCAGCCGAAGATTGCGGTCGTGACCTCCGCTGCGACGACGTCGGCGGCCGCGGACGCATCGATGGTGCGCAGGTTTCGCGCGGGTGTGTGAAGCCAGACGGAGAGCTCGCTCTTGATCTCCTCCGGCGCGAGCTCCGGTTTGCGATTGTGAATCACCTGGAAGGGTGCCGTGAGGTTGACCACAACGTCGGGCTGTGGCATGGCCCTGAGGGCAAGTCGGGCGAGCCATGGGGGACCGTAGTACTTCAGCGCATACGGCTGTGCGAGGTAGCCGTATGCCCAGCGATCCCCGATCACGAGCGCACCGTGGCGTGTGGCCGGCAGGACTCGTGTCAGGTAGGCGATCCAGAACCACGCGAAGTTCCGGGCAAGACGAACCCAACCGAGGATCACGGACCCATCCTTGCTCCCCTTGGACGGCGGCGGTGCCGACCACTCGGGGGGAAGTGGATCCATCGGCCGCCGTACGGGTGGGCGGAAGTGGAAGTACGCGGTCGACCCCTGGTGGGCGGTCAGCACCTGGCGGGCGATCGTCGTCTTGCCGACACCGTCGGGTCCGATGATCACGACGAATCTTCCCTTGGGGTTCCGACGGCTCACTGCGCGATCCCCTCAGCCGCCGAACGGTACGCGCCGAGGAGGGCAGCATCGTACGAAACGGTCGATGGGACTCTACGCTCAGACACGGGCGGGGGATCTGACAGGAGCGCGTCCATCGCGCGAGCGAGCGCACGCGCCGTCCGCTTCGGAGAGCTGGTCGGCACGACAGCAGATCCGCTTTCGGGCCACAGCCCGATCAGTACAGGTGGTCCACCCCGATCGAGCGCAACCACGGGTGTTCCCACGTTGAGCGACTCCGCGACGACCCACCCTGCCTCTTCACGGAACGCCGGATGGAGGAAAAGGGCAGCGGAGGACATTCGCTCGACGAGTTGATCTCTGGATAGAGCACCTGCCAGTTGGACTCTGTTCTCGAGTCCGAGCTCTCGAATCCTTCGCTCGAGGCGAGTCCGGTCCGGTCCCTCTCCTACGACAGTCATGCGGACACCCTCGGAGCGAACGCGGCTGAAAGCCTCCAACCCGAGAAGGAAACCCTTCCAGGGAATGAGACGGGCGGCCATGAGGACCTCGCGTCGTCGCGAGCCTGCCTGGTCAGGTTCGACGGCGACGCTGAGGGCGTTCGGAAGGACGTGGATCTCCCCTTCGCGTCGTACACGTCGTGCGGTTTCGCGATTCTGTACGAGCGTGACGGAGGCATGGGGGAGGCGCACCAGAACCCGGACCAGGGCCCTGACCGCTGCTCGGGTCATGTCGATGATCAGTCCGGACAGACCTAGCTGGCCGAGCATGCGAAAGGGAGTGTTGACGGCCCCTCCGACCGGCCCCCAGACGAGAGGCTTGTCGATGGATGCAGCACCCACCCTCGTCCAGTAGTTCGCGAAGGTTGCGTGGTGGACGAGATCGAATCCGACCGACCGGTCGAGTTCGATTGCGCGGCGTCCCGCTTCCCGTTGCCACATGTCGTAGTAGAGGTGCATGCCGACGATGCCGAGCTTCTTCTTGAGTCGCAGCAGGAAGTCTGATCGATCCACGCCGATGAGGTGCACGCGCTCCCGATACGGATGATTCCCGAAGAATTCGTCGAGACTCGGGATGTTGTTTCCTCGGGTGAGCACCCACACTTCATGGGCGGAGGCCGCCACCATCAATGCGTGGAAACCGGATCCGGGTTCGGAGCCCGACCAGGGCTCACACGCGTAGGCAGAGAGCAGGAGTTTCATGGATCTACGTCACTTTGGACGATCGTCATCTGACGCATCCAGACATTCTGGCAGCTGGGGGACGCCGCGGGTAGGCTGACCGTCTGCTGGTGGGGGAGTCATGACCAAACGAGCGCTTGTTACTGGAATCACGGGTCAGGATGGCTCGTACCTAGCCGAGTTTCTGCTCGGCTACGGGTACGAGGTCCATGGGCTCATTCGACGAAGCTCGACCTTCGGAACGGAGCGCATAGACCATCTGTACGAGGACCCGCATGTCGAGAACACGAGGCTGTTTCTCCACTACGGAAACCTGACCGACGGGAACAGCCTCGAGCGCCTTCTTGGTGCCATCCAACCAACCGAGATCTACAACCTCGGTGCCCAGTCCCATGTGGGTGTGTCCTTCCTCAACCCGGTGTTCACGGCCGATACCGATGCGCTAGGGACGCTCAGGTTGCTCGAAGCCGTCCGGCAGCTCGAGCACCCAGTTCGCTACTACCAGGCCTCATCGTCTGAGATGTTTGGCAAGGTGGCCGAGACACCGCAGAGAGAGACAACCCCATTCCACCCGCGCAGTCCGTACGCCGTGTCAAAGGTGTTTGCCCACTGGCAGACGGTCAACTACCGAGAGGCATACGACCTGCACGCCTCGTGCGGCATCCTGTTCAATCACGAATCTCCTCGTCGAGGTGAGACGTTCGTCACTCGAAAGATCACCCGGGCCGCCACCCGGATCAAGCTTGGACTTCAGGAGACGCTCTATCTCGGAAACCTCGATGCTGAACGGGACTGGGGATTCGCTGGAGACTATGTACGGGCGATGTGGCTGATGCTCCAGCAGGACACACCAGACGACTATGTGATCGCCACCGGCGAACGGCACTCGGTACGTGAGTTCCTCGAAGCGGCGTTTTCACTCGTGGATCTCGACTGGAACGAGCATGTGGAGATCGATCAGCGGTATCTGCGGCCGGCGGAGGTGGACCTTCTCCAGGGGGATGCCTCCAAGGCAAGGACCCAGTTGGGCTGGGTGCCCGACGTTGGATTCGCGGAACTCGTCGACATGATGGTCGCGCACGATCTGGAACTCGCTCGGCAAGAACGCACCCTCGTGGACGCGGGACTTCTTCGTGTCAATCACAGGCGGACGCAGCAGTGATGGAGCTCGCCGGCCGCACAGTGCTCGTGACAGGCGGCGCCGGTTTTCTGGGCCGGAGAGTGTGCGCAATGCTCGCCGAGAAAGGGGCCGGAAACCTGGTCGTACCCCGACGCGCCGACCATGATCTCACCAGGCAGGATGTTGCTGAACGACTCGTCGAGGAGGTCAAGCCCGACGTGGTGATCCACCTCGCAGCCGAGGTCGGAGGCATCGGGGCGAACCGGGCGAACCCTGGTCGGTACTTCTACGCCAACATGGCGATGGGTCTCAATCTGGTCGAGGCGAGCCGGGTCGTCGGGGTCGGGAAGTTCGTCCAAGTGGGGACCGTGTGCGCCTACCCGAAATTCACGCCGGTTCCTTTCCGCGAAGAAGAGATCTGGAACGGGTATCCGGAAGAAACAAACGCCCCATACGGGGTGGCCAAGAAGGCGCTGCTCGTGATGCTCCAGGCATACCGTCAGCAGTACGACTTCAACGGCATCTACCTCTTGCCCGCCAATCTGTATGGCCCCGGAGACAACTTCGATCTCGAAACCAGTCATGTCATCCCTGCCCTCATCCGCAAGTTCGTCGAGGCCACCGAGCACGGCGACGGGGAAGTCGAGGTATGGGGCACAGGCTCTCCGAGCAGAGAGTTTCTCTACGTCGACGACGCCGCGCGAGCGATCGTCCTGGCGACGGAACGGTACGAGGATCCCGAGCCGGTGAACATAGGAACCGGGGCGGAGACCACGATCAAAGGTCTTGTCGAGACTATCGCCGATCTCACCGGGTTCACCGGGGACATTCGATGGAACACCTCCAAGCCAGATGGTCAACCCAGGAGGGCGCTCGACACATCTCGGGCTCGCGAAGGGTTCGGATTCGAGGCTTCGACCAGACTCGTCGACGGGCTTCGTGAGACTATCGACTGGTGGGCGGTCAATCGCCCATGAGTCACAAGGAGGATGTGCTCGGCACGGGCATCTCGCTCGTCGACGTCGACGGCGTCGTGTCCGTTCTCGACCAGGGAGTAACGGTTGCGATCTGCAACGTGCACTCGGTCATGTCGGCCCGACGGGATCGGACGCTCCACGCCGCTTTGGAGGACACCGACATCGCCACCCCTGACGGGATGCCGCTCGTGTGGGCCCTCCGGGCGTTCGGACACGGCGAGCAGACACGTTGCACCGGCATCGACGTCCTCGAACTCGCCTTCGAACAGGGAACGAACCTCTCTCACTTCTTCTACGGCAGCACGGAAGCGACGCTGGTGGAACTCCGAAGCGCAATGGCGGATCGCTATCCGACGGCGGTGATCGCCGGGGCAATCTCGCCACCGTTCCGACCGCTGAGTGAAGAGGAAGATGAGGCGCATCTCGCTCGTATCCGGGAGTCCGGGGCCAACGTCGTGTGGGTTGGGCTCGGCATGCCCAAGCAAGAGCTGTGGATGGCCAGGGTTCGCCACCGCCTGCCGGGGGTGTCGTTGGTAGGTGTCGGCGCCGCGTTCGACTGGTTGGCAGGAAACGTGTCGCGGGCACCTGAGTGGATGCGTGATGCCGGCCTCGAGTGGCTCTACCGGCTTTCGAGAGAACCGAGGCGGCTCTGGCGCCGCTACGTGTTCAACAACCCGGCGTACCTTCTGCTTCTTGGCATCGAGATCGTTCGGAGGAAAGTGACTCGCCGTCAGGCGTGAGCATCCAGTACCCCGAGCATCTGGACCGCAAGCGCCTTTTTCGACACCGGACCGACCTCTGCAATGTACTCGTCGATCTTGCGTTGCCAGTGCTCGATCCAGTACGACACCGTTTCGGGGTACTTCGCGGCAACCTGTTGGTAGGCGTCCGCCTGGCACAAGCCCATCACCGCGGAAGATGCCTGATACATCACCTCGTCTGCACCAGGAGGACCCCATCCGGCGGTCTCCCAATCCAGGAGGTAGAGATGTCCGCGGAGCTTCCGAAGATTCCATGGTGTGAAATCTCCATGCATTGGAGCCCAGTCGGCGCCGGCATCGTCCGGTCGAGGGAGCGGAGACAGCGCTTTGGCGATATCGGCCAAGATGCTGTCGAGCGACGGTGAAGCCGGCGGCCGATGAAGGCCGGCAGGCAGGGGGGCGAACCCGGCGTACAGACGACCCGCAACCGTTCCTTCGAAGAGTGGCTCGGTGAAGCCGAAGCTGTGGGGGTTCGCCTCTCGAACCAATCCCAGTGCCTCGAACTCTCTGCGAAGCTTCTCGCAATTGCGCTCACGGCGAACCTTGACGAACGCAACGGGCCGGCCTTCCTGCAGCAGGAGGATCCCGAGTCCTTCTCTATGGGGGTCCGGTGGGCGGTGGGCGGCCCAGTCGTCATAGGGGCCGGCCTCGGCCAGCAGAGCGGCGTGCAGCTCGTCCCAGACTTCGGGAGCGAGCGGCGGCGCGGCGTTGCTGTTTCCCGGAAGCCCTTTGCTGCCGAACAGTCCAACCGAGTACCACGCGGCCCGCTGAACGAGGAAGCCTCGCCGTGTGGACGGGGAGTACATGGCGATGCCGGCCAAGGTGGCGGCTCTGGTCGATGTCGGGATAAGCAGGTTCCCTCTGCCGGGAGGAAAACGTTTGTGTTGCAGGGCCATCGACCCATAGTGTAGGAAGCCAAACCGGCCCCACCTGGGAGGCAGAGATTCAGGGACTCATCTCACATTCGATGAAGCGCCGAGTCGAGCGTGCGCTGTCGGCGCTGATACCTCGGCGCAAGAACCGCGTGGCCGTGTTGTGCTACCACTCGGTAGATAGCGGAACGGCGCACGCATCGGTGGACCCGGTGACATTCGGTGCCCATCTCGACTGGCTGGGTGGCCATTGTGACGTCGTCCGATTCGAGGATCTCAGGGGGGCTCCGCGAGACTCGACCAGACCTACGGTTGCGATCACGTTCGATGACGGCTACCTGGACAACTACGAGCACGCCTATCCGCTACTCCTCGAACGAGACATGCCTGCCACGTTTTTCATCACAACCGGATTGATCGATCGCGACGCCGAGGTGATCCGGTTCCTCGGAAGCCTCTGGGGGAGCGGCCCGGGTGAGGTGAAGCCTATGACGTGGGACAACATCCGGGACATGGCGGCACACGGGATGGGAATCGGCGCACACACGATCACCCACCGGAAGCTTTCAGAGCTGTCGGATGCAGAAGCGCGCACGGAGATCGAGGGCTCCAAGCACTCGATAGAGGACCGCGTCGGGGCTCCTGTTGTGGCCTTCGCGTACCCGTTCGGCAAGCCGCGGCATCACTTCACGTCCTCAACGACACGGGTCGTTTCGAACGCCGGATTCTCCGTGGCGGGGTCGATCCTGTATCGCGGCTTTCGAGATTCCGATTCAGAGTTCGCAATTCCTCGGTTCCCAATAACGGGTGATGCGGTAGAACGTCTGTCGAGCAAGATCTATGGGAAGCTCGACTCGATCGGGGCATGGCAGGAGCACGCACCGGTGTGGGCTGCGAAAGCGATTGCCGTCGACGTCGCCAGTCCGCATTGACAGCCGAGCGAAGCCGGGTGTGGAGGTGGACGTGGGGTCCGTGAGCAGATTCAAGAAAGCGTTGAGACAGCGGCTCGGAGCAAGGCACATCGTGGGCCGATCGATTGACGATGCCGTCGTTGCTGCACAGACAGAGAGGAACCGGGGCAACTCATCAAGCCTCGGCTACTGGCCCAAGGGCGACGACGACCCCGAGACGATCGGGGTCCATCTGATCGATGCAATTGAAGCGATCTCCGCGGCCGGTATCGATGCTTCGATCTCGATCAAGGCCGACACCCTGGGATACGATCGCCGGGTGCTCGGACCGGTTTTGGATCTGGCGACCACCCATGGGGTGCGGGTCCATTTCGATGCTCAGGCGCACGAGACGGCCGACCCGACGCTCGAGGTCATCGAGTGGGGTTTGGAACGTGGTGCAGACATCTCGGCGACACTCCCGGCTCGGTGGGCGCGTTCGTTCCCCGATGCCGACCGATTCATCGAGCTTGGCGTGCCGCTTCGGGTCGTGAAGGGACAGGCAGCGGATCCGACGGATCCTACGATCGACCCTCGCGGCGCATACCTTGAACTCATCGAACATCTGGCGGGGAGGGCTGCGGAAGTCGGCGTGGCCAGCCACGATCGTCGCGTCGTCGAACCCGCTCTCGACGTGCTCACCCGGTCGGGGACGCCATGTGCGCTCGAGCAGCTCACAGCGCTGCCTCGGCTCGACTTCCTCGCATCGAAGCGCGGAATCCCGGTTCGCGCCTATGTCGCGTACGGGCAGTCCGGGCTTCCATACTCCCTCGGTCAGCTGTTCCGTCGGCCTGCCATCGTCGGCTGGGTTCTGCGTGACCTGATGGTGCGAGGCAGATCCGAGTAGCGGCGCATTCGCTAGCGATACGCCAGCGCGCACGCCTCTCTGTAGATGGTGGTGAGGTTGGTGAGGGCGTGGGTGGGGTTGTAGTTGGTGAGGTAGGTGGTGCGGGCGGTGGTGCTTGCGTGGTCGATGAGGGTGTCGTCGGTGAGGTTGGTGAGGGTTTCTGCCCATGCGGTGGGGTTGCCGGGTGGTGCGGTGAGGCC
>CAZBXV010000051.1:0-9277 GCA_964496205.1 uncultured Acidimicrobiia bacterium
ACCCGCCGTGGCCGGTGAGCTACCGAGGAGCGTGGTGAGCGTACGGCACCTAGATAGTCGTCTCCAGCAGACATTCCGTTCCCTCCCAAGATGATGCGGTGTCCGGTCGCGAAAGATGAGCGCCCAGTGCCGCTTGGATCCGCCCGCACACCCGGCAAGCCCAACCCGGAATCGAGCATAGCTAGTGCCAGTAAGTAGATGAGCAGATTCCTTATACCGTTGTGCCCGCCGGCTGAAGATGGCGTCGAGCTGATGCTCAACGCCGGAGGGGGCGTTTCTGCCGGCCCTGCTTCATCTGAGCCTCAGTTCTCAATCTCCAGCGGTCAGTCGACAACGAACCGCCAGAACGCGGCCAGGTGTGATGGCCGTGAGACCGGTCTGGAGACCTCTGAATCCGCGAGGCGAAGCTTCACGGATTCAGAACGAGATGGTTCTTCGATGCCGCGATGACGCTGTCCTTGTTCCACCACAGCGGGGCGGTCTGACCGGTGAGCCAGCGCTGGATCATGTCGTCGTAGTGGGTGTTGTAGGCGTGGCCAGACTGTCCGGTGGTGTGGATCGCCGTGCTTGCGTCGAGGTCTGAGAAATCGATGACCATCCGCATCGACGGCAGCGCAGCGACCTCGTAACCGTCTTCGACGACCCAGCTCGTTGCGTTGACCATGTCGGTTCCACCCGGCGCGTCGAACGGGCCCCGGTTGAAGAGCATTTCGATCGGTCCGATCCCGGACTCGCCGAACGTCTGATTGCGGAACGTCGCCGTGTGCAGGGCCCCCCAGGTCCAACCGGCGGGATCACCGAGCAGGTCCGTCGTCTCGTTCCAGGCGTCGACCAGCGACTTCTTCAGGATGTCGTCTCTGGTCTCCACCTCGGGTGTGGATGGATCGTCCCACCAGAAGTTCGTCGGATCCTGGAGGATCGCCTGAATGGAGACAAGGACACTGTCGCGTCCGCTCGGCCGCAGCCCTTCAGGGAGCTTGTTGAAGTAGATGTCCATGATCAGATGGCGCCACTCTGCTCCGAAGAGGGCTGCCCCTTGGCTGTCGGCATCGAAGCGGTACGCGCCGTCGGTCCCCTCCCAGTCGGTGAGGATCTGTTGTGCCTGTGCGACTTCGGTCGTGTCCGCGGTGAGTCCGAGCAGCCACGGGATGAGGATGTCGGCCTGGATGCTTGCCGAGTCGAACTGCATGGCGCGAACGTCGTCGGGGCTGATCGGCCCATCCGCGGAGGTGATCATGTCGATGATCCGTTGTGCACGCGTCCCGTATGCCCAGGTGGAACCGAGAAAGGGCTGAAGGTCGGGCCGGATGACCGCGTTGTTGGCGGTGACGATGTAGCCCTCGGGCGGATCGAAACTCGACGGGAGATCGTCGAAGGGGATGTAGCCGACCCACTGGTAGTCATCGTTCCATCCGGGCACCGGGACCGTTCCGTCCCCGTTGGCGCGAATCGGGATCCGGCCGGGGGTGTGGTAGCCGATATGTCCGTCGATGTCGGCATAGACGAAGTTCTGCGACGGGACGTCCCACATCTGCAGCGCAGCCTTGAACTCGTCCCAGTTCTCCGCACGGTTGTAGGCAAGCGCCGCTTCGAGCGTCCTGGACGGTTGGAGCGCCGTCCATTTGAGGGCGATGGCGTACGGCTCCGAGATCGGGAGGTTGACGTCCTGTGCAAAACTCTCCAGATCGCCGTACACGTCGGAGATGATCGGTCCATCTCGGGTCACCCGCACCTCCAACGGCACCGGATCGCCACCTGCGACGTTGATCGTTTCGATGCGAGTCTCCGCGTCGATCCATTCACCGTTGACCTCGTACTGGTCGGGGTTGTCCGGGTTGATCCGTTCGATGTAGAGGTCCTGCACGTCGGCGGGCAGGTTCGTGACGCCCCACGCGATGGTGGCGTTGTGGCCGAGGACGATGCCTGGAAACCCGAGCAGCGAGAATCCGGCAACCTCGTACGGACAGGCATCCGACACGGTCGTGCAGTGCAGGCCCGTCTCGTACCAGATGGACGGCATCTGGATCCCGAGGTGGGGGTCGTTGGCGAGGATCGGCATGCCGGTGGTGGTCAGTGCGCCCGACAGGACCCAGTTGTTCGAACCGATGTCCGGACCTACGGGGCCGGTGTACGCGTCGACCAACGCGGCGTTGTGTTCGACGCGTGACAGCAGATCGGTCATATCGATCGAGGCGACAGGGGTGATCGAGGCAGGGCTCTGCCAGTCGGGGACGATCACCGGCCGGTCGTCCGGGTATGCGGGGAGGAGGTCCGAGGCATGCTCGCCGACGAGTTTCTCGGCTTTGGCGAGAATGATCTCCGTGTCCATGTTGGAACGGAGGTCCCATGCCATCACCTTCGCCCAGACGAGGCTGTCGGTCGGGGTCCACGGCTCCGGCTGGTACGCCCCGTTGTTCAGCTTGAGAACGGCGTACTCGAGCGACAGCCTCGCCCCGCCGTGGTCGGAGAGGTAGGCGTTCACGCCGTCTGCGTAGGACTGGAGGGCGAGCTTGGCGTCGGGCGAGGCCGCCGCCCACTCCTGCTCTGCGATCTGCGTCCACCCGAGGGTGCGCAGGAACATGTCGGTTTCGACCTGTGATTCACCGAAGATCTCGGCGAGCCGACCCTCGCCGATGTGCCGCTCGAAGTCCATCTGCCAGAACCGATCCTGGGCCTGGAGATACCCCTGTGCGAAGAACAGATCGTGGGCCGTGTCCGCGTAGATACTCGGAATGCCGTTGTCATCCCGGTATACGTCGACCGGGTCGTCGAGGCCCGACAGGGTGATCGTGCCGCGCGTCTTCGGGAACGATGCGCGGGTGACATAAAAGCCTCCGGCGGCGATCAGGAGAAAGAGAACGATGAGGACGATGAGAACAACCTTGAAGAACCTGCGCATGCGCCGAACGATACCGGGTCGAGTCCGGCGCATGTCGGAGGGAAAGGACTTCTCGTGTTGGCGGCGACCAGCTACCAGCTTCCAGGTGCCCAGGACCCCCTCTGTCCCTTCGGGCCACCTCCCTCAACGCTCAGCCCTGACGATTTCGCTGGGGGAGGGAACGATCGCCTTTCGGTCTCGAGGTGGTTGTGGTCGCGTCTTGCTGGACGCTGGAAGCTTCTTGCTGAACAGCTGCTTTCTACAAGCCTCGTTCCAGGAACGCCAGCAGCACGATGAGGTAGACGGTTCCGGCGACCGCGAGTCCCGCGGCGAACAAGCGGCGGAGGAACCCCGACTCGTAGCGGAGGTGCATGTAGAACGCGACGACGAGAGTGAACTTGAGCAGCATCAGGACGATGAGGGCGAACGTGTTCAACCCGCCGATGTCGAGGTAGTACAGGGACACTTCGATTGCCGTCAGCACCACCAGGATCCCGGCGATCGCCACGTACTGGCGTGGAGTCGGGTGCGCGTGGTCTGCGGTCGCCATCGTTCCTCCTACCTGATCAGATATACCACCGTGAAGATCACGATCCACACGATGTCGACGAAGTGCCAGTAGAGGCCGACGAGTTCTAGGTTCATTCCTCTTGCGAACGTCAGGCCCTTTCTCCGGAATGAGACAGCCACGAGCGACAGGAGCAGAAGGACTCCCACGGTGACGTGCGCGCCGTGGAAGCCAGTCAGCACGAAGAACGATGACGAGGCCGGGTTGGTGGAGAGGGTCATACCTTCTCGGTAGAAGGTCGTGAACTCGAAGACCTGCCCTCCGATGAAGGTCGCCCCGAGTGCGGCCGTGGCGAAAAGCCACCGGCGCGTCGCTTTTTGATCGTTGCGGGTCAGTGCCGCGTGGGCGAGCACCATGGTCAACGAGCTCATCAGCAGCACGAACGATGAGATCGACGTGAATGGGATGTTCAGCAACTCTCTCGGGTGAACACCTTCGAGCGTTCGCCCCTTGAAGAGCAGGTAGTTGGTGATGAGGGCGCCGAAGAACAAAGCCTCCGAGGATAGGAACGCCCACATGCCGACTTTGCGAGTATCGATCCCGGTGCTCGTCTCGGTGTGTGCCGCCAGCTCGTGTGTCGTCATTTCCCCGCCTCCTCCTCGAGCGGTTCCTGAGACCACGACAGGAACGAGACAACGAGCCCGACGGTGGCCAAGACGAGGAGCGCTACGCCGAAGGCGGTCGCGTGGTAGAGGAGTCCGAAGGCAAAACCCAGCGCGGACAGTCCGGCGAGAGGTGGAAAGGCCGACGGCGCCGGCAGGTGTGGTGGGTGTGCCGGGTGGAGATGTCGTTGCTCGAGGTCGGAGAGTCTGGCGTCGGCGTCGGGCTTGCGAACGGGACGACCGCGCTCATCCTCGTCGTACTTCTGGTGCCACAGGTCATCGAGGGCCTCGACGGCAGGAACTTCGCCGAAGTTGTACTCGGGTGGCGGTGAGGGAATCGACCATTCGAGCGTCCGTGCATCCCACGGGTCCATCGGCGCCGGCTTTCCGCGGCGACGTGAATCGATCCAGTTTGCCATGAACAGCAGGACGGAGCTGGCAATCAGGAACGACCCGATCGTCGACACCATGTTCCAGAAGTCGAAGCCGAGACCTGGGGCGTAGGTGTAGGTCCTGCGGGCCATGCCGATGAGTCCGAGCCAGTGCATCGGTCCGAACGTCAAGTTGAATCCGATGAGCATCAGCCAGAAGTGCCACTTGGCGAGCCGTTCGTGGTACATGCGGCCCGTCAGCTTCGGGAACCAGTAGTACAGGCCGGCAAAGATTCCGAACATCGCTCCGCCGAAGAGGACGTAGTGAAAGTGGGCCACCACGTAGTAGGTGTCCGTCTGCTGCCAGTCGGCCGGGACGATCGAGTGGGTGACTCCTGACAGGCCGCCGATGGTAAACATCGCGACGAATCCGATGGCGAACAGCATGGGTGCCTTGAAACGGAGTTTTCCGCCCCACATGGTGCCGATCCAGTTGAACACCTTGATGCCGGTCGGGATGGCGATGGTCATCGTGGACAGACCGAACGCGGCCTGGGTGATCGGCCCGATTCCCGATGCGAACATGTGGTGGGCCCACACACCGAAGCCGAGGAACCCGATCGCAATACCGGCAAACACGACGGCCGGGTAGCCGAACAAGGGTTTGCGGCTGAACACGGGGAGCACTTCCGAGACGATGCCCATCGCCGGGAGGATCAGGATGTACACCTCGGGATGACCGAACAGCCAGAAGAGGTGCTGGTAGAGCACCGGGTCGCCTCCCCCCGAAGCCTCGAAGAACGAGGTTCCGAACTGGCGGTCGAAGATCAGCATGAAGATGGCCACGGTGATGATCGGGATGGAGAAGAGCAACAGGAAGTTGACGACCATCGACATCCATGCGAACACCGGCATGCGCATGAGGCTCATGCCCTTGGCCCGCAGATTGAAGATCGTTGTCAGCAGGTTGACCGACGAGACGAGCGATCCAACGCCGGCGAGCGCGATGCCGACGAGCCAGAAGTCGATGACCGAACCTGGCGAAAAGGTGGCTCCGCTGTTTGGCGGGTACATGAACCATCCGCCGTTGGCAGCGCTGCCCAGACGAGAGATCGTTTCGGGGACGAACCCGCCCGCCGGTACCCCGGCGGTCGCGAGGATGTACGACGAGTACAAGACGATGCCGCCACCGAGGAAGAACCAGTAGCCGAGGGCGTTCAGTCGTGGGAACGCGACGTCTCGGGCACCCAGCATGAGTGGCAGGAGATAGTTCATGAATGCCGCTGCGAGCGGCATGACGACCAAGAAGATCATGGTTGTCCCGTGCATGGTGAACAGTGAGTTGTACTCGGCGGGCGTCACGAACGCGTTCTCCGGGCGTGCGAGTTGCAGTCGGATGAGGAGCGCCTCGAGACCGCCGATGATGAAGAAGGCGAACCCGGTGTATCCGTACAGCTTGGCGATGCGTTTGTGGTCGACGGTGGTGACCCAGCTCCAGAATCCGGTCGCTGGGATTCTGCGCCGCAACGCACCACTGGTTGCGATGGATGTCACTTCAAGGTCTCCAGATAGGCGATGAGCGAGTCGATTTGGTCCGACGTGAGGTGCAGATTGGGCATGTAGGAGCCGGGCTTGACCGCCGGCGGATTCGCGAGCCATGCCTTGAGATCATCCTCGGTGAAGTTGAGTGATGCACCGGCAATGACATCCCTGCTCGCGATGTGGGTGAGGTTCGGAGCGACAACTGTCGCCGTGGTGGAGACACCGTCGATGATGTGGCAGGACGTGCACCCTTTGGTGAGGAAGAGCTGCTTGCCGTCGGCTGCCGCAGTTCCATCGGCCGGTTCCACCGCCGGCCGCTCTTGATTGGCAACCCACGCATCGAAGTCGTCTTGGGATACCACCTTGACTCTGATACGCATGTTGGCGTGACCCAGCCCACAGAACTCGGCGCACTGTCCCAGATACTCACCGAGTTCGTCCGCCTGCAGCTTCAGATAGGTTGTCTCACCGGGGATGACGTCCCGTTTGCCTGCCAGGCGAGGGACCCAGAAACTGTGGACTACGTCAGCCGAGGTCATCTCCAAGTCGATGGGTGTGCCGACCGGAATGACGAGCTCGTTGGCGGTGATGATTCCTTGCTTGGGATATGTGAACTCGAACCACCATTGGTGGCCGGTCACTTCGACAGCGAGACCGGAACCAGGCCGCGATGTCAGGTCCATGACCGCCTTGACCGTGGGAATGGCGATTCCCGCGAGTATGAGCGCGGGGATGATCGTCCACACCAGCTCGAGCTTCGTGTTTCCGTGGATCTGTTTGGGTTCGCCGTCGTCACCCCTGTCTCGGAATCTGAGAACGGCGAACACGATGAGGGCCTCGACGAGCAGGAAGATGACCCCTGCGATGATGAAGACCGGTATGGATAGGTCGACGATCCGGCGAGCTTCCGGTCCGGCTGGATCGAATGAGTCCATGGGGGCGCTGCCCGCGCACGAGGCAAGCAGCAGTGCGAGCGATGCGAAGAGCACCGCAGCCGATTTCGGCTTCGTCACGTTCCCTCCCTTGACCGTGCGTGAGACTAAGGGCCTGCTAGCTGCTACGCCAACCGTTTCCGGGATGAAATGTCCCGACGTGGGAGATTCGGTTGACGCGGAGGTCGGAAGGGCGCCCTATCCTGCCGCCGAATGAGCGTACCCGAAGTTCGTCTCGCGGACCCGTTTGCCCGCCCAAGCCGATTGCGGGCGTACGTTGCGTTGACCAAACCTCGGATCATCGAGCTGTTGTTGATCACGACGATCCCGGCAATGGTGGTCGCCGCCGGCGGCTGGCCGAACACGTGGCTGGTGCTTGCGACACTCGTCGGTGGCACGCTGTCTGCCGGTGGAGCGAACGCCATCAACAACGTGGTTGACCGGGACATTGACGTGGTGATGCGTCGAACTCACAAAAGGCCGCTTCCTCGTGAGGTGATCACGCCCAGGGCGGCGTTGTGGTTCGGTGTCGTTTTGGGAACGGCAGGGTTCGTGATCCTGTGGGCATCTGCGAACCTCGCCGCTGCCCTCCTCTCAACCGCCGCGCTGCTGTTCTATGTGTTCATCTACACGCTCCTCCTCAAACGGAACACCGCGCAGAACATCGTGATCGGAGGAGCAGCCGGGGGAGCACCGGCGCTCGTGGGGTGGGCAGCGGTCACCGGGGGACTCGGCTGGGCACCGTGGCTGCTGTTTCTGATCGTGTTTCTGTGGACGCCGGCCCACTTCTGGGCGCTGGCGATGCGCTACAAGGACGACTACGCAGCGGCCGGTATCCCCATGCTGCCCGTAGTGGTTGGCGAGCGGAGAACGTCGGTGCAGATCGTCGTCTACGCGGTTCTCACTGCCGCGGCCACCATGGCGTTGTGGCCGGTTGCGTCGATGGGTTGGCTCTATGGAGCGACGGCGGCTGTGCTTGGCATCGTGTTCATCGTCGAGGCCGTGAGACTGCTGTGGAAACCCGAACGCGCGATGAGCCTGTTCATCTATTCGACGATCTACCTGACGATCCTGTCGGGGGCCATCGTCGCGGATGTGTTCCTGAGGTAGGGCCGAGCAAGGCTCGGCCTCGAGTCGTCAGTCTTGGGCCGGTTGGGACGCTCGCCCTGCGGTTTCGTTGCAGATATGGCCGCGTCTTCGATGACTGACGGCTGAGTAGCTGAACGACTACTTCTCTTCCCAGGTGAACAGCCAGGCGGCGAGGGCGGGTCCGAGAATCGCCCAGAACACGAGGGCCGCCAGATCGGTGGCTGTGAACGCTGTCAGGTGGAACGATGCTTCGAAAAGCGCGGTGAGGGGTTCGGCAGGGAGAATGCGCGCGAGTTCGTTGAGGAACGGTGGGAGAACCCACACGGGAATGATGATGCCGCCCAGCACGAGGAGAACCAGGTAGAGCCCGTTGGCGACTGCGAGGGTGGCCTCGGCGCGCAGCGTGCCCGCGATGAGAAGCCCAATGCCTGACATGCCGGCTGTTCCCAGCAGGAGCGCGACGACGAATAGCCCGACGTTCACGTCGGTACGCCAGTGGAACACGCTGAATGCCACAGCGACGAGGATCGCTACCTGCACGATCTCGGTGATGAGCACCGACGTGGTCTTGGCGATGATCAGGCCGGACCGGGGCATCGGGGTGGCACCGAGCCGTTTCAGCACGTGGTACTTGCGTTCGAAACCGGTGGAGATCGCGAGGCTCGTCAGGGATGCAGACAGAATCGAAAGGGCGAGGAGCCCCGGCATGAGCATGTCGACCGATAGGCCGAACAGGCCCGTGAACCCGAAGAATAGGAGGATCGACAATGGCACGAGCACGAGCAGCAGGAATGCTTCCCCACGCCGGGAGGCATTCCTCAACTCGAAACGTGTCTGGGCGACGATGGCTCGCATCAGCTCTCCACCGTCAGTTCGAGGAACACATCCTCGAGTCCCGTCGCGCCGACGCGAAGCTCCCGAAGAAGCACTTCGCGCTCAGCGAGGAATGCAGTCACTGCGGCCAGATCAGATGGCGTTACCTGGTCGACATCGAGCACATACTGACCGGGGGCGATCTCTCGTGCGGGAACCGGGAACGCGGTCAGGTCGAGACCCGGCCGGGCGAGGAGACTCACCCGCCCGGACCGTTGGATAAGGTCCGACGGGGCACCCTCGGCGATCAATCGGCCGTTGTTGATGATTCCTATCCGGTCGGACAGCCGTTCGGCTTCGTCCATGTAGTGCGTCGTCAGGAGCGTTGTGACGCCTTCGGAGTGAAGCTGATCGACGATCGCCCATGTGGTCCGACGAGCGACCGGATCCATGCCGGCCGTCGGTTCGTCCAAGAACAGGAC
>CAZBXV010000051.1:9377-13179 GCA_964496205.1 uncultured Acidimicrobiia bacterium
GCGCAGGCCCTCCAGGATTTCAACGGTCGTTGTCTTGCCGGCGCCATTCGGACCGAGGAGCGCGTAAGACTCGCCCTCTTCGACCGTGAGCGTGAGCCCATCGACGGCCGTATGACGGTCATATCGTTTGGTCAGGTTGGCGATGCTGATCGCTGCGGCCACGAGCGGGAATGGTACCCCCGTGACGTAGTGAGCCGAATCGGCTCAGGCAGCGATGAGGAATCCAAAGAAGGCGGCTACGAGAACCGCCCCTTCCCACCGAACGAGCTTGTTGCCGGTCGCCGTGAGAACTCCGGCCAAGGTCGAGATCACGATCATGAACACGATCGGTCCACGGAAGTCGACGGTGAACGTTCCTCCGGCGAGCGCTGCTGCACCGGCAACGCCTAGCGAGTTGAACAGATTGGAACCAAGGACGTTGCCGATGACCAACGCGTTCTCATGTCGCCGGGCGGCTGCGATGCCGGTCGCCAACTCGGGGAGGCTCGTTCCCACCGCAACGAGTGACAAACCGATGAAACCCTGGCTCAGACCGAGCTCCGCGGCAACGGTGCGGGCCCCGCGCAGCAGGAGATCTGCGCCAAGGAGCGTTGCTCCGAGTGCCACAATGCCGACGAAGAGCTCGAATGCCGTCCCACGACCGAGCGGGGCGACGTCATCGATGTCGATCGTGACGGTTCCCTCGGCAACGTCCTGGCGCGACCAGGTGACAAGCATCCAGCCCGACGCGACCGCGCCGAGCAGCAGGCCCCAGCCCTCCAGCTTCGTGAGCGTCCCGCCCCAGGCCGCGATCGCGAACAGAACGACCGCAGCACCCATCACCACTCCCTCGCGTTTGATCGTATGGAGATGGCCGGCGACGGGCAGGATCATGACCGACGTTCCAAGGATCAGGCTCAAGTTGGCGACGTTCGACCCGATGATGTTGCCCATTGCTAGGTCCATCTCGCCACGAATCGCGGCGAGCGTGGTCACGAGCAGCTCGGGGAGCGATGTGCCCATGCCGATGACCAGCGCACCGATCAGGATCGTCGACATGCCCCAGAGCCGCGAGAGTCGTGCGGCGGACAGCACGAGACGGTCGGCCGCCACGGTCAACAGGACGAGCCCGGTGATGACCAGGATTACGGCTCCCGTCATCGGTCGTCACGCCACGAGAGCCAATCCTTGACGACTCCAACGTCGTAGTCGGGTCCCCCGAATCCGAGTGTGATCTGACCGGCGCCCAGCGAAGCGAGGGTGTCAGCGAGGTCGACGCGGCGAGGATTGACCCCTACGGAGCGTTCGATCTCCGACGGGTCACGCCCGACCTTTTCACACCACGTGTCGAGGACACGGTTCTTGTGGACCCACATGTCGGGATCATTGGTCCGAAAGAACGTGTGCCAGATGTGGGCGTGCTGAGCAACGAGGCGCAACGTGACCTTCTCTCCTCCACCTCCTATGAGGATCGGGATGTTGCGGATCGGGGGCGGGTTGAGTGTGGCGAGACGCTGCTCTATCAGTGGCAGATCCCGGTCCAGGTTCTTGAGACGACCGGGAGCGGTATCGAACTCGTAGCCGTACTCGTCGTAGTCCTTCCGGAACCAACCCGATCCGATGCCGAGGATCAGCCGCCCGTTCGAGATGTGGTCGACGGTCCTGGCCATGTCGGCGAGTAGCTGGGGGTTTCGGTAGGAGTTGCAGGTGACCAGCGACCCGATCTCGACCCTCTCAGTGATCTCGGCCCAGGAAGCCAGCATGGTCCAGGCTTCGAAATGCTTGCCGTCGGGCCGTCCAGAGAGCGGATAGAAGTGATCCCAGTTGTAGACGACGTCCACCCCGATGTTCTCGCACTCGATGACGGCCCGGCGAATGTCGTCATAGTCGGCGTGTTGCGGTTGGAGTTGAACGGCGATGCGAACCATGGGAGAGGAGGGTAGTGGGGCAGCAGCAATCAGCTCTTCAGCTGTTCAGCAGCTCAGCTTCCAGCATCCAGTCTCCAGCAGTCAGCCGGAGCGCGGCACCAGTCTGTGTGAGATCGTGGGGCGAGTGTCTCCTCCCCCAACACTCGGCCCTGGGGTCTCACTGGGGGAGGGACTGCCTACGCGGGCTGTGCGCGGCACAGCCCGCGTAGGCTTGGCTTCTGACACAAGGGAGCAGCCGTGGAGTTTCAGTCATACGCGTACCGTCAGAACCACTTCACAGTCGACGACGATCTTCAGGTCGTACTGAGCAGCTACTGGCGGGACTTCGACTCCAACCGCGATGAGATGGTCCGGTGGGGTGACCTGATGGGCACCGAGGCCTTGGAGGTCGGGTATCACATCGATCAGGGCGCGGACCCGGTGCTCGTTATGCACGATCTCGACGGGAACCGTGTCGACCGTGCCCGGATCTCCCCTGCGCAACGCGACTTGCTGGCAAAGCTGGCACCGATGATGCGCCCCGCGTACGACGGGGGGAGTTGGCATCACCACTACGCAATCGGCTACCTCCTTGGCGATCCGGGCCTCTACTGCATCATCACCATCACCCAGCAGACCGCATACGCGCTGCACAAGTACGCCCCGGAACTCTCTGAGTGGAAGGAACGGATCCTGTCAGGTAGCGCGTGGGGGGCGACATGGATGACCGAGATCCAAGGTGGCAGCGACCTAGGGGCAAACGAAACCACCGCCCACCGGCGGGGTGACGGCTGGGTGTTGTCGTCGGGGGACAAATACTTCGCCAGCGGTGCAGGTCTGGCCGACGCCGCGATCGCAACGGCGCGCCCCGAAGGGGCACAGGCCGGACCCAAAGGCCTCGCGCTGTTCTTCGTCCCCAGGCTTCGCGAAGACGGAACCCTCAACTTCTCTGTTCGCAGGCTCAAGGACAAGTCGGCGACACGGGCAGTCCCGTCAGGAGAGGTGGAACTCGAAGGAGCAGAGGCCTTTCTGATCGGTGAGCCCGGCAAAGGCATCTACTACACGCTGGAGAACCTCACCGTGTCACGTCTCGCCAACGCGGTCGCGGCGATGGGCATCGCCAAGAAGGCGCACATCGAGACACTCACCAGGGTGCAGCGCCGATCGGCGTTCGGCGTCCCTATCGGGGAACTGCCCCTGATTCGGCGCGATATGGTCGACTTGGCGGTTCGGCAGGCGGGAGGCCTCGCGATCGCATTCCACGCCGTCGAAGCGTTCGACAAGGCGTGGCACGATCACCCCCCGTATACGCCGGCCTATCACTACGCACGATTCCTTTCGCACCTGGCCAAGAACCGAACAGCAGATCATGCAGCCGAGATCACGCGACTCGGAATGGAGGTCTTCGGTGGCCTCGGGTTCCTCGAGGAATACGCCGTGGCCCGATGGCACCGCGAAGCGCTCATCACTCCGATCTGGGAAGGCCCCAGCAACGTGCAGGCCGTCGACATGCTCGAAGCCATGTCCAAGAAGCACGCCCACGAGCAGTTCGTGGAGGAGTTCACAACGCTGCTCGAGGCGGTGGGGTCTCCGGCCGCCGAGCGCGCACTCAAGACGATGCACGGCACACTCGCGACACTTGCCGGCGCCGGCGAACCGCAATGGTACGCAAAGCGCGCTCTGGCAGATCTGGCGGACGTGGAGACCGTCGGCCTGCTCTACCGGCTCGCGGACGTCGGCGGTGAACGGTACGAGAAGCTCGCCGAGCTGTACGCCGCCCGATTCCTCGACCATGACGAGTATCCGGAGTGGGCGATGAACGATGGGATGGTCGGCTGAGCAGCTGGTCGCTGGAGCTATGTTGGTGGGTACCGCCCCCTCCGGCGTCGAGCATCAGCCCGACGCCACCTCCCCCA
>CAZBXV010000052.1:0-13021 GCA_964496205.1 uncultured Acidimicrobiia bacterium
GGCACCCGCGACAGCGTCCCCTGCTGATATGCGACTCGACCGAATCCGGCACGGTCGTTTCGGAACCTGCGAGCGAACGCTGGTCCCTTTCCGTACGTCGTGACGTCACGAATGCCGGCGAGACTCTCCTGGAGCGTGGAGAAGTAGCTGCGAACGTGATCGAGTGACATTCGTCCGAGCCGCTTCAGTCTCGGCTGCACAACTCGCATGACCACGAACACCGCAGGGCCGATCACTCCAAGCGCAAGCAGGGTCGCCCATGGCGACGCTGCCACCAAGACGGCCAGGAGCATCACCAGCATCAGCGACTCGGCAGCGATCGTCACAACTGGAAGGAACACCTGCCGCACCACCTGATTCACCGACTGATGCGCGTTCCGGATGAGTCCCGCCGAGTTGTGACGAAGATGCCACACATACGGCATCTCCAGGTAGCCCTGAACCATTCGGCTCGCGATACGCACGCCGGACTGCTGGACGACACGCTGCTGGACATAGGTCAGGGCGATTCTGAACACAGCTCGAATGACGAAGAAGACACCGATACCGGCCACCGTCCACAGAACCAGCGAATGGTCGCTCAAACCGGGGGCGAAGCGGTGAAGATCCCCCACCACAGGAACAACGAGGCCCGATTCAGGATCGGTGACCATCCTCAACAGCACCAACACCAGGCCGGCTCCGATCACCTCCATGATGCTCATGGCGAACGCGAACAGCGCAAGGACGACCCATCGCCACCTTCGAGTCATTCCAAGTAGATAGAGCATCTTGCGCATCACGCTCGGGTTGGGTTCACTCACAGCACTGCCTCCCTGGCAACGGCACGCCCTGCGAGCCAATCGACCATTCTGTCAGCAGCTGATTGGCTGTCAGAGGGACGCGAGCTCTCCGCAGAATACGGGCGCTCCTCGAGAGTGGTGGCATCCATGATGGCCCTCGAAAGGGCAGCCGGATCCCTAGGAGGCACCATCTTGGCCGCCTCGAACTCGCCCAACGCCTCACGGACTGCCGGCAGATCCGATGCCACGATCGGCAGACCCATCATTGCCGCTTCGAGCACGGCGCCTCCGAGTCCTTCGTAGAGCGACGGGAACACGAACATATCGGCGGCGGTCAGCAGATCGCCGACATCGTCTCTGTGGCCAAGGAATCGAACCGAGTCTCCGAGTCCCAGTCGGTGATGCAGCGCCTGGAGATCGCCCGTCGCGTTGCCCTCCTTGCCGGCAATCAAAGTGATGACCTCGGGATGGTCACGGCGAACCTCCGCCACGGCCTCGAGCAGGTATCGCTGGCCCTTCTGGTACTCCTGGCGACCGACGTTCAGGATCACGAACGCGTCGTCGGGCAGGCCGAGTCGGGCACGAACCTCACTGCGTCGCTCCCGACTCGGCTCCCCCAGTCGCTTTCGATCACGTGATCGATGTATCACCGTGATCTTCTCGGGCGCGAGGCGCAGGTCGCGTACGGCCGCATCGGCCACCGCCTGCGAGACCGCATGGAAACGATCGACCGCGTGCCGGGCCGTGAACCCGTCTACCGCCTGGAGCACACGCAACTTCCACGCGGTCACGTTGGGGTCTCGGAAGCGGGCGGGATCGTAGGAGGTGTTGACTAGGCTGGTGAGAAGCGAAACTCGCATCCCCATCGTTGCGAGCCGTCCAACCATGTCCGCCTCGAACAGCGACGTGTGCACCACACGGGGCCGACGGTTTCTGATGAGCCGTCTCGCCTCCATCGCCCATCCAAGCCACCCATTGGACTCAAGCACGACGACCTCTGCACCGTTGGTTCTCGCCTCCGCCGCTAGCGTTCCTTTGGCGTCCTTGAGGCACGCGATGAGGACATCGAACCCCTGTTCGCACAGGGCAGGAACGAGTTCAACCAGGGAGCGTTCGGCCCCGCCCGGGTCGAGCGAGTTGATGAGAAACACCACCAGATTGCTCTGATTCGGAGCGCGAAATCGGTACCGCACAGCACCCTCCAATCGGAGGCCGGACAGCAGTTTCCTCCTGAAGAACAGCATCCCGTCGCTCTTCTGAACAGGAATCCGCGGTATTCGGTAGAGGTCCGTCGAAGCCGTGAAGGCTCCTCCCCCGCCCAGCGTGGCCGACTCGTACCGCTCCCGAACCAACGGGTCCGCGACCTCCGACCACCATCCCCACGGGTAGGTGAAGTGCCGGGGGGCAACGCCGGTGCGTTCCTGGATCAGCCGATTCGAGGTGTCCAACTCCTCGACAACCATCTCCGGTGTCGCGGTCGTCAGCCTGGCATGAGTGTGGGTGTGCGCACCGAGCGTGACCAACCCACTCCCAACCATATCGTTGATGTGATCCCAGGCCAGCGGTCGTGCTCCCGGATAGCGCGGGTCGAGCGGTTCGCCGGTCTCGATCGGGTAGGTCGTCAGGTACAGCGTGAACGGAAGTCCCCGTTCCCGAAGCAACGGGTAGGCGTTCTCGTACACGTCGTCGAAGCCGTCATCGAACGTCAGCACGAACAACCGATCGGCGCCCTTCTCACCACGGCGTTCAATCGCCTCCTCGAGCCCGACGATCTCGCCGTGCGACTGCATCCAGTCGAGCTGCCTGCGAAACCTGTCAGAAGAGATCTCCATTTCCCGACCGAAGTCGACGCCCACCTCGTGATAGACGAGGACACGGGGACCGGGAAACCGACCGAACAGTGGATCAGCAGCAGCAAACCCCGCCTTGGCGGCAACTCGCACCAGACGTTTGGTGTTCATGCCGGATCGCCGGCCAGCAACCCCGCTGCTTTCAGCGCACCATGCCAGTCGAACGCGCCCTGTGCGTCGTCTGCCTGAGCAAGCACCTTCCTCAGCGTGCTTTCGAACTCCATCACATCGGTGAGGCGCCCGGCGTCGAGGTGCCCGTATGTCTCCTGCCGACTCGCACGGCCAAGGTGAGTCTTCAAGACACGGACGTCGTGCACCAGAAGCAGCCGCGCCTTGGCGGCGTTGAACAACGCTCCATTGACGAGCATCTGGAAGGCGCCGGCGGTGCTCGACATCAGCCACACGCCACTCTGTCGTGTCGGAGTGAACCGATGCCGCAGCCACGTGTCGATGCGCCTGCGGCACGTCTCACCGGAATCCAATCCGAAGATGCAACCGAGCCTCTCCTCAACGGCATCGGACAAAGCTGGGGGCAGCGTCTGAAGCACCTCGGGCAGGATCTGCACAAGCCGGTCGGCTGCAGCAAGGCTGCCCAGCCCCTCGCTCACAGGCACCATTCCTTCGGCATCGACGAGTCGCTGCGGAACTCCCTTCACCCCGCCGGGAGCAGCCACGAGCGCAGAAACGACAGCCATCAGGAACCGTTCGGCAGTCCTTGCGAGTTCGTTCGGGGTGGTGATCACGACGCGAGTGGTCGCATCGACATCGACCGCCGACCCGGCGGCGACCGCTAGTCCACTCCTGTCGGAAGACCTCAGAGCCGCGGCGTGCTTCCCAGGGCCGTCGGTTCCTGTCGCCTCGACCATAGGAAACGGGGTGGGCGCGACGCTCACACGAGACGCCTCACCGACTGGTGGGCCAACCGGTCCGGATGCGCCAAGCTCCGCCCTCGGGCTCGACACCGAACCCGGTTCGGCGTGGCGCGGGGCAGACGGGGCCTTGGGATCGTCACTCCCCTCTTCCACACCGGACGAATCCTTGGGGGGTCCCTGTCGTGGGGTTTCGTCGACGTCCGGGACCGCCCGCAGACGTCGCTCACGGCGCGAGCGCGGTGCCGGCGTTTCCATAGGTGCCTCTGACTCGTCCTGGCTCGGCACCTCAGATGGGGCCGTCTCCACCGACTCCTGTTCCACGTCAACCTCGTCGGCTGCCTCCACGCGGCGCGTGCGTTTGCCTCGACGGGAGCCCTCATACCTCAGCTTCTCACTGCCGGTGAGCAACACCACACCGGCAAGCCCTGCACGCCTCGATGCAAGGTCGTCGACGAGTGTTTGAATCTGTTGATCGGTCGTGCGCTTCAGCCGAGCGGTCACCAGTACCGTGTCGAGGAGCTGGGTCAACTCTTCACCTACCGTCGAGTCCGCGGGAGGCATCGCGAGGACGATCACGTACCCGATCTTCGTGGCGTCCTCCAGGACGTCCTGGAACCCTCGACCGGCGACGAGATCGGCCGGATCCGCTCCGCCATTGCCGGATCGGAATCCACGTAGCAACGGCATCACCTCAGGTCGATCACGGAGCGTGGATTCGCGAAGCGACCGTTCCTGTGAGGCCAGATCGGTCAATGTCACCGACGCGTCGCCGTACTCGGTGATGGGGAGGCCATCGGGGAACGTGGCATCGAGCAACAGCACTTCCCTGCCCGTCGCTGCGACACTGGCGGCGAGATCGGCGGCGAACAGCCTGGCATCGTCGGTACTCACACCCAGCGGGCTGATGCCAAGCGTCGAGCCTGCTTTGATCGTCGCCGAGAGCGCCGATCGAACCGACTGGATCTGGCCCTTTCGCCGTTTCTTCGTCTCTCCCACGTACCAGGGCATCGGTCCTCGTTCCTTCGACGAAGCCGGATCGACCAGACCGAGCGATGGTGCCACGGCCACGTCGCCGACTGCACGCAGCGGACGACGCACCGCATCGAGTGCCAGAATCGCACCGAACGCGAGCAGCAGGCCGACCACGAGCCCTGCCGCCCCCGCTACCTTCCTTCCGACCGGCGACACGGTCTCGTCGGTCACGGTGACACCGCCGTTGAGATCGCCCGTGGTTCCAAGATCGACGAGTCGCAATGACAGGTCTATGTATTGGGATTCGAGATCGTTGATCCGCCTCTGCAACACGAGGACGTCCATGTCGGTGGTTTCGGCCGGGTCCGTGGTGGTCGAGGGAGACGACGGAGGGGTGAGGCTGTTCAGCTCAGTTTCCAGTTTGGCGATCACCTGGGTTGTTACGTCGAGCTGCTGTTGAAGAGCCGCTGTATCCGTCTCTGCGAGATCGGGCACGGCGAGCTGGAGACGAATCGAGGCGGCCTCCTGGCGAAGCTCACCTAGTTTCGACTGCACGAGGGTGTACAGGGCCGCCATATCGGGGGACACCGTGGGACTCGCCGGCTGAAGCGCTGCGAGCTGCGTTTGGAGATCGGCCACTTCGGTGCGAATCGACGCCAACCTCGACGTGATCTGTTCGACGATCGCACTCGACGGCTCGGCGGTCAGGTAGTCATTGCGGAACGTGGCGGCGAGCGTCTCCGCGTCGGCGGCGGACTGAGCGTCGACGACGAACGACACGGTGCCGGCATCGGCATCCGTCTGCACGTCCAAACTCGCCGCATCCGGATCGTCCGCGGTGATCCGGAGTGCCGTCGACTGGGCCTCATCCAATCTGGCCGCGAACGCCGCGTCGGTTTCCCTGTCGAGCTGGATGAACGTCACGGGGGCAGTCGCCTGGAAACGCGGTGTGATCGACCGGTTGTAGACGTTCGCGAATCCGAGGGCCAGAGCAGCACCAATCAGCCCGGCGACCACGATGATCGGCCATCGGGCGAGCACGATCCTCGTAGCCCGTCTGAAGCTCACGTCTACATCGCCTCGTGTCTGCTTTCTTCCAGCGCGTCCAGATCGATCCGCATCTGGGTGGCCCAATTCTGCCACGCCATGTCATCGAGGAGCGAGCGAACCCCCAATCGATCGTCGCGCGCCACCAGTCTGTGGAGGTCTCGCAGGGCACCGCCGAGTGTCTTGGGGTCCGGATACTGCGGTGTGGCGACACGAATTTTCGGGTGCTTCGACGGGCGCAGCGGCAGCAGCGAGAGGACTTCGCTGATCTTCTCACCCGGACGGACGCCGACCACCTCGAGCTCGATGTCACGTCCAGGGACCAGTCCAGCGAGGCGAATCATGCGGCGGGCCAGGTCGACGATTCTCACGGGCTCGCCCATGTCGAGCACAAACACCTCTCCACCCTTGGCAAGCGCCGCTGCCTGAAGCACAAGCTGTACCGCTTCGGACGCCATCATGAAGTAGCGCTCCATCCTGGGGTCCGACACGGTCACCGGCCCTCCGTTCTGGATCTGGTGCATGAATGTGGGAACAACCGAACCTCTGCTGCCAAGCACGTTGCCGAACCGGACCGCCGAATAGACGCCTGGTCGGCCATCTCCGGCAGCAGACTGGACGAGCATCTCGGCGAAGCGCTTTGACGCTCCCATGGCGCTCGTCGGGTTCACGGCCTTGTCGGTCGAGATCAACACGAACTCCTCCACAGTCGCCTCGGCGAGGACGTTGAGCAAGTTGGCGGTTCCGAGAACGTTCGTCTTGGCCGCTTCCTGGGGAAAGGACTCGAGGAGCGGAACGTGCTTGTGAGCAGCAGCGTGAAACACGACACCAGGTCGGTAGGCACTGACGAGACTCCGAAGCGCGCTGATATCCCGAATGTCGCAGAGGATCGGGCGCACGACTTCGCTCGACCACTGAAGGTCCGCGTTGAATAGATGGGTTTCGTCGTTGTCGAGTGCAAGAACCATCTCCGGGTCGGCCTGCAGCACCTGCTGCACGATCTCGGATCCAATGGATCCACCTGCACCGGTCACCAGAATCCGCTTGCCTCGGAGAATGACATTCACACGCTCCAGGTCGGTCGTAACGGGTTGCCTCGGCAGCAAGTCGGCGATCTCTAGATCCCTGGCATCTCGTAACGTCGCACCATCCGACAGGACGGCGCCGATCTCGGGCATGATCCGCAGACGAACGTCCGAATCCATACATCCGTCCACGAGGCCGCGCAGCGCCTGCTCGTCGAGCGGAGCCGCGATCACCACCTGTGACACATCCAGCGATTCAACAAGCTCTGGGATATCGTCCAGATGTCCGACGACAGGAAGCCCGGCGAGGCGCCGGCGAGTCTCCGGCTCTTCGTTGTAGTTCACGAACGCGAGGACGTCGATCTGGCTCCCCGCATGCCGGACGAGATCGGCCGCCGCCCTGCCGGTTCCGACGACCAGTGTGCGCTCAGGCTCTGCGCCCTCCCCGTGACGGCGGAACGAGAAGAGCCGGGTGCGGAACCGGACCGCCCCCATCCCGCCGAGGGTCAGCCCTGCCCCGACTGCCAGCACCATCAGCGGTATGAGGCCTTCTCTTCCCCCGGTGAGATGACGGTATTCGAGCAGTCCGCCCAGCAGGACGGCGAGCCCCGCCGACACGGATGCCACCAGGCGCATCGCTTCTTCGACACTCGCGTACATCCACACATGCCCGTAGGCACCGAACACCACATTGAACCCGAGATGGACGACGAGGATGATCGGAAGGGCGATCAAGAACCCGCGCAGCCAGTTGGTGGGCACACCGTCGAGGTCGACGAACCTCAGCACCAGGGCGGCGCTGTACGCAACGACGATCAACATGGCGTCGACGAGTGCGAACGACAGGTCGGCTCGCGTTCGAGCGAGCGTCTGTGCCAACCTCAATTTCCAGGACTTGTGGTCCAGCCCAAGCCCCTGGCGTGGAGTGCCCTCCATGTACTCGCCCTGTCGTTAGCCCTCTTCCTTCACGCACCGCCCCTGGAGCGGTCGACCCGGATCGAGACGCCAGGCCGCAGCTACTCCGACCTCCCGGATCCGTAGTTGCTGCTACGGCTCGACCAATTTCTACTACGCTGACCCCCCAACCGCAACAGGTCGCCGGGCGCACAGGGGGACCAAGGGGCTGCACATGAAGACACTCGTCACCGGGTCGGCAGGGTTTCTGGGGAGCCATATCACCACCCGATTGCGTGACGAAGGCTGGGATGTGACCGCCTTTGACATCGCCCCGACACACATCCCCGGCGTACGTTTCATCGAGGGTGACCTCAGGGATGGAGAGGCAGTTGCGGCGGCCGTCGAAGGCATCGACGTCGTCTGCCATGTCGGCGCGATCGGCGACGTATACCTCGCCGCCGAACAGCCGGACCTCGCAGCAGGTGTCAACGTGGTCGGAAGCGCCAACGTCGCGGCGGCGGCCGAGAGAGCAGGCGCGAGGGTCGTCAACGCTTCCACCTGGGAGGTGTACGGCGAACCCATATACGAGCCTTTGGACGAGGCGCACCCGACCCGGCCGGACCACCCCTACAACATCACGAAGCTCGCCGGCGAACAGATCCTGCTGGCCGCCGACCACCTCCGTGGTGTTCCTGTGCTGTCATTGCGGCTCGGCACCGCGTACGGGACGGGCCTGCGACCGAACTCGGTCTTTCGCATCTTCATCGATCGCGCCCGACGAGGCGATCCGATCACGATTCAGGGTGACGGCTCACAGGGAAGACAGTTCACGCACGCGGCCGACATCGCCGAGGCATTCGTTCTCGCGTGTACCTCGGGTGCACGTGGAATGGCGCTGAACACCGTCTCACCGCGCAGCGTGTCCATCAGAGACCTGGCAGAGCTGATCACCGCCCGCTACCCCACCGAACTGACCTTCGGCGATCCCCGCCCCGGCGACGTGCCGCCGGCGGCAGTATCGGCCGACAAAATCGGCGAGGTCCTCGGCTGGTCTCCACAGGTGTCGTTCGAGGATGGGCTCGCCGGTCTGATGGACGCCGTCGAGGCGGACGGATGAGATGCCGAACCGGCCGACCGTCCTCGTCCTGATCAAGGGGCTGGGCATCGGTGGCGCCGAGAAGCTGATCTCCGAAGGCGCCACCTACTGGGATCGGGAACGTTTCGACTACCACGTTGCCTATGTGCTGCCCTGGAAGCATCAACTCGTGGGCGACCTCGAACAGCAGGCGGTCGATGTCACCTGTATCGGAGGACGCTGGGGCACGATCGTTGGCGCTGCCCGCCACCTTCGTCGCCTCATCAGGTCCCTCGAAGCCGACCTTGTACACGCCCATCTTCCGGCCACCGGCGTCCTGGCCCGTCTCGTCTCGCCCGTGCCCGTCGTCTACACCGAACACAACCTGGCCGATTCGTACCGGCGCCCGGTGCGGCTGCTCAACAGGGCCACCTACGGCCGGAACGCAGCGGTCATCGCCGTGTCCGAGGTGGTCGCCGAGTCGGTGAGTGGCTATCCGGGGTCCGCTTCCGTCCTCATCCCCAACGGCGTCTCGACGCTGTTCGATCCCGAAGCGGCCGGCCGCGTCCACAACGAGCTGGGCCTGTCGGCAAGCGATCCGCTTGTCGTGCATGTCGGCAACATCCGGCCTCACAAGGGCCACGACATGCTGATAGAGGCGGCGCGGCGCATGGCGGCCGCTCGAAGTGACGTGACGATCGTCTCGATCGGCGGAGAGAAGCACCCTGGCGATCTCGCGAGGATCCGGGCTCTCGCAGGAGATCTCCCCAACCTCAGATTCCTTGGACGACGGTCCGATGCGCGGTCCTTCATCACCTCCGCCAACGTGTTCGTCAACCCGTCCACCGTCGAGGGATTGCCCGTCTCGATCCTCGAAGCGATGGCCTCACGCACACCGGTCGTCGCGACTGCGGTCGGAGGTGTCCCATCGATCATCCATAACGAGACAACGGGCCTGCTCGTACCGCCCAACGACCCCGACGCTCTCGCCGAGGCAACGCTCCGGGTTCTCGACAACGACAATCTCGCCGACCGTCTGGCGACGGCCGCTCGTGACCTCGTCGTGCGAGACTACGGCATGGAGCGCATGGTGCGCGCCGTCGAGAAGACCTACGAGGACCTGCTTCGTGCCTGAGATCGTCCGCCCCTACACCGACGCCGACCTGGAACCGACACTCGAGACACTCCGCGCGGCCCTGGGCGAAACAGCACTCCTTCATCGGACACCGGACCTGTTCTCATGGAAACACCTCGACAACCCGTTCGGCCGTTCGATCATGCTCGTTGCCGATGTCGACGGAACCATCGCCGGTTTCAGAGCATTCATGCACTGGAACCTCACGACACCCCAGGGCGATACCCTGCGATGCGTTCGGGCGGTCGACACGGCAACACACCCGGCGTTTCTGCGGCGAGGGATTTTCCGCCGTCTGACACTCGCAGCAGTGGACGCCGCCCGTGACGCCGACATCGACATGGTGTTCAACACTCCAAATCCGAAATCCGGCGCCGGCTACCTTTCGATGGGGTGGCAGGAGGTGGGTCATCTCGGGGCGATGGTGCGCCCAAGCATCCGGTTGCTTCATCACGCGACGACAATCCCATCACTCGAAGACATCTTCGAGAATCCAGTTCTCGCCTCCGACATCGAGGTCCAGGACCGACCGGCAAGGGGTCTCCGCACACCCAGAACCGCCGAGTACCTCCGATGGAGATTCAGCCATCCGACCGCCCGGTACGGACGAGTTGATCGCGCCGGGTCGACAGCCGTGGTCCGGCCCAATCTCCGCAGCGGAAGGCCGGAGCTCGTCCTGGCCGACGTGTTCGGCCCCCATCCCGAGGCGGCTATCAGAGAGATCACGAGACGATCACGGGTCGGGTATCTCGCCGGGTGGTTCTCGCCAGGGTCACCCGAGCGGAAGGCGGCGATCCTCTCCGGCATGGTGCCACTGCCAGGCGTGAAGACGCTCCGGCTCGTCGCCAATCCGCTTCGTACCTTGCCTGTGGACGTCACCGAGCTCTCGGCGTGGGATCTGGCGACATCCGACCTGGAGCTTTTGTGAAGCATCGTGGTCTCGCGTGGACCGGCGTCGCGGCCGCCGGCATCCTCGTGGCAATCTTCGTCTTGGGATTCGTGTTTCGCGCACCGGCGTTCCACTGGGACGTTGTAGCGATCCCCTTCGTCTCGCTTCTGCTCGTGGTGGCGGTTGCCGCCCGCATGACAACCGACGTCGACTTGAAGTGGCTGCCCGCCACGATCGTCGTTGCCTTTGTCCTCAAGATGCTTGGAGCGCTCGCCCGGTGGTGGGTCCTCGTCGACCTCTACGGCGGTGTCGGCGATGCCACCGGATACAACGGGAGAGGAGCTGCGTTCGCAGCGGTGTGGCGATCGTTCCATGTGCCCCATATCAACGTGGGATCTGCAGGGACGACGTTCGTTGCGAAAGTCACGGCGCTGTTGTACGTTCCCCACGTCCCATCGAACATGCTCGGCGGGTTCTTCGTGTTCGCAACCGTCGCGTTCCTGGGGCAGCTCCTACTGTACGCGGCGTTTCGGAGGGCTGTTCCCGGCGCTCGGCTCGGATGGTATGCGATCGGGGTGTTCTTCCTGCCATCGATGGTGTTCTGGCCGTCCAGTATCGGCAAGGAATCGCTGATGATCTTCTTCATCGGAATCAGCGCCTACGGGTCGGTCAGACTCCTCTCGGAGTATCGGATCCGATGGGCGATCGTTGCCGCAGCGGGGATTGCGGGTGCAGCGGCAGTCCGCTCTCATATCGCCGCCCTGCTTGCCGCCTCGATCACGATCGCCATGCTGCTCGGCAAGGCTCCGAAAGTTCGGGGTGCGTTGGTGCGGCGGCTGGCATTCTTCGCTGTTGCCGCCGCAGGTCTCGTGGTCGCCGTGAAGACCGCATCCCTCAAGTTCGGTATTGATCTGTCATCGGTATCGAGCGAGGTTGACCCGTTCATCACCGAGCTTCAACGGCGAACCCAACAGGGAGGATCGGCCGTAGGAGGGCAGGCGATTCGGTCGCTTGCCGATGTGCCGGCCGGGATCATGCGAGTTGTGTTCCGGCCACTTCCAAACGAGGCGACCAGCCCTCAAGGATGGGCAAGTGCTTTGGAGAGCGCAGCGCTCTTGGTCGTGGTGGTGCTGCTTCTGCCGGCCATGATTCGGCACTTTGGCAGGCTTCGAACCTACCCATACCTGTTGTTCAGCACCGTGTTCGTGGTGGGTTTCGTCGTGGGTTTCTCGGCGATCTTCAACCTCGGCATCCTGGCCCGCGAACGAACCCAGATGCTGCCCTTCTTCGTCGCCCTCCTCGTGGGGCTCGGCGGTAGGATCGGTCAGCGAGTCGAAGGAACACAACGGGGGTCGCCATGAAACCAGCGTTCGCAGGTGGAGTGCCTGTGTTCGATCCGCCTCTTCCTTTCGCCCGACCGACCATCGAGGATCCCGCGGCGGTGCTGGGACGGATTTCTGACTCCTTCGACAGCGGAATGCTCACCGACGGCCCGCTCGTACGAACCCTCGAAGAGAGAGTCGAAGAGGCGTTCGAAGTGGAGCACTGCGTCGCAGTGTCATCGGCGACGGCCGGCCTCATGCTGGTGCTCCAGGCCATCGGCCCGGAAGGGCCCGTTCTGCTGCCCTCGTTCACATTCTCCGCCACGGCTCACGCCGCCCGCTGGAACAACGCCGACATTGCGTTTGCCGACTGCGACCCTGCGACATGGACACTGCGGGCAGAGGACGTCTACGGGGACCCTTCGGTGATCGTGGGTGTTCACGTGTCCGGGGTCCCAGCCGATGTTCACGGCCTTCAGAGACTGGCCAATGAGCGGAGGCTGTTCTTGGTGTTCGACGCCGCCCATGGGGCAGGATCGAGAGTGACCGTTGGAGGAACAACCAGGCCGATCGGTGGATTCGGACACGCCGAGGTGTTCTCTCTGACCCCGACCAAAGTGATGTCAAGCGCAGAGGGCGGTCTCATCACGACCAACGACGCCTCACTCGCCCGCCACCTGCGAGTCGCCCGCAACTACGGCAATCCTGGAGACTATGACACACGTTTCGCCGGCCTCAACGCACGGCTGTCGGAGCTGCATGCCGCCCTCGCCATTGCATCACTCGACAGACTGGAGGACCGGGTCCAGCATCGAAACGAAGTAGCCGGCCGCTACCAGAACGTGCTGGGCGACCTACCCGGAATCGGATTCCAGGAGGTGCCATCCGAGGCTCGCAGTTCGTACAAAGACTTCACGATCTTGATCGACAGCGCCAAGTTCGGCGCGTCGAGGGACGCCGTCAACGCTGCCCTTCACGCCGACGGTGTGCAGACGCGTTTGTACTACTCACCGCCCGTTCACCGTCAGCGGGCATATGCGGACTTCGAGAGCCCCAATCTGCTCGTCACGGACAGACTTGCCGATCAGGTGATCAGTCTTCCGATTTGGAGCCACCTGCCACTCGAGGACGTGGATCGAGTTGGCGACGTGTTCG
>CAZBXV010000053.1:0-12927 GCA_964496205.1 uncultured Acidimicrobiia bacterium
TCGGTGCTGATCAAGACGTCAACGGAGTCGCCCGTCGCGTTCGCCAGAAGCCCATCGACGCCGGTACTCGCCGGCTGACTGGGTTTTGCGGCTCCCGCAGGAGCGGCCAGAAGTCCTACCGCCAATGCCATGACGGCCAGGACGATGACGTATCGTCTCACTTCATCCTCCCAAGATGTGAGTGGCCCTTCCAGTGCCAGGCACGACGAACCGTCGCCCCCAGCGATCGAGACCGAATCTAGTCAGGTTCGGCGAAGTCTGCTCACGGCGCCCGATCGTGTGTCCGTCTCGTCGCGAAACCCCCTATTCGCAGTACCATCGAGGCCATGAACAACCTCAAAACCGTCGGACTCCTCGGGTTCCTCTCTGCCCTGGTCTGGCTCATCGGCTACGAGCTGTTTGGTGGATCGGGGGGGTTCTACATCGGACTGGTGTTCGCCGTCGGCGTCAACCTCATCGCCTACTTCTTCAGTGACAAGATGGCCTTGGCGTCGTCGCACGCACGACCGGTCACCGAGCAGGAGCTTCCCGAGGTCTACTCGATCGTGAGAAATCTCACGACTCAGGCCGGCATGCCGATGCCGCGTATCTACGTCATCGACTCGCCGCAGCCGAACGCGTTCGCGACGGGCCGGAACCCCAACCACGCCGCGGTCGCCGTAACGACCGGGATCCTTCAGATCCTCAACCGTCAGGAGATGGAAGGGGTCATCGGGCATGAGCTGTCTCACGTTCGCAACCGCGACATCCTGATCGGGTCGATTGCTGCGATGCTTGCGGCAGCGCTCTCGATCTTCGCCCGGATGGCGTTCTTCTTCGGTGGCGGCCGCCGGAGCCGTGACGCTGGTGCGCTGGGTGCCGTCATCAGCCTTCTGGCGCTCATTCTTGCCCCGATCGCAGCGATGCTCATTCGCCTGGCGATCTCCCGTTCCCGCGAGTACCAGGCCGACGAGTCCGGAGCGACCCTCACCGGCCAGCCCCTCAACCTGGCCAGCGCACTCCGCAAGCTCGAAGTAGGAACGTCACGAATCCCGATGAATGTCAATCCGGCCGTCAGTCAGCTATACATCGCCGATCCCCTCAAGGCCCTGAAAGGCAGAGGAGCGAGCAAGCTGCTGTCGACCCACCCGCCGATCCAGGACCGCATCGAACGCCTGGAGGCAATGGCCTACAACACGTGATCACGCTCTCTCTCGAGGCAGGTGTCGACGTGGTTGCGACCGTCGCCGTGCTTGGGGGCTTGTGGGGTGGGGTGATCAGCACCAGGTCGGCGATCAACGGCCCGCAGTGGGCAATGGAGCATCTTCGCAAGACGCTACCCGTCGTCGTCGTGCTGTCGGTTGTCGCGATCGTAGTGACCTTGTTGGTGCGTCCTCTCTGGGTGGGAGTGGGGGTTCTGTACACGACCGGAACGATCGCGTTCATGACCCGTGGGGTGTCGAGATCGCTCCAGAGGGTCGCCGAGACCGGCGGGTTCGTGCCGATCACCGAGGATGGGAAGCGACGAATCCTGCTTCGATCGGCGCGCATGCTGGTGTTCGTCGGCGTTGCCCTCGCGGTGGTCGCTCTGCTGGACCAAGGCTGGCGAGGCGCGCCCGCTCGGTACGACTGGGTTCTCGTCGCGCTGATGCTCATTCCAGGTGTCCTGCTCTGGCGCCGTGCCGGGGTCGAGTAGCCGCAATCCGCGAACCCAGGGTTCACGAACGAGGAAAACACCGCTGAGAGCCCTGGGTTGGGGTCAATGGACGAGGTACCTGGCGACCAGCGGTGCGAACACCACCACACTGACGACACGAATCAGGTGGGCGGTCACCACCATGGACGCGTTGGCCCCCATGTCCACGGCGATCGCACCCATCTGTGCGATTCCTCCGGGTGACGACGCAAGGATGGACGTCGCCATGTCCACTCCCAGCGCACGGAGCGCAAGCGTCATGAGCACCGTCGCAGACAAGAGAATCCCCACGATGGTCAGGATCGGCACGGCGGCATCCCGAAGGGCGACGAGCGTGTCACGCGTGAAGCCCTGTCCGAGGAGCCATCCAAGGGCCGCGAAGGAGAGAAAGCGGGCCCAGTTGGGAAAGGGGAGTGTGGTGGAACCGACCAGATTGACCGCTGCCACCGCAACCATCGCGCCGATCAGAGCTCCGGCAGGAACCTTCAGCCGTTCGAAAACCCATGCCCCCACCAACGCCGCCACGACCGTTCTGACCACCACCATGAGCTCTCCTTTCGGGTGTCTACGCTACCGGGCGACCTTTGCGAGAAGGGCCGGCATCCATCGACTTCTTGGGTGAGACACATGGCCGTTTCACGGTCTACTCACGCCAGAACGGGACGATCAGCCTGCGGCCATCTCCTTGGCCAGCTCCACGAGGGTCCGGACTCCGAAACCCGATCCGCCCTTCGACTGGTAGTGCTCGGCATCCGGCCAGCGGGCCGGTCCGGCGATGTCGAGGTGCACCCACGGGACATCGTCGACGAACTCCTTGAGGAACAACGCCGCGATGATCGCTCCACCCCACCTATCGGCGACGTTCTTCATGTCGGCGATCGGTGAGTCGATCAGCTTCCGGTAGTCGTCGGGGAGAGGCATGTGCCAGAGCCGCTCGCCTGCCCTGGCCGCTGCCGCGCGAACCATGCCGGCAGCGTTGTCGTCATTGCTCCACAGGCCGCCGATCTTCTCGCCGAGCGCCACCTTGCAGGACCCGGTGAGTGTCGCGAGATCGACGATCAGGTCCGGTTTTGCTTCAGCAGCGAGCGACAGGCCATCCGCCAGAACGAGCCGTCCCTCGGCGTCGGTGTTGAGCACCTCCACCGTCTTTCCATTGCGCGGTCGGATCACGTCACCGGGACGCAGTGCGCCGCCGCCGGGCATGTTCTCTGTGAGCGGTGTGATTGCCAGGACCTTGACCGGAATCCCGAGCCTGGCGATCGCCTGGACCGCTCCGAACACGGCCGCCGCACCGGACATGTCCGTCTTCATCGTTTCCATGCCGGCAGGCGGCTTCAACGACAGCCCACCGGAGTCGAACACGATGCCCTTTCCGACGAGCGCGAGGAACGCCTGGGGGTCGGCGGGTTCGTAGCGGAACATGGCGAGGCGCGCAGGATTGTGTGCGCCGAGCGCGACGCCCATCAGTCCGCCGAGACGTTCCCGCTCGATGTCCTCGGGACCCAACACCTCGACGTCGACACCGGCAGGCGCCACCGCGTCCGCCGCCCGATCCGCCAGCACCGCAGGGGCCTTGGCGATGGCGGGCTCATTGATCAGGTCTCGCGCGAAGGAAACCGCCTCGGCCACAACGCGGCCCTCCTCGCCGGAAACCGTGGCGTTATCGCCGCCAGGGGAGAGGAACCGCAGGTGTTCGGTCTTCGATGGTTCAGCCGACGTCTTGTACGTGTTGAACTGATACTGACCCAGGAGGAAACCCTCCACGACTGCCGCCGCCGCACCATCCAGATCGACCTGGTGCAGGGTGGTGGCAACATTCGAGGACTTGGTTGTTCGGCGGCCCAGCCAGCCGGACGCCTGACGCAGTGCTTCGTCGTCGACTTCTGCGCCGAGACCGACGAACACCACCGTTGTGAAAGCCAGACGATCCCCGGTCGGCATCGAGACGATATCGCCGAGTCTGCCATCGAATGACTCTTCGTCCAGGTACTCGTCGAGCCACGAACCGAGGCGGTCTGCCACCCACTGCGCGCCGGGTCCCCACACGCGGTCCTCGAAGACGGGAACGGCGAGCACCTCGCCTGATTCGTGATCGATGGTTCCTGCGGCGGTGATATCCACGTTCATGCTCCTTGCCTGCTGGGTTCCCATCCGGTTTCGGTGGCTCGCGCCAAGACATAGAGGTAGTCGGCCAGCCGGTTGAGGTACCGCAGCACCTCCGAGAGTCCACCTTCCCTGGAGTAGGACACGCATCTGCGCTCGGCGCGTCGGACCACCGTGCGGGCCACGTCGATTGCGGCCGGCAATGGTGCTTGGCCAGGTACGACGAAACTCGTGGGGAGGCCCACAGTGTCGACAAGCTCGTCGATCCAGGCTTCGAGCCGTTCGGTCATCGCGAGGGTCGTCGCGCTGACACCCGGCTCCAGCTTGGTCCGATTCTCGGGCGCGGTGGCCAGTTCGGCCGCAACCACGAACAGGTCCCGCTGCACGGCGAGGATCCGTTCGGCCACGATGCCCTCTGCGATCGCTCTTGCCGCCCCGAGCGCCGCAACCGCCTCGTCGACGGTTCCGTAGGCTTCGGGTGCAGGAGCGTCCTTCGAAACCCGACCGCCGTAGAAGAGGCCGGTCGTGCCTTCGTCACCCTTCTTGGTGTAGATCTTCACGCCGGCGAGTGTACAGAGAAGCTGACAGCGAACAGCGAACAGCGAACGAGGCCGTCAGCGGTTGGCTGCGTTGAGCCACTCCTTGACCCTGGCGGTGACTCCCTCGGGTGTGAAACCCCAATGCTTGGCGATGTCCGCGGCGGGGGCCGACGTTCCGAAGTGGTCGATGCCAATCGTCAAACCGGCCGAACCGGTGATCTTCTCCCAGCCGAACGTCGCTGCCGCCTCGATCGAGACGGTGGGTAGCCCGTTGCCGAGCACTGACTCGCGATACGCGTCGTCCTGCTCGAAGAAGGCCTCCCAGCAGGGGAGCGACACGACACGGGCCGAAACGCCCTCTCCTGCCAGGAGATCGGCGGCGCCGAGCGCCGTTGACACCTCGGATCCTGTTGCGACGAGGACAACGTCCTGACCGTCCCTGAGGACATAGCCGCCGCGAGCCACCCCACCGGTAGGCCGGTCCAGCACCGGGAGACCCTGCCGGCTGAGCACCAACGCCGTCGGCCCGCCGGTTCTGTTCATCGCCAGCTCCGTCGCCTCGACCGTCTCCCCGGCATCAGCGGGGCGCACGACCCAGAGGTTCGGCATTGCACGCAGCGACGCGAGATGCTCGATTGGCTGGTGGGTTGGACCGTCTTCACCGAGGAACACGGAATCGTGCGTCCAGATGAAGATGCTCGGCGCGCCCATCAGGGCAGCAAGTCGGACCGCCGGCCGCATGTAGTCGGAGAACATGAAGAAGGTCGCCCCATACGGGCGCAAGCCACCGTGGACGGCCATACCGTTGGTGATGGCTCCCATCGCATGCTCCCGGATCCCGTAGTGGATGTTGCGGCCGGAGTGATCGCCTTTCGAGAATGAGCCGGAGGTTGAGATCTTCGTCTTGGTCGATGCGACGAGGTCTGCTGCACCCCCGATGAACGCGGGTGCCTTCTCGGCGACCTGGTCGAAGATCTTGCCGATTGCCGCCCGGGTCGCGATCTTGCCGTCGAACCCCGGCGACTCGAGATGGATCGGATCGGGATCGAAGTACGAGTTCCAGAGCGCCGCAGTATCCGAGTCGATGCCTGCGAATCGAGTGGTCCACTGGGCGTGTGCAGTGCGGCCCCTGTCCATCGCCTCGGAGAAGTAGTCGTAGATGCCGTCGGGAACATAGAACGGCGTGTCAGGCGGAAACCCCATCAGTTCCTTTGTCGCGCGCAGCTCCTCCTCGCCCAGCGGCGATCCGTGTACGCCTGGGGTGTCGTGTTTGGTCGGTGCCCCGTAGCCAATGTGGGTGCGGGCGATGATCAGCGACGGTTGATCGGCGATCTCGATTGCTTCTCGCGTCGCCTCCTCGATGGCGGCCCTGTCTTCTCCGTCGATGAAGAGCGTATGCCAGCCGACCGCGCCGAATCGAGCGGCCACGTCTTCCGTGAACGTGATCTCCGTATGACCGTCGATCGTGATGTGATTGTCGTCGTAGAGGTAGATGAGTTTGCCGAGCCCGAGGTGTCCGGCCAGCGACGCGGACTCGGACGAGATCCCCTCCATGAGGTCGCCATCGGACACGATCGCCCAGGTACGGTGGTCGATGAGGTCGGCACCGAAAACGGTTCGGAGGTGAGCTTCGGCGATCGCCATGCCCACCGCGGTTCCGAAGCCCTGTCCGAGCGGCCCGGTTGTCGTCTCGATTCCTCTCTCTTGGTCGATTTCCGGGTGACCGGCCGTGGGGGATCCCCACTGGCGGAACTGCTCCAGGTCGTCCATCGAGATCGGGAACCCGCAGAGGTGCAGCATTGAGTAGAGCAGCATCGATGCGTGACCGTTCGAGAGTACGAAACGGTCCCGATCCGGCCATGTCGGATCATCCGGGTTGACCTTCAGGAACTTCGTCCAGAGCACCTCGGCAGCATTTGCGAGACCCATTGGTGCTCCGGGATGACCCGAATTCGCCTTTTCGACCCCGTCGATAGCGAGACCCTTGATCGTGTTGACGGCGAGCTGTTCGATGGTCACAGAGGTACTCCTCGTCATGGATGCTCGAAGGGTACTCGCAGCGTCCAAACCAGGAACTGCTCGGAGGATCGTGACCTCCTCTACACTCAACCGGTCGCAAAGGAAAGCAAGGCATGTCCGACCATCTCATCGCGCCTCACGGAGGCGCCCTCGTCGACCTCATCGATCATGAACATGTCGAAGAACTCAAAGCAGCGTCGCGCGACTGGCCCTCCTGGGACCTCACCGACCGTCAGATCAACGACCTCGAGCTGCTATTGACGGGCGGATTCTCGCCACTTCGCGGGTTCTTGAGCAGGCAGGACTACGAGTCGGTGCTTACCGACATGCGACTTGCCGACGGCACGTTGTGGCCGATGCCTATCACACTCGACGTTACCGAGGAGTTCGCTCGAGGTCTCGAGGCAGGTTCGACGATCGCGCTCCGCGATCCGGAAGGAGTGATGCTTGCCGCACTCTCCGTGTCGGATGTCTGGAAGCCGGACAAGAAACGCGAGGCGAACGAGGTGTTCGGCACCGCCAGCAGCGAGCATCCCGCCGTCGGTTACCTGTTCGACACGGCCAACCCCGTGTATGTGGGTGGAACGCTTCGTGGTACACAGCTGCCTGTTCATTACGACTTCCGTTCGTTGAGGCGAACACCCGCGGAACTCCGGGCACGTTTTGCTGAGATGGGGTGGACGAAGGTTGTCGCCTTCCAGACGAGGAACCCCATGCATAGGGCCCACGTCGAGCTCACGAGGCGTGCCGCCACCGAAATCGGCGGCAACCTCCTCATCCACCCCGTCGTTGGTCTCACGAAGCCAGGTGACGTCGATCACTACACGCGAGTTCGTGCGTACCAGGCGGTGCTTGCACGGTACCCGCGGGAAACCGCGGCCCTCTCACTGCTCCCGCTCGCGATGCGCATGGGCGGACCCCGAGAGGCGGTTTGGCACGCCATCATTCGCAAGAACCACGGGGTGACTCATTTCATCGTCGGCAGGGACCATGCCGGGCCGGGCTCCGACTCGTCGGGCACGCCGTTCTACGGACCGTACGACGCGCAGGAGCTGTTGCGCGAGCATGAGGACGAACTGGGTGTCGCGATGGTGCCATTCAAGATGATGGTGTACCTCGAGGATCGCGACGCCTACGCGCCTATCGATGAGATTCCGGAAGGATCGAGAACCTTGTCGATCTCGGGCACAGAGCTGAGAGAACGGCTGGCCGAGGGGCGCGAGATCCCCTCCTGGTTCACGTATCCCGAGGTGGTCGAAGAGCTGCGTCGAACCCATCCGCCACGATCCAAGCAAGGGTTCACCGTCTTCTTCACCGGTCTGTCCGGTTCAGGGAAGTCGACGATCGCCAACGCACTGCTCGTCAAGCTCTCCGAGATCGGAGGACGGCCGATCACGATTCTGGACGGGGACCTCGTTCGCAAGAACCTGTCGTCCGAGCTCGGGTTCTCGAAGGAGCATCGGGACATCAACATTCGACGGATCGGCTTCGTGGCATCTGAGATCACAAAGCATCGTGGGATCGCGATCTGTGCCCCGATAGCGCCATACGAGCGGATTCGCAGGGAGAACAGGGAGCTGATCTCGAGCTATGGCGGATACATCCTCGTGTACGTGGACACACCGCTCGACGTATGCGAGCAGCGCGATCGCAAGGGTCTGTACGCGAAGGCTCGCGCCGGGATCATCAAGGAGTTCACCGGCATCTCCGATCCGTACGAGGCGCCGTCGGACGCCGACATCGCCATCGACACCACGGACACGAGTCCTGAAGAGGCAGCCAACCAGATCATCGTCGAACTGGAGCGGCTGGGGTATCTGGATAGATAGGCTCATCTGACTGGAGGGATACGGGCCGTGACATGGCAAGCATGGCTCACGCTGGCGGTCGTCGTCGCGATTGTCGTCGCGCTCGTTCGTGATCTGCTCTCTCCGGCAGCCGCGATGGGCTCCGGAACGGTCGTGCTGCTTGCCGCCGGCGTGATCTCGCCGGCACAGGCGCTGTCCGGTTTCTCGAATCCGGCACCCGCAACGATCGCTGCCCTGTTCATCGTTGCGGCGGCGATCGGCAAGACCGGCGTTTTGGCTCCTGTTGTCCGGGCCGTCGTCGGCGATCGGGGAGGAACTCGCGGGACGCTGCTGCGATTGACGGGCCCGACTTTGGCCGCGTCGTCGTTCATGAACAACACGCCGATCGTGGCGATGCTCGCCCCGCAGATCGAGCGTATGGCGCGAAACCGCGGGTGGTCGCCTTCGAAGTTCCTCATGCCGCTGTCGTTTGCGGCAATTCTCGGAGGGATTGTGACCCTCATGGGTACCGCAACGAACATCGTCGTGTCCGGACTACTCCAAGCTGACGGGTTCGAGCCACTCGGCTTCTTCGAGATCACCAAGATCGGCCTGCCGATCGCCGTCGTCGGTGTCGCCGCGATCGTTCTTCTGGCTCCGAGACTGCTGCCCGACAGGCGGTCGGTGTCCGAGATCGACGACGAGGAGTACCGCCGCTACAACATCACGATGAGGGTGTTGCCGGAGCTGGATGGTTCGACGGTGAGCGGCGCCGGGCTCAGGCACCTCTCGGGTGTGTTCCTGGCGCAGATAGAGCGATCGGACGAGCTGATCACTCCTGTCGGGCACGACACCGTGCTGCGTGCCGGAGACGTGCTCAGGTTCGTCGGTCGGGTCAACGAGGTGCTGGACTTGGATTCGATGCCGGGCCTGGTCTCGACGGAGGACTCCCACGTTGCTCGTCTCAACGCTCGCTACGTGACGCACTACGAGGCGGTTGTCGGCACTTCCTCCTCACTCGTCGGCCGAACACTTCGGGATGCGGGTTTTCGTGGCCACTACCAGGCGGTCGTCGCGGCCATCCACAGAGCTGGGCAGCGCATCGACGCCAAGCTCGGTGACGTCGTGTTGCAGCCGGGCGACACGCTGGTCGTCATCGGCGACCGGGATTGGAGCGTCCGCTGGCGTGAACGCTCCGACTTCGCCCTGATAGCGACCCTCGACGCGGCCCCTCCGGTCCCCGGCAGGCGGGCATGGCTCACCGTGCTGATTGTCGTGGTCATGATCGGTCTTGCTGTGACGGGCATCGTGCCGCTCGTCACCGCCGCGCTCCTTGGAGCGGCCGCCTTCGTCGTGACCCGCACCATCACCCCTTCGGATGTTCGAGCGGCGATCGACTTCGACGTGATCATCACGATCGCTGCGGCATTCGGAGTTGCCGCCGGCATGCAGGCGTCAGGTTTGGCAGATATGACGGCGAAGGGTGTGATAGGCGCGCTCGGCGGTCTCGGAGGGATTGGCGCCCTCGCCGGCGTGATCATCGCGACAGTCATCCTCAAAGAACTCGTGACCAACAACGCCGCCGCTCTGATGATCCTGCCGCTTGCACTCGCAACCGCGGCCGAGCTCGGGCTGAACCCCCGGACGTTTGCCCTCGGGGTCGCGGTCGCTGCGGCGACGCCGTTCCTCACACCGATCGGATATCAGACGAACTTGATGGTGTACGGGCCCGGCGGGTATCGATTCACCGACTACCTCCGTCTCGGCATTCCCCTAACCGTCATCGTCGTTGTGATGCTCCTGATCGGCCTCCCTATCCTGTGGCCGCTGTGAACGACGCATTGATCCGGATTGAACGAGCGCTGCGCGAGGCATCCCGAGCCCTCGCGCCGTTCACCCCGGGAAAGGTTGATGCTCGCCTGAAGGAAGGCGGCGACCCTGTCACCGACGCCGACCTGGCAGTCAACGTCGTCCTCAGGGATCTGCTGCCCGAAGCGGGAGACGGATGGCTGTCGGAGGAGACCACCGACGGCGAGGAGCGCCTGGACCGCAGGCGCGTATGGGTGGTTGATCCTGTCGACGGCACGCGAGAGTTCATTGCCGGAATCCCCGAGTGGTGCGTCTCTGTGGGATTGGTCGAGGACGGAGTCCCGGTCGCGGGCGGCATCTACGCGCCGTCTCGGGACCAGATGATTCTCGGGGCAGCAGGACACGGCGTCACGCTCAACGGTGTCCCGGGCGGAGCCACCCAGACCGACGACCTACGAGGTGCGCTCGTACTCGCCTCCCGAAGCGAAACCCGTCGGGGCGAGTGGGAACATTTCTTCTCGACACCGATCTCCATTCGCAACGTTGGGTCCATCGCATACAAGCTTGGACTCGTGGGTGCCGGGCTGGCCGATGCAACCTGGACACTGGAACCAAAGCACGAGTGGGACGTGGCCGCCGGCGCGGCGCTCGTGCTGGCCGCCGGAGGTTCCGTGTTCGGCGTGGACGGTGGGCCGGTGCGCTTCAACCAGCCTGATCCGCTTCTGCCCGGATTCATTGCCACGGCTCCGAGGATCGAGAAGCAGGTTCGGGAACTGCTGGGGATTCGGTAGACGGCTGTGCAGACTGTTCAGCTGCCAGTCTCCAGCCTCCGGAGCCGACAAGAGCGCGGCCAAGGGCGGCAGCCCTGCACGCTACGGCTGGTACCAGGCGACACCCATCCAAGAGGACCCGCCCGAGGCAAGGATCGCAGGCCCCGGTTCGCCGTCCGCTCCGAGTACCAGAATCGTGCCCTCTGAGTCGATGGCCAGGATCCACTGTCCGTCCGGTGACCAGATGGTGGTCCCGAATCCGTAGTCGCGAGGACCCTTCACCGTCAGGACCGTTTGGATCGGCCCCACGGTCGGCGCGACCCGAATCTGAGCCGTGCCGCGTGCGTTGTCGGGGAAGACGGTGGAGCCGTCCTGGCTGATGTACGTGTCCGTTTTGAGCCCGTCCTCACCGAAGGGGGCCGTCCCGACGATCTCACCCGACGACGGGTCGATGAGTTGATAGACGGGGCTCTGTCCGGAGTACGTGAGGATCTCGATCAGGCCATCCGGTGTCCACGCCAGACCGGACGGCTCGACCGTCCGGTCGAACAGACCGCACATCAGCTGCTTCGTCTCGCCTCCGGAGGCCTGCACGACGTAGAGACAGGAGGTGTCTTCGTAGGTCATGAACGCGACGGTCCCCGAGATGGCCGGGTTCGGGTTCGCAGCGAGCGATGGGTAGTTGGGGAGCGGGATGATGCCGAACACCAGAACGGCGACAGTCGTTGTTACGAGCAGCGCGATCGAGAGCGCGACCGCGACGGCGGCTCGTCTCATGGGGTTTGGACCTCATCTCTGAGTCTGGCGATGAGCAATGCCACCCCGATGAGCAGTGCGCCCGAGAGGAAGAGCGCCACCGGGATACCCAGTGTGTCCTCGAAGTACTGGAAGATGAGCTGAGGCAGGAAGACGAATACGGCGACTGCACCGCCCACCAGGAGCACCACCTCATGGAGCGAAACGCTGGCCGTCAGGAGGACTCCTGCGGTGATGACGCCCAGCCACAGTGGCCACGACTGCTCGAGCATCCCCCCGGCCATCGACGGTCCCAGCAGGATTGCCGCAATGCCCAGCACGTACGCTGCCGCCTTCGGCGCGAGCACGTCTCCCCACGCGAGGAGCACGCACGCAACCCCGATGGCCCAAACCACCAGTCCGAACCAGTCGCTTGGTGCGGAATTCAGCTGGCTCAAGAGACTCAGTACCAGCGAATGCGATGCCACGACGAGCGCGGCAAGCTGAAGCGTTTTCCGGTGCAGCAACCACAGGACGAGCGCGGTGGCGAACGACGGCGCGGAAGCCCAGAGTGCGGCTGCATCTCCGCTGGCGTCGAGCGCGCTGTCCGCCAGCACTCCAAACCACCCGGCGACACCAACAACGGCGAGGAACCAGAGAAACCCTGCGAGGCGCCTGCTGGTGTCGCTCGACCCGTTCCGAACCAATGCACCGGCAGCCACGAACCCGACCGTCATGACGCCGACGAGCGTGAGCTTCCCCCACGTCTCCAGATCCGCCCAGAACTGCGCGATGAATACCCAGACGGCCACGACGGCCAGGGCTCCGCCGAGGTAGCCGAGGACCTCGGCGATCAGAGAGGAACGGCGAGGCTCACGGGACGTCTCGAAGTCGGTGATCGCTGTGACTTGTTCGGTCGATATCAGGTCGGCGTTTTGCCAGCGATCGAGCAGTTCTTGCAGATCTCGCATCGCCGGCTTCCTCCTCCCACCCAATCATGCTCCCTCGGACCGCCACTTGGCAAGGGGCGGGGCCTGTCGGCAGGGCCGCTCGGGTTTTCCCACCGCGACGAGACCGCTATTCTACGAGCCGCCCGACCTGGCTTCGGGCTTGCCGGGATGCCCGAGCGGCCAAAGGGAGCAGACTGTAAATCTGCCGGCGATGCCTTCGGAGGTTCGAATCCTTCTCCCGGCACCCCCGTCGAAGGCGGCTGTCGCCGCTGTGGCGGGCTGACAATCAGGCCTCCTTAGCTCAGTTGGTAGTAGCGCCGCCATGGTAAGGCGGAGGTCTCCGGTTCGAGTCCGGAAGGAGGCTCGCACTCTTGCTGCGTGTGCAGTGGTGCTGAGGAAGTCGAGGCGGCGTAGCTCAGTTGGTGAGAGCGCTCGACTCATAATCGAGAGGTCGGCAGTTCGAGTCTGCCCGCCGCTACGAAGACGGAAAGAGGTGTGTGATGGCGAAGGCGAAGTTTGAGCGGACGAAGCCGCATGTGA
>CAZBXV010000054.1:0-12818 GCA_964496205.1 uncultured Acidimicrobiia bacterium
TTCCCCGTTGTGAGCCGTGCGATTCTACTCGTTTCCGCCGTCTTGCCAATCCTCGTCATCGATCGGAAGGCCAAGCGTTGCGGCCTCCTCGTGCAGGATGACCCCTCGGCCGCCGCAACATGAACACACGTCAGAGAACGACTCGACGAGTCCTTCCGACACGTTCTTGCGGGTCATTTCGACGAGACCCAGATGCGAGACGTCGAACACCTGCGTCCTCGTCTTGTCCTTCGCGAGCGTCTCCTTCAGTCGGCGCAGAACCGCTCTCTGGTTCTCCGGCACTTCCATGTCGATGAAGTCGATGACGATGATGCCACCGATGTCTCGCAGCCGAAGCTGCCGGCCTATCTCTTCCGCGGCTTCGAGGTTGTTCTGAAGAACGGTGTCTTCGAGGCTCGACGATCCGACGAACCGTCCCGTGTTGACATCGATGACAGTGAGCGCTTCGGTTCTGTCGATGACGAGATGTCCGCCAGACGGCAGCCACACCTTCCGGTCGAGCGCCTTGCGAAGCTGATCCTCCACATGGAACCGCTCGAAGAGGGGCATCTCGTCCTTATAGAGGTGAACACGCGAGATCAGGTTCGATTCGGTCTCACTGAGATAGTGCTCGACTCTCTCCTTCGCGTCGGCGTCATCGATCAGAAGGCGTCGGAAATCGGGGGTGAAGTGTTCCCTGATGACCCTCAGCAGAAGCGGCGGCTCCTCGTACAGGAGCCGGGGCGCACCACCTTTGGCGGCTTCGGCTTTGATCCCGTCCCAGGTTTCGATGAGCTTGGCCAAGTCCGCCCGCAGCTGTGCCCGGGTCGCTCCGCGAGCAGCGGTGCGCACGATCACTCCGGCCCCCGATGGCTTGACGTCTCTCACAATGTTGCGAAGCCTGTTGCGCTCCTCTTCGGGAAGTCGCCGGGAGATGCCGTGCGCGTCCGAGTTGGGAACGAACACCAAGTAGCGGCCGGCGACAGAGATCTGGTTCGTGAGGCGCGCCCCCTTGTGCCCCATCGCGTCCTTGACGACCTGAACCAGCACCTCGTCGCCCTTCGAAAGGACCTCTTCGATACGAACCTTGCCCCTCTGGCCGGGATCGCGCTGGAGATCTCCCACGTAGAGCACACCGTTCTTCGAGGCCCCGAAGTCGACGAACGATGCCTCCATGCCGGGAAGCACGCTGCGTGTCTTGCCCAGGTAGACGGATCCAACCAGCGACCTGCTTTCCGAACGGGCGACGTAGTGCTCTACGAGCACCGCCCCCTCGAGTACCACGATCTGCGTTTGATGTGGCAGCACGCGTACCAGCATCTGTTTCCGCTCGGTCTCCGGTGGAACGATGACCTCTTCGCGGGGTGTTTCCGAGCGCGGTTCTTGGGGTCTCGAGCGCCGCGACTCACGTCGAGCCTTCGGCTTCTGCTCGCTGGTCTGGCGAACCCGACGGACCTCGACCTTCCGTCCCCCGACGCGTCTAGTTGTTCGTTCCTCTACCGATCCTTCCGAGGTACCTCTCTTGAGCACCTCGGCTTTCCGACGAAACAAGGACATGTGACTCCTTCGCAGTAGCGGCGGCCCTCCCCGCCGACGTGACTCGCGCGTGCCTCTCCATGCTTGAAGATATGCCTGGTAAAGAGGTCATCATGCGGATGTGCTCCGAGTTCACGAGACACGGGCCACCGCAACGGGTGGCCGCGTGTTCACAGTAGCAGAACCGAGGCCAACCGTCAGTCCATGTTGAGTCGTGTCTGCTCAGGTTCCAGCGGATTGAAGCACAGTCTGCACCTGGCCTCATAGGCGTCTGTCGCACCGAGAACGACCAATTCGTCCGATTTGATGATGCGCTGCGTATAGCCCGCAGGCGCCCCGCAGCGGTGACATACGGCAAGCATTTTCGTGACGTACTCCGAGTTCGCCGCGAGTTCGGGAATGGGCGGAAACGGCCGGCCCAGATAGTCCAAGTCGAGACCTGCGACGATCACTTGCCTTCCCGACGAGGCGAGCGTTCCTGTCACCTCGATCAGGGACTCGTCGAAGAACTGGCCCTCGTCGATCCCCACCACCACGGTCGGCTCCTCGATCATGTCGAGCATCGTGCGCGGATCCGGGACCGGGATCGCATCGACCGACAGCGACGAGTGGGACACGACTTCGGCATCCGCATACCTCGTGTCGATCAGCGGCTTGAACACCTGTACGGGGATTCTCGCGATCTTGGATCGCGTCACCCTTCGGATCAGTTCCTCACTCTTGCCCGAAAACATGGGGCCGGAGATCACTTCGACCCACCCTCGATCACCGCGTCGATACATGGATGTGAGGGTAGCCAGCTTGCCCACTGCGCCCGCACAACTACCTGGTAGCGAGGCGAGCCGCGCCCGCCTCGCTCATGCGTTGAACGATTCTCCCGGCACCGGCGTGCGGTGGAGCCACACCGAGTTGGCGACACCGAGCGCGAGCGCGGTGATCATCAACGATGAGCCTCCCGCACTCATCAGCGGAAGAGGAAGGCCTGTCACGGGCATGATGCCGATCGTCATGCCCACATTCACGAAGACCTGAAACGCGAGCATCGAGGCGATTCCGACGGTTGCGAGCCTTCCAAATCGATCTCTGGAGTTGCGTGCGATGACCAAAAGCCTCCAGAGAATCACTGCATAGATGGCCAGGACGAGTGTCCCCCCGACCAGCCCGAGCTGCTCCCCGACCGCAGTGAAGATGAAGTCCGAGGATTGCACAGGAACGAAACTGAGATTGGTGAGCGGTCCTGACAGCAGTCCTTTTCCGAACAGCCCTCCGCTTCCAATGGCGGTGATGCTTCGCTCCAGATTGAAACCTGTGCCGAGCAGATCCTGCTTCTGGTTGAGAAAGCTGGTGATCCGTTCGACCTGATATGTCTGCAACAGACCTGCCTTCCACATGATCGCCGCACCTCCGACGGTGCCCACGGCCAATGCAATCGCCTGTCTGATGTTCACGCCGGACACGAACAGCATCACCAACGCGAAGAACGTGAATACCAGCATGGTCCCGAGGTCAGGCTGCTCGTAGATGAGGATCGAGGGGACGATCAGGGCACCGATCGCGAGACCGAGGCGCCTCCACTTCATCCCCTCTTCCCTGCCAGGAGCGAGGATAGCTGCAAGGACGACGATCATGGCGAGTTTCGCGAACTCCGAAGGTTGGAACTGAAACGGGCCAAGGTTGATCCAGCGGCTCGCTCCCTGATGGCTGGGGGTGGTGAGCACGAAGGCGAGCACGGCGAGCGTGACCCCGTAGATGGCACCGGCCAGTCCCTGGAGATCCCGGTAGTCGATCAGCGACGCGACGAGGAAGAGCACCAACCCCGCCACCGCAAACACCGCCTGCTTGATCATCGTCGATCCAGGGTCGAGCCCATGGGCCGCCAGGGGTGCTCTCGTCGCCGTGTACACCATGAGGATTCCCAACCCCGACAAAAGCACCATGCCGACGAAGAGGACCACGTCCGGGCTTGGTCGGGGCCTGTCTCCAACGACGGCGCGTTCGGCTTGAGTCATCAGTACTCCGTCCGCTGGCCGGCTATCAGCTCGGTGGGTTCGAGACCGAGGAGGTACTGGAACATGTACCGAGCGGCCGGCGCTGCCACCTGGCTGCCGCCTCCACCCTCCTCGACCATGATCACCACGACGTACCGTGGATTGTCGATAGGCATGGCACCGACGAACCAGGAGGTGACATCTGCGCTGCGCAACTTGGTGCAGTTGCCCGCGTCGTCATAGGTTTCACACACCTTCGGCATCTGAGCGGTCCCCGTCTTGCCGCCTACCTTGGCCGCGTTGGCAGGATCCATGACGGCGAACGCCGACGAGGCCGTCCCCGAGGTGACGACTCTCCGCATGTCATCGCGAAGCATCTGGGTGACCGACGGGTCGATGGCTACGGATCGAATCGCTTTCGGTTCGTTGTTCCATACGACAGTGTTGTCCACATCGATGACCCGATCGACCACCTGTGGCTGCCACACCGTCCCCCCGTTGACCAGCGCCGAGTAGGCGACAGCCATCTGGAGTGGTGTCACGAGCAGTGACCCCTGACCGACCGCCATGTTGAGTAGATCACCGCCATACCAGGGGCTTGCCGAGTTCAACCGATCCTCGTAGAGCAGTCCGAGATCGGGATTGGCGAGCTGAAGTTCCTTGTAGTGCTCGAAGAGAGCCCGATCCGGAACCAAACCGTCCTGCTCTCCGGGGAGGTCGATCCCGGTGTCGGACCCGAGACCGAGTTGGCGGGCCCAGTCCTGGATCAGGTTCTCTTTTGAGGTTCCCTTGAACTGATCCCAGATGTTGAGTGCGATCTCCCAGAAGTAGACGTTGCAGGACCGGGCGAATGCTTCGTGTAGGTTCTGCATGCCGTCGTCACGCGGGTAGGTCCAGTTCTTGTACACCTGGGTGCTGCCGTCGGTGAAAGGGGCCTTAAGCTGCGCGCTGCATTCGGTCCGGTCGTTTGGTCCCGTTACGCCCTTGGGATAGACGTCATCCTCCACAGCGGTGAGATAGGTGATCGCTTTGAAGGTGGACGCCGGTGAGTACTGACCCGAAATCGCAAGATCGGTGTATGAGAACTCTCCGTTGTCGACCAGCGCTTTGAGCTGCACATCGGAGATCTGATGGAGGATCTCGGGATCGAACGCCGGCACCGACGCCATGGCGACCACCTCACCGTTGGTTGCATCGAGCACCACACCGGCAGCCCTTCGCGCCAGTCCGTTCCATGTTCCCTTCTGGCGTTTGATGTTGTTGGCAAGATCGATCGCGTCCGTGAGCGCCGTTTCGAGCGTCCGCTGGGTGTCCAGGTCGAGATTGAGCTGCACCGTGTTGCCCTGCTGGGCTGGAACGCGCAGCAGCTCCTGTACGACCTTCCCCCGAGCATTCGTCTGGTACGCCTCCGAACCCGGCACACCCTGGAGCCACTCGTCGTAGAACGCCTCGATGCCCCCCTTGCCGATGATGTCATTGCCGGACAGCTCCACGTTCGCGGCAAGTTGCGCATCCGACGGCTTCCCCGTGTAGCCGAGGATATGTCCTGCGGTCGATCCGAGCGGATAGAGACGCACCGGGACCTCTTCGATGTCGACGCCCGGCAGGTCGCTCTGGTGCTCCCACACGTAGTAGGCGGTGTCGACATCGACAGCACCCAGGTGCACGGTGTTCAAGGTGCCTGCATCGTCGAACGCAGCCCAGATCTCCACGGCAGGGACGTCGAGGAGGCCAGAGAGTTTCTGAACGACCTGATCCTCGATCGCAGCCGGAATGAGCTTGCGATCCACGACGATCCCGGGTGAGAACTGGCTCGATACGAGTGTTGTACCGGTTCTGTCGATGATGTCGCCTCGGGGAGCCGGAAGACTCCGCAGGCCGACCAGGAGGTCTTCCGCCTGTGCCCTGTATGTCGGCCCATTGGCCACCTGGACGTACCAGAGACGGACGCCGAGCACCGACATCATCCCGAGGAAGATGATTCCGATCACGCCGAGCCGCCACCCGTCCTTCACAGCACGATCTCCTGCTGTCGTTCTCCACCGAGGAGCTTGGTCATCAGCGGCAGGACCGCCAACCCCAGCAACACGGTGTAGACGGGTCCGAGGAGCAGTTCTGTGAGGATGTTCGGATCACTCAGCGTCTTCTGCCCGAAGAGGGTGCCGACCACCGCGAGCAGCACGCTGCCGCCCAGCGTGATCGCCCAGACAGCCAGCCCGATGGTCGGAATCGAGATCTCGAAGCGATCGCGTGTTCTCACCGTGACGAACGCGACGACGGTCAGGACCATGGACCGAAGCCCCAACGGCGTGCTCCCGAGCAGATCGAGGATCAGACCGGCAGTGAACCCCAAGACGACGGCAGGTTCCGACCGGAGCCTGCGCGAACACGCGATGACGGTCAAGGCAACCAGATCGGGTGTCGCTCCAAACACGGGAATCCTTGCGATGACGACCTTTTGGACGACGATGGCAACGCCGATCGCTCCGAGCGAGATGAGGATCCTCCGGGTCACCCGTCACCCCCGGTGGTAGAGGTCGAATCGGGAAGCGACGTCGTCGTGGTCGATGTAGTCGTCGTGGTCTCTTCCACTGTCCCCGTGAACGTCCATTGAAGCACCAAGACGATATCGAGCCTGGGGAAGTCGGCCAGAGGAGTGGCCGTCGCGACGATTCGATTGGCCTCCGGCCGAACGTCTTCGGCGACCTTCGCCACCTTGATACCCCCTGGATACCGTTCGCTGCCAGACGTCTTCAACAGGTCCCCGACGGCCACCGGCTCGGTCGTATCGAGAAGTTCGAGATCAAGTTCGTTTGCGCCCCTGCCCAGCACAACGCCGATCTGCTGGGCGGGGGTCTTGACTCTCACCCCGTCGGCACTCGGAGAGATGATCGGTACCACCGTTGCCGAGTCCGATGTGACATCGATGACGGTTCCCACGAGCGCGCCGGTGTCGTCGACGACAGGCATGCCGGCGAGGACGCCTTGAGAACTCCCCCTATCGATCTGGAAACTGGCATCGAAACTGTCCCCTCGGGCGATGACACGTGCTGCGACTGTTGCGATGTTCTGGTCGGCGGGCACCAGGCCAAGCGCATTTCGGAGCGACTCGAGCTCGGCTTCCACGGATGACAGTTCATCGACCTTCGCTTCGAGCTCCTGGATTCGCTGCTGCAGCTGCGCGTTCGCATCACGAAGCCCCGCCGCGTTGGCGATGCCATCGACGAGATCGAATACGGGATCGACGATCGTTGTCGCGAGTTTCTGGACCGGAGCGAAGACGCTCTGTACACCGGTACGGAGTGTTCCCACCGCTCCCCCGCCGGAACTTCGAATGTCCAAGGTCATGAGTGCAAACGACAGTATGACCAGGATCACGAGAAATGATGTGGCGTGGTCCTGCCGCTCGCTCATGGATTCACCTCAGGGACGGCTCGACGCGATCAGAACTCCCTGAAGTGCATCGAAATCCTCCAAGCATCGGCCGGACCCCAGCACGACCGACTGGAGCGGTCGATCCGCGGTGACGATTGGCATGCCGGTCTCGTGGGCGAGCCGCTCGTCTATGCCCCGCAGGAGTCCACCACCCCCTGTGACAACGATCCCCCGTTCGATGATGTCGGCGGACAACTCAGGGGGCGTCTTGTCGAGGGTGTACTTGACGGCGTCCACGATCTGCTGCACTGGCTCTTCGATGGCCTCACGGATCTCGGGACTCGTCAGAACGATGGTTTTCGGCAGACCCGTCAACAGGTCGCGCCCACGAACCTCGGCCGCCGGCTCGTCTTCATATGGGAACGCCGAACCGATCGCCATCTTGATCTGCTCGGCTGTGCGTTCACCGAGGAGTAGGTTGTACTCCTTCTTGACCCAGTCGATGATGGCCTCATCGAGTTCGTCGCCTCCGATGCGGACACTCCGTGACTCGACGATGCCGCCGAGAGAAATCACCGCCACCTCGGTCGTGCCTCCACCGATGTCGACCACCATCGAACCCGACGGCTCCCCCACGGGGAGTCCGGTTCCGATGGCTGCTGCCATCGGTTCCTCGATCGTGTACGCGCGGCGTGCGCCGGCATGGTACGCGGCTTCCTCGACGGCTCGGCGTTCGACAGGAGTGATCCCCGAGGGGACGCAGATGACGATTCGCGGCTTCGCCCACTTCCTGCGATGCACCTTGTGTATGAAGTAGCGAAGCATCTTCTCGGTGATGTCGAAGTCGGCGATAACCCCGTCTCGAAGTGGTCGAATCGCCCGGATGTAGGAGGGGGTTCGTCCGATCATTCGTTTGGCTTCCATGCCGACGGCGAGGGCGCGATTGGTCCGAACGTTGATCGCGACGACCGACGGCTCGTTGAGAACGATGCCGGCGTTTCGCACATAGACCAACGTGTTGGCCGTGCCCAGGTCAATCGCCATGTCTTGACCTGCAAATGAAAACAGCGGTTCAGCCAAAGAGAACTGCCTCGGATCGGGACTGATTCAGCTTAGTTGACTGTCTCTTGGACAGAAGGGTCGGCCCAGCCGAAGAACAGCCCCAGCTCACGCTCTGCGCTCTCAGGGGAGTCGGAACCATGCACGATGTTCTCGGTGACGGCCAGTCCAAAGTCACCGCGAATCGTTCCCGGATCTGCCTTCTTCGGGTCTGTGGCTCCCATCAGGGTGCGGGCAACCGATACCGCGCCATCGCCCGACCACTCCATCGCTACTACGGGGCCCGAGGTGATGAATGCCAGCAGATCCGGAAAGAACGGCTTGTCCACGTGTTCGGCGTAGTGCCTCCTCGCCAGATCCTCGTCGATGACCAAACGCCTGATCTTCTCGAGTGCGAGCCCTTTGCGTTCGAAGCGTGACACCACCTCGCCGATCAGGGCGCGACGCACCCCGTCGGGTTTGACCATGATGAACGTGTGTTCCATGTCGCTACCTCCATTCAGTCTTTCGCGTGACGTGCGATCTGTTGCAGTACGGGCCGAGCCTCGCCGGCCAGATACAGCGAGCCGGTTGCGATGATGGCATCGTCCTCGCCTGTGATGCGAACCGCCTCCTTCACGGCAGCCCCCACCCCCTGAATGGCACGGACGTCGATGCCGTCGCCGAGATGGACGCGTGCGACGTCGGCCAGTGTATCGATGTCGACCGCCCGGCTGCTTCTTGGCGCTGTGACGATCAGCTTCTTGGCGATTCCTCGAAGATGGTCCAGCATCCCTTCGAGGTCCTTGTCCCCGAGCACCCCGAAGACAACGGTCCACGACATGGGTGGGAACTCCTCGTCCAAAGCACCGGCGAGCACCCCCATGCCTTCTTCGTTGTGGGATCCGTCGACAATGAGCAACGGCCTCCTGCCAAGCACTTCGAGCCGTCCTGGTGAACGCGCGGCCGCCACACCTTCTCTGACTGCGGATGGATCAAGCGGTCGACCGAAGAGGGACTCGACGGCCGCAACGGCCACAGCGAGATTCCTCGTCTGGTAGCGGCCGCGTAGGGGCAGCATGAGATCCTCATAGGTCTCGTAGACACCGTCCACGTCGACCAGCCACCCGCCGACGGCCAGGGAGGCATCGCGAACGCTGAAGTCGCGGCCGTACCGCCACCATTGGACGCCCCATTCCTCCGCGACTCGCTCGGCTTCGGCTTCGGCCTCGGCGGGCAGTGGACCGGTGACCAGTGTGCTGCCCGGCTTCACGATGCCGAGCTTCTCTCGTGCGATCTGCGCGATCGTCGAGCCCAAGACATTCATGTGTTCTTTCGAGATACCGGTCACGACGGCAATGGTGCCGTCAGCGGCGTTCGTGGAATCGAGCCGGCCCCCCAAACCCACCTCTATAACGCCAACATCCACGGCCCGTTCGGCGAACCATGCGAAGGCCATCGCCGCGGTCAGCTCGAAGTACGTGGGTCGTTCTCCGGTCCGTGCTTCGAGAAGGTCGGCGAACGGCGCTACGTCGGCGGTCGCTTCAGCGAACTCCTCCGGGGTCGCATGGCGCCCATCGACACCCAAACGCTCCTCGATCCGCTCGAGGTGTGGCGACGTGAAGGTCCCGACGCCTAGGCCGTGTGCCGAGATGATGGCTGCGGCGATGCGCGACGTCGACGTCTTGCCGTTGCTGCCGGCGATGTGCACGATCGGATATGCCTCTTGGGGGTTGGCCATGGAGTCGAGCAGCGCGCGAGTACGATCGAGTCCGGGTCGCATTCCCAGCCCGATGTGCCGATCGAGAAAGGCCACCGCCTCGTCGTAGTTCGTCTTGGCCTCTTTCAGTCGGCCAGCTCGTCGAGTTGGGTGGCGAGCCTCTCGATGCGCTGCTGGAGTTCTGACTGCTTGGCGCGCTCCTTGTCGACGATCGTCGCCGGCGCCCGTTCGAGAAAGGCTTCGTTGGACAGCTTCTTCTCAACGACCGCCAGATCCTTGTGGACGGCTGCGAGCGAGCGTTCCAGCCGATCGCGTTCGGCGTCGACGTCGATCAGGCCCGCGAGGTAGATGAACCCCTGAACGGATCCGGCAACGATACGGGTGAATCCTGAGAGATCATCCGGCGCGTCTTCGAACCGAGATGTGCAGTACGCGAGTGATCGAAGTTGCTCCTCCCACCAGTCACTCCGATACGCATCGGCATCACAGACGATCACCTCGAGCGGAGTTCGCGGGGCGAGGCCGTGTTCGGCACGGAAGCGACGAATGCCGGTGACGAGTTCCTGAAGCGTGTCCATGCCTTCGACCGTGTCGTAGGAGGGAACCGCCGGCCAGGAAGCGCCGGCGAGGAGCCCGTCGCCGATTTTCAACTCGTTCCACAGCTCCTCCGTGATGAACGGTATCGCCGGGTGAAACAGCTTGAGCAAATCCCTCATGAGCACACCGAGCGTTCGGCTCGTTGCGTCCGAACGCTGCGGGTCCCGAAGAGCCGTCTTGGACATCTCGAGATACCAGTCGAACACCTCCGACCACGCGAAGTTGTAGAGCAGCCCGTACGCGTCTGAAAGCCGGTACTCGTCGCAGAGTTCGTCGAACCGCCCGGCGATCTCACCCAGCCTCGACAGGATCCACGCGTCGATTGGATCAGGATTCGCCGGGTACCCTCCGGCCTCTGGCACTTCGGCGACGTGCTGAAGGGTGAAACGGACGGCGTTCCAGAGCTTGTTACCGAATCGTCGGGTTCCGTCGACCCACTCGAGGTCGAATGGCACGTCGTGTCCCGGCGCAGCAGCTTGGATGAGCGCGAGACGAAGCGGGTCGGCACCGTGCTCGGCGATGATTTCCAGGGGGTCAAGTGCATTGCCGCTGGATTTGGACATCTTCGCTCCGGACGCCTCCCGGACGAGTCCGTGGATGACGGTGTCGGCGAATGGAGCCTTCCCCATGAAATGCGGGCCCATCTGCATCATCCTCGCGACCCAGAAATAGATGATGTCGAAGCCAGTCACCAGAATCGAGTTCGGGTAGAAACGCTTGAGATCCTCCGTCTCGTCCGGCCAGCCGAGGGAGGAGAATGGCCAGAGCGCGGACGAGAACCACGTGTCGAGCACGTCCTCGTCCTGACGGAGGTTCGTGGAGCCGCAGGTGCACTCGGTTGGATCCTCCCGAGACACGATCGTCTCGCCGCAGTCGTCGCAGTACCAGACCGGAATCCGGTGCCCCCACCAGATCTGACGGCTGATGCACCAATCACGCAGATTCTCCATCCAGTGGAAGTAGCTCTTCTCCCACCGTTTCGGGATGAATCGGGTCTCTCCGTCGGCGACTGCTTCGATCGCCGGGATCGTGAGCGGTCGCACCTTCACGAACCACTGGTCCGAGAGATACGGTTCGATCGTCGTCTTGCACCGATAGCAGTGGCCGACCGAATGGGCGTGCGGCTCTATCTTCTCGACCGCACCTTCGAGAAACAGCGCGTGTTTGACCGCTTCGCGTGCCTCGAATCGGTCCATCCCGTCGAATTCGAGGCCGGTCGACGTCACCGTCGCTTTCGCGTCGAGGATCTGCGGCGATTCGAGTCGATGCCGCAGGCCGATTTCGTAGTCGTTCGGGTCGTGTGCAGGGGTCACCTTGACTGCACCGGTGCCGAACTCGGGGTCGACCGCGTCGTCGGCGACGATGGGGATCTCACGTCCGACCAGGGGAAGACGAACGGTCTCGCCAACGTAGGCCCTGTAGCGCCCGTCATCGGGGTGAACCGCGACCGCCGTGTCCCCAAGCATCGTTTCCGCCCGGGTCGTGGCGACGGTGATTCCGCCCGGCGAGTCGGTGAACGGGTAGGTGAGATAGACGAGTTCTCCCGGTTCGTCTTCGTACTCGACTTCGATTTCAGCCAGAGCCGTGCCGCATCGTGGACACCAGTTGATGATGCGGTTGCCCTGATAGATCAATCCTTCCTCGTAGAGCCTGACGAAGACTTCACGGACCGCACGGGAGAGGCCGTCGTCAAAAGTGAACCGTTCTCGGCTCCAGTCCACGGAGCTGCCGAGCCGGCGCATCTGGAGGTTGATTCTCTCCCCGAAGCGTCGTTTCCACGCCCACACCTGCTCCACGAACGCTTCGCGCCCCATGTCGTGTCGAGACATGCCCTCGAGCGCCAGTTCACGTTCGACGACGTTCTGCGTTGCGATTCCTGCATGGTCGGTCCCGGGAAGCCACAGAGCGGAGAAGCCCTGCATCCGCTTGCGTCTGACGATCACATCGTGAATCGAGTGGTTCAGCGCATGCCCCATGTGGAGCTGGCCTGTGATGTTGGGGGGCGGAATGACGACGCAGAACGGCTTGCCGTCGGGATTGTGCTCAGGTCGGAAGACGCCGGCCCGATCCCATTGGTCGTACCAGCGCGCTTCGACGGCTTTCGGGTCGTACGTCGGTTCCATCGCGCTCTTCACTCATGGTGGCAGACATGCTAGCTCCCCTTCCCCTGCTTACGCGAGATGGCCATATCGCGACGTCCTCACGCGGTCGAGTGGACATGCGAAGGCCCCGGCCCGTCGGGTCGGGGCACCTTCGCTTCCCTCCCCTGGATGTCAGGCCCTGTGGGCGCCGCGTCGACGGGCGACTGCCGTCGCAACACCCTGTTCCTCTTGCTTGCGAGACGCCAGCAGGAGCAGGCCTCCGAGCAGCACCAGAGCGATGCCGGCTCCTCCCACGCCTGACGACGAACCGGTGAACGGCAGGGTCTCCGACGTACCGGCCACGGTCGTCGATGTCTGACGAGTCACCGTCGTACCAAGCACAGAAGTGGCGGTCGTCGGCTCCGTGGTGGTCGTCACGACACGCCGTCTCGTGGTGGTCGTACCCTCAGTCGTGGTGGTCGTACCCTCAGTCGTGGTGGTCGT
>CAZBXV010000055.1:0-12559 GCA_964496205.1 uncultured Acidimicrobiia bacterium
CCCCTCCGGCCCTTCGGGCCACTTCCCTCAACGCTCAGCCCTGTGGCTTCGCTGGGGGAGAAGACTTGCTCGGCCTTGGGGCTTTGCTGGGGGAGGAGTGGGAGAACGCCCCACGGTCTTGCGGCAGATGTGGGCGCGTCTGGCTGGTGGCCGGTCGCCGGCTGCTGGAGGCTCGTTGCTGAATAGCCGACTGTTCACGCGAGAGCGGCGCCCGAAGGCGCCGCTCTCACAAGGGTCGATGTGAGCTACTGGCCGAGTGCTGCGAGATCGTTGGTGAGCAGCGTCTCGAAGTAGTCGGGGTTGTGCACACCCCAGCTGCCGTCGTCGTGGATCATTTCGTAGTCCCAAGCCGCTGCGGCCACTGCCTCCGGATAGTCAGCGGGGACGAGCGTCAGGTTCTCGTCGAGCGCTCCCGCTGCCTGCAGTGCAGCGCCGAGCTGATCGAAGAGACCCTGGATCTTGGTCTGTACGCCGTTGTAGTCGAACGTGTCCAGGCCCGAGTGGCAGCCCTGGCATGCGTCCGTGCTGGCCGCCATGGTGTGATTGCTGGTCTCACCCATGTGGCAGGCCGGGCAGCCGTCTGCAACCAGGTCGTAGTGGGCACTCGGGCTGCCTGTGGTGGAACCACCGACGCCGATCAGCACCGCCGACTGCGGCCCGTGGTGTGGGCCCCAGTGTGTGCTGTCGATGGTGATCAGCCCGTCGGTTGCCGCAGGCAGCGCACGCCTCGGCTGGTGGCACGCTGCGCAGAGATTGCCGTTACCCATGTCGAACGTCACACCCTCGAATGCGTACAGCGGCACAGGATCGGTGGTCGTCAGCGCCCAGTCGTCCGTGGTGTAGGTCTGGTGGATGTCGTGGCAGGTGAAACAGTCTGTCTTCACCGGGTCGGCGACGCCTTCTTCGACGTTGTCCGGATTGGTGATCCCGGCGGCGATCCGAGCGGTGAATCCCTGACCTGCGTGACAGCCTGCGCATGAGGCGCTGGTGCCGCGCAGATAGGAAGTGCCCTCACCGTGCCCGGACATCTCCCACTCGAGATCCTTGCCGGTGATCGTCGACGTGTCGTTGTGGCACTCGGTACAGGTGAGATCGGCAGCAGTGAATGTTGCGCTCTCTCCTGCGGGACCCTGCGGACCGGCCGGACCGGCGGGACCCTCTGGACCCTGCGGACCTGTCGGACCCGCGGGACCTGTGCACGCGGCAAGAACCAGCGCGAGCACAGCCAACAGCATGAACCAACGTCTCATCCTTCGACCCTTTCTGTCGACCCTCGAAACTGTACGCGATCGTCTCTTGCCGACACGGTGTTGGAATAGGGCCGAAAGTCCCTTATTTGCTTCTTGACCTTTCCGTCCATCAGTCATGAGTATGTCTGTGCCCGCCCGATCATAAGAGACATCGTGGCTGAGGTTCAGAAGGGGCCACGAGGAGTCAGACGCGCGAGGAGAGGGTGGTCTGCTAGAGCATGACGCCGATGGCGAGCAGGAGCCCGAACAGGAGCTCCAACTTGGCGATGCCCTTGAGTGCGACGATGAGTGGGGGGCCTGCGGTGTGCGTGCGAACCGTCCGCGTGATCGGTACGGCCATCGGGAGTGACGCGAGCGCGAGCGCCGACCAGGGAGGTGTCCATTTGAAGATAGCGAAGGCGGCGACGAGCACGTACGAACCCCACACGAGTAGGTCGAACAGGATCCTCGTGCGTGATCGTCCGAGGATGACGGCCAGTGTCCGCTTGCCAGTCGCACGGTCGGTGTCGATGTCTCTGACGTTGTTGGCGACGAGGATCGCGGACACGAGGAACCCCATCGGTATAGCGAGGAGCCATACGTCGAGGGGGGCGAATCTGTCATATGTGTAGCGGGACACGACGGTGGCGGCGAGACCGAAGAACACGAACACGAAGACCTCGCCCAGACCCCTGTACCCGTACGGAACGGGACCGCCGACGTAGCCGAGCGTTGCCAAGATGGAAGCCACCCCGACAATGATGATGAGCCATCCCGCTTGGGTGACCAGGTAGACACCGGCCAGGGTGGCGACGGCGAACGCGGACGCCGTCCCGACTTCCATGGCGCGCTCGCTCAGCAGTCCTGATGCAACGGCTCGACGGGGTCCGATACGGTCCTCGTTGTCTGCTCCTTTGCGGGCGTCGGAAAGATCGTTCGCGAAGTTCGCCGCAACCTGGATGGCAAGCGCTCCGATGGTTGTGGCAATCAGCGGACCCCAGCGAAACACGCCATCCTTGAACGCGAGACCTGCTGCGACCAAGACAGGGGCCACCGCCGCGGGCAATGTGTGCGGCCGTGAGGCCAAGTACCAGGCACCGAGTCGTGTTTCGGGGTCCGGGGCCATCTCAGAAGTGATGAGGGTACGGTGACCAGTCGGGGGAGCGCTTCTCGAGGAAGGCGTCGCGGCCCTCTCGCGCCTCCTTGGTGCCATAGGCAAGTCTGGTGGCTTCGCCTGCGAAGAGCTGCTGTCCGACAAGGCCGTCGTCCGGGAGATTGAACGCAAACTTCAGCATCCGAATGGCCGTAGGGCTCTTGCCGTTGATCTCCGCGGCCCACTCGAGGCCGATTCTCTCCAGATCGGTGTGGGGCACCGACGCGTTGATCGCACCTATGGCGAACGCTTCATCGGCCGTGTAGGTGCGGCCGATGAAGAAGACCTCACGTGCGCGCTTCTGGCCGATCTGGCGGGCGAGCAACGCAGATCCGTAGCCACCGTCGAACGATGCCACGTCTGCGTCGGTCTGCTTGAACGTACCGTGCTCTTTCGAGGCAATGGTCAGGTCGCACACGACGTGGAGGCTGTGTCCGCCGCCAACCGCCCATCCGGGCACGAGTGCGATGACGACTTTCGGCATGAACCGGATGAGTCGCTGTACTTCGAGGATGTGAAGCCGTCCGAGGCGGGCCGGGTCGATCCCTTCTGTCCCCTCGTACTTGTAGCCATCGGTACCTCGGATCCGCTGATCGCCACCCGAGCAGAACGCCCAGCCTCCGTCTTTGGGGGAGGGTCCGTTTCCCGTCAACAGGACGACACCGACGTCGCTTGTCATACGGGCGTGGTCGAGCGCTCTGTACAGCTCGTCGACCGTATGCGGGCGGAAGGCGTTGCGGACCTCGGGGCGATTGAACGCGATACGCACCGTGCCTTGGTCGACGGCACGGTGGTACGTGATGTCGTCGAACGCTTCGACTTGTTCCCAGCGATCAGGGTCGAACAACTCTGAGACCATGAGCCTCCGTTTCTGCCCCGGTACTGTAGTGATCGTGAAGGAGTGGCCGCCGGAGCAGACGATACGCGACCTGCCGTTCATCGAGACGGCAGGGAGGTCGGTGACCTACGCGGAGTTCGAGGACGTGGTTCGGCGCAAAGCGGGTGGGTGTGCGGGAGCAATTGCTCCGGGCACCCTTGTGGGGATCCGAGCGGACTCGACAGTTGATGCCGTGACGTCGATGTTCGCGGTTGCGAGGGTTGGCGGAGTGCTGCTTCCAACGGCGCCCCAGCTCACCGATGTGGAGACCGACGCGTTGCGCGAACGGTTTGGGGCCATCATGCTCGAACCGTCCGATGGGAATCCCCTTCCACCACACGAAACCGATCCGGAACGGGATTTCGCGGTCTTCGCCACCTCCGGATCGACGGGCTACCCGAAAGGCGTCGTACTCACGTGGGGCAACCTCGTCGCGGCTGCGGGGGCGTCTGCGGAGTTCCTCGGGCACCGACAGGGCGATCGATGGCTCGCAGTGCTTCCTTTGAGTCATGTCGGAGGGTTCTCGATCCTCACCCGTTCGATGTACGTGGGCGGTACGGTGATCCTGGAGCGGAGGTTCGACCCCGAACGGGCGGCATCGCTCCTTCACGATGTTGAGTTTGCCTCCTTCGTTCCGACGATGCTCCAACGGATCCTCCCCTACGTGAAGAGGCCACACGAGCGGCTTCGGGCGGTGCTTGTCGGAGGCGGTCCGATTCCTGATGGGTTGCTCGAACGTGCCAATCGAGCCGGGATACCCGCCGTGGCGACGTACGGGGCAACGGAAACGGCCGCTCAGATCGCAACAGGCCGTCCTGGGCAGCGAGGAGTGACTCCACTCCCGGGCGTCTCGTTGGCGATTGAAGACGGAGAGATTGTGGTGGACGGGCCAATGGTGTCACGGGGCTACTGGGGTGAAGCCCTCAGGACCGGCGCGTACCGGACAGGCGACGCCGGCTCACTCGACTCCGACGGTACGCTCAATGTGCACGGGAGGATCGATGACCTGGTGGTCACAGGCGGTGAGAACGTGTATCCCGCTGAGATAGAGAGCGTGCTGCTTGCCCATCCGGACGTGGAAGATGTCGTTGTCGACGGGGTAGACGATGAAGAGTGGGGCCGCGTGTTGCGGGCAACCGTCGTTGCGCCCCGATTGAACGAGATGACACTTGCTGCGTGGGCCCGAGAACGGCTTGCCGGCTACAAGGTTCCAAAGAGGTGGGAGTTCTTGATTCGAATTCCCAGAGCGGACCTCGGCAAGCCGAAACGGAGCGCGCTATGACCGGCGAACCGCTTCGTGTGACCGGTTCCATCGAAATACCGGATGATGAACTGGTCTGGCGGTTCCATACCACTGGAGGTCCAGGCGGGCAGCACGCCAATCGCTCACACACGGGTGTCGAGCTGTCCTTCGACGTAACGGCGTCCAGAGCGTTCGACGATGGTGTCCGGTCCCTGCTCATCGAGCGGCTCGGGTCCCGTGTGCGGGACGGTGTCGTCGTTGTGGGAGCAGCGGAGTCCCGATCCCAGTGGCGCAACCGGCAATCGGCACGGCGGCGGCTTGCCAACTTGCTGCGCGACGCGTTGAGGGAAGAGAAACCTCGCCGTCCAACACGTCCTTCGCGAACGGCCCGGATCCGCCGTCTGGAACAGAAGCGGGCGAGAGGTGAAGTCAAGCGTCTGCGGCGTCGCCCAGAGGCCGAGTGATCCAGCGATAGCCATACGGCTCGATCGTGACGGAACCCTTGTCGACCTGCGCACCGGTCAGATCGTCCATGCCGCCGTGGGGGAGATAGACCGCCTGCTCACCGCCTGACAGATTGGCGACCACGAGTACGGAGTCGGCGCTGCTGCTGATCTCGAACATGAGCACAGACGGATCGTCAGGGTGGAGAAACTCGGCCGTGCCGCGACCAAAGGACCTGTGATGCTTCCTCACCTCGATCATGTGTCGAACGTGATGCCACAACGATGAATCGTCCGCGATGGCCCCGGCAACGTTCACTGTCTGGTAGCCGAATGTGTCGTCCTCGATGATGGGGAAGAACGAAGCCGCTCCGTCGGTGAATCCGCCGTTGGGAGAATCGTTCCACTGCATCGGTGTCCGAACGCCGTCTCGGTCGGGTAGGTCGAGGTCGTCGCCCATGCCGATCTCGTCGCCGTAGTAGATGAAGGGGCTGCCAGGCATTGAAAGCAACAAGGAGAACATCAGGCGGAGCTTCCGCTGGTCGTTGCCGAGCAGGGGAGCGAGCCGACGCCGGATACCGACGTTCAGCTTCGCCCGCGGGTCTTTGGCGTAGATGCTGTACATCTCGGCGCGTTCCTCTTCAGTGACCATTTCGAGGGTCAGTTCATCGTGATTACGAAGGAAGATGCCCCATTGCGACGTTTCGGGGATTCGGGGGGTGCGCTCGAGGATCCACTCGATCGGAACCCTGTTTCCCCGGGCGATTGCGAGGAACAGGCGGGGCATGAGCGGGAAGTGGTAGTTCATGTGGCTCTCGTCCCCGTCGCCGAAATAGGCAGCGGCATCGTCGGGCCATTGGTTCGCTTCGGCGAGGAGCATCCGGTCGGTGTATTTCTCATCGAGGTGAGCCCGAATCACCTTCAACTCGGCGTGAGTTTCGGGCAGGTTCTCACAGTTGGTGCCGTCTCGTTCGAAGAGATATGGAACCGCGTCGAGGCGCAGGCCGTCGACGCCGAGATCCAGCCAGAAATCCATCATGTCCACAACGGCCTCGCGGACGGCCGGGTTGTCGTAGTTGAGGTCGGGCTGATGTGAGAAGAAACGGTGCCAGTAATAGGCGCCGGCGAGGCGATCCCACGCCCAGTTGGACGTCTCGGAGTCGGTGAAGATGATGCGCGTGTCGGGGTAGCGGTCCGGGCTGTCACTCCACACGTAGAAGTCCCGTTCGGGTGAGCCTGCCGGTGCGCGGCGGGCCCTCTGGAACCACGGGTGTTGATCCGAGGTGTGGTTGACGATCAACTCGGTGACGATCTTGATGCCCCTACGGTGGGCCTTGTCGATGAGTGCCTTGAAGTCGTCAAGGGTTCCGTACCGCGGATCGATCGAGGTGTAGTCCGAGACGTCGTATCCGTCGTCTCGTAGTGGCGAGGGGTAGAAGGGCAGGAGCCAGATCGCGGTGATGCCGAGATCCTCCAGGTAGTCGAGTTTGGTGGTCAGACCTTTGAAGTCGCCGAACCCGTCGCCGTCACTGTCGAAGAAGGATCGAACGTGGGTCTCGTAGAAGACCGCATCCTTGTACCAGTGCATGAGGGGAGCCTAGGGGTTGCCTGGGACGATCGAGGGGAGTTCAGCTGTTCTGCGGCCAGTCTCCAGCAGCCGGCAAGAACGCGACGAGCATTGCCGAGCTTCCGTCGCTGGTCGCTGGTCGCTGGTCGCTATCGTCGGTGGGACGGCCCCCTCCAGCCTGAGCCCCTAGGCTTGAAGCATGACGTTGTTCGCTCCTGAGATCGAAGTCGCGATTCTCGCCGACGCCGTTCAGGCCGTCGCAGGCAAGCTATATGTCCTCGGTGGCGGTTGGGATACGCTTCACGCTGCCAGGTTCCCTGCACGCCATCCGAGTCTCGGGATCGGATTGCGGGTCCGAGTTCCTTGGACACAGATGGACCAGCAGTTCACCCTGTCGGTCGACCTCGTTGACGAGGATGGGCACAGCGTCTTCGGCGACAAGTCGATCAAGCAGCCGTTCCGATCGGGGCGTCCCAAGGGTATTCCGGACGGTCTCGACATCGGTGTCGTTCGGGCTATCACCATCAACGGCCTCGTCTTTCCAAAGGAAGGTGGCTACTCGTTCGTCGTTTCCATCGACGATGTCGAATCTCACCGGATCTCATTCCGGGTTCGTCAAGCGGTACAGGTCTAGCTCGCTCTTCGTTCTCCACCCGGGCAGACGCCGTGCGCTGAAAAGCTGGTGGCCGGCACAGCCGGTGACCCTTCTAACCTTGCACCGGTGAATCTCGACCACCAGCCGACCGTGCGGTTCGTGAAGCGCTTCGCCGCGTCCGAACCGAGTGTCCTGGCCGCCGCCGTGGCCTACAACACGTTTTTCGCGCTGGTCCCCATCGCAGCGGTGCTGCTGATTGTTGCGTCGCTGTTCGGGAAAGATGCCTCTTCGACCGAGACGGCCTTGTCCGCCGTGTTGCCCCCGGACATGGCAAAGCAGATCGCGGAGATACTCAACTCGGTGGCCCAGGTGCTTCCCGATCGCAAAGGCGTCTTCATCGTCGTCGGTCTCGTGATCGCCGGGTGGTCGGCCTCGCGCGCCGTGCTGACGATGATCAAGGTGCTGCGGCAGATCGAGGAACTCGAAGAAGACCGCCCGTGGTGGAAGATCAGACTGGTCGCCATCGGGCTCACCTTCGGCGGTGGCGTGATGCTCTTCATCACGATGCTGCTGATTCCGGTTGGCGGTGTCATCGCCGATCATCTCGAGGCGAGTACAGGAATCAACTGGATTCACACCGTGTGGACGGCGCTGCGCATTCCGATCGCCGCGCTTGGGATCCTCTCGTTCTTGTGGCTTTTCTACCGATATGGGCCACCTCGGCGGCTACCGGGGATCAGACTTGCCTCCGTGCTGAGCGCACTCGGCATCGTCGGCTCCTCCCTCGTGTTTCAGGCGTTCATCGACTGGCGTGGTGCGCCGGGAGCCACGTTCGCGGTTTTCACCCTGGCCGTGTTGCTGCTGTGGCTCTACATCATCGCCTACGTCGTCATTTTGGCGGCGTCGGTCTCAGCGGAATTCGCCCGCAGGCGGCGCCGAACCCAGTGAGTACGACATTGCGCGACCCGGCGGTCAAGGCAGGAATGGGCCTGCTGGGGCGGACACTCCTGCGATACAGGAAGGCATCGGCGCTGTCGATCGGAAGCGCGCTCCTCTGGATGTCGATGGTGGTTCTCGTTCCGTACCTGACCAAACTCGTCGTGGACGACGCGATCGGCGGACAGAACTCCAAGCTGCTCGTGCCTCTCTTCTGGCTGATCGTGGCTGTCGGGCTCCTCAAAGCGCTCGGTATCGGCGGCCGCAGGTTCTTCGCCTTCAGTCTCGCCTACCGAGCCGAGACGGACCTCCGCAACCGTCTGTTCGAGCACATGCAACGTCTCCAATTCAGCTTCCACGACATCGTTCCGACCGGAGAGTTGATGTCGAGGGCATCGTCGGACCTCCGACAAGTCCGGATGATCTTCTCGATGATGCCTCTCACCATCGCCAACATCGCGTTGACGGTGATCGTGGTGATCGTGCTGATCGTGCTCGACCCCGTTCTGGGGGTGATCGCATCGTTGGCCGTGCCTTCACTCTTCCTGCTCGCCAACCGCTACGCGACGACGATCCTGGGCATTTCGTGGGAGGTGCAGCAGCGACTCGCGGACCTCTCCCGTGTCGTCGAAGAAGTGGTTGCAGGCGTGCGAGTCGTGAAGTCCTACGGACAGGAGGATCGGGTTGTTGGGCGACTTTCGGACAGCGCAGACAGCATCTACGACCGAACGATGAAGATGCTCCGCCTCCGTTCGGTCTACGTGCCGATGTTCGAGCTGATTCCCGCACTCGCGACCGCCGCGGTGCTCCTGGTCGGTGGGAGTCGGGTCATTGGCGGGTCGATGACACTCGGCGACTTCGTGGCGTTCACTCAGTACATGGCCATTCTCATGTTCCCCTTGCGTATGACCGGATGGTTCTTCGCCGAGTTGCCACGTTCCGCTGCCGCTGCCGCCAGAGTGACGGAGCTCCTCAAGACTGCGCCGGAGATTTCGTCGCCGAGCCGGCCCCTGCCGATTCCCGACGGTCCGGGGACGCTACGCCTGGAACATGTGTCGTTCGCCTATCCCGAAGGCTCGGCAGTGTTGGATGACGTCGACCTGACCATTCCCGCAGGATCGTCGATCGCGCTGGTGGGATCGACCGGATCCGGCAAGACGACGTTTGCCTATCTCGTGCCACGTTTCTATGACCCAGATCAGGGATCGGTGTATCTGGACGGTGTCGACGTCCGCAGGTTGAAGGTCGACGATCTTCGCAACCAGGTTGCGCTCGTGTTCGAGGAACCTTTTCTGTTCTCCGCAACGATCGGCGAGAACATCTCGTTCGGGGCGCCCGATGCCTCAGATGAGCAGGTGCGGCTTGCAGCCCGCCTTTCGCAGGCGCACGACTTCATCTGTCATCTTCCCGATGGATACGACACGGTTGTCGGTGAGCGTGGCTACAGCCTCAGCGGTGGGCAGCGGCAACGGATCGCACTTGCACGGGCCATCCTTCGGGATCCAAAGATCTTGATCCTCGACGACGCCACTTCTTCGGTCGACGCGATCACCGAACGGGAGATCAGAGATGCTCTACGGGACGTGATGCAGGACCGAACGACGATCATCATCGCGCATCGCACGACGACCTTGACGCTCGCGGACAGGGTTCTGTTCCTCGAGGAGGGCAAGGTGGTTGCTTCGGGGACGCACGAGCAGCTCCTCGCCGAGTCCGAGCGGTATCGGGAAGTACTCGCCGAAACGATGACGGAACCGTCGCCATGATGTACGCGCGGTACGGCGGAGAGCACCAGATCGAGCGCCCATTTCAGCTCGTTCGCAGAGCCCTCGGGCTCGGGCGGCATCTGATCGGTGCGGCCATATGGGCGTTGGTGCTGACCGCGGTGGCAACGGTCGCTCGTGTCGCCGTACCGCTGGTGCTGAGGACAGGCATCGACAAGGGCGTGTCCGCAGGCGACATGCGTGTGATCGTCGAAGCAACGGTTGTCTACGTTTTTGTTCTGGTCATCCAGTACTTCACACAGCGGTACTCGATGTATCAGGTCGCTGCGGTCGGGGAGCGGTACTTGCGGGCGATGAGGGTTCGTGTGTTCAAACACATGATGAGCCTCGACGTCGCGTTCTTCTCGAAGTCGAAGGTTGGTGTCTTGGTGTCCAGAATGACCTCCGATGTCGAGGCGCTCACGGCGTTCGCCGATCAGGGGGCGATCTCGGTGATCACCAGTGTGTTGATGGTCACGGGCGTGACGATCGCCATGTTCTCGATCGACACCGGTCTCGCGTGGACCGTGCTGACCCTGTTGCCGGCGCTCGTCGTGGTATCGGTCGTGTTCCGCACCTACGCCAACCGTGCGTATGAGGCGATCAGGGAACAGATCGGGCGGGTCCTCGGAACCCTCCAGGAAGGGATCTCGGGTGTTCGTGTCGTCCAGGCGTACACCCAGGAGCGCAGGCAGAGCGTCGAGTTCGGAAGGGTGAACCAGAAGTACTTCGAGGCGAACCTCCAAGCGGCGAAGGCGATTGCGTCCTACTTCCCGTCAGTCGATTTCATCTCGACCGTCGGAACGGCGCTCGTGTTGCTGTTCGGCGGCCGACGCGTGCTCGCAGGGGATCTGAGCTTCGGGTCGCTCGTCGCGTTCCTCCTGTACCTCAGGTACTTCTTCGATCCGATCGTTCAGCTCTCCAACGTCTACAACCTGCTCCAAGCAGCGCTTGCCGCGCTCGGGAAGCTGTTCGGAATCCTCGACACTCGGCCGTCGCTGGAGATCCGATCGAGTGTCGACATACCCGACGGCGCCTGCGGTGAGATCGGTTTCGAACGCGTGACGTTCGGCTACGACCCCGACCTTCCTGTGCTCCACGACGTCGATCTGAAGGTGCGATGCGGAGAGCGCCTTGCCGTGGTGGGGGAGACCGGCGCCGGGAAGTCGACCATCGCCAAGCTCGCGATCCGCTTCTACGATCCGACCGCGGGACAGGTGATGCTCGACGGTGTCGATCTGCGGGACCTCTCGGAGCTGGAGTTGCGTCGATCGATCGCGATGGTTCCCCAGGAAGGATTCCTGTTCTCCGGGTCGCTGCGCGACAACCTGGCGTTCTCGAAGCCCGGGATCACCGACGAGGAGCTGTGGCGTGTATGTGAGGCGATGGGGATCTCAGCCTGGGTTCGATCCCTGCCCGAGCGGCTCGATACCGACGTGAGGGAACGCGGTAGCCGCCTGTCGTCGGGTGAGCGCCAATTGGTTGCTCTCGCCAGAGCGTTTGTTGCCGACCCTGCGGTGGTCGTGCTCGACGAGGCGACGTCCAACCTCGATCCCGAGACCGAGGGAATGGTCGAGGCCGCCCTCGATCAGTTGCTGCGCGACAGGACGGCGATCGTCATCGCCCACCGGCTGACGACCGCCGAGCGTGCCGATCGAATCATCGTGATGGACGGCGGTCGGATCGTCGAACAGGGACACCACGGGGACCTCATCGGGGCAGGGGGACGCTACTCCCATCTTGCCGGCGCGAGAGGTAACCTCACTGAGTGAGATTATGGCCACAGATCGTGGCGTAACGTTCTGGGCGCATCCGTGACTTGTTCTTGCGAAGGAGTGGTACACATGAGATCGAAAGCCTTTGGAGTCGTTGCACTGGCCCTGTTGATGGTCGTGTCGTTCGCGTCACTCGCGGTTGCCGAGGAAACGACCACGGAAGCGTCTTCGCCATCCACAACGATTGCCCCTGGGAGTGAGCAGTTCGTTCTCTACGCTCCGGACGATTTCGCCACGAGCCTCGTAGATTTCGTCTTCTACTGGGGGTTCGGAGACCAGGAGACGGAGAAGTGGTGTCCACCCGAGTCCCCAGATGGGAGTACGTGCCTCGACGCGACCGGCCCCCACGGCCAGATGAACCACGGGACGTTCGTGTCAGCGTTCGTGCACTGGCTCAAGAGCGACGACGGTCAAACCTTTCTCGGCACGTACAATGGCCCCCGCGGCCAGTTCGTCAAGCAGGCAGCCAACAGCAAGATAGGCAAGCCGGACAAGACCGATGACGCGGAAAGCACCGAGTCGGAGGAAACCGACGGCACGCCCAAGGGTTGGCTGAACCCGCACAACCCCCACTACACCCCCGACTCCTGATTCCATCCGCGACGGCGATGGCGAAGAGCGGCCCTCGGGCCGCTCTTCGCGTGGGTGACATCAATCCCTCTACTGCTATTATCACTACCGACGTAGTGGAAAAGGGCACGATATGGCAACACTCGACATAGACCTCGGTTCGTACTCGCTCGGCTGGCACGACTCGGACTCGACCACGGTCTTCAAGGCGCGCAAGGGCCTCGACGAGGATGTGATCCGCGAGATGTCCGCCATGAAGGGTGAACCCGAGTGGATGCTCGAGTTCCGGCTTCGCGCCTACAAGCGGTTCCTTCGCAAGCCGGTGCCGACCTGGGGAGGCGGCGGCATCCTTCAGGAGATCGACTTCGACGACATGTACTACTACGTCAAGCCGTCCGAGGGAACCGT